>JBDLRS010000085.1:0-32242 GCA_039799965.1 Pseudomonadota bacterium
CGACGTCTTTTCATCGCCTCTAGCTCCCCTAATAATCCTGAGCTGCACTAATCGCAGCTCAACTGCGCTTTCTACTTGAGTTGGCGATTCGGTGAAAGGATGCCTAGTTAGGGGCGCTTACCAAGGGAGGCGATACGATTGCTGCATTTCAGAATAACCATGCCCGCGTATCGCCAGATCGACGATGTAGTTGCGACCATGGAGGGGCGGGCTCTGACCGCCCGTGCAGTTGAACTACCTCTATGAATTCACATTCCTCATCAAGGTTGGCGATCCTTCCGGGCAGTCGTAGCCCCTCCACATCAAAAATTTCACTGAGGTCGTTCAGCCTTACGGGTTGGCATTCCAACGGAGATCTCGCGAGGCATTTTCGCCACACGCATCACGATCGCCGCGTGACATGACGCGGAAAAGGGGCCTACTCCTCAACCTCCCCCACCAACGTATACCGTTTGCGGCCGATAATCTTCGCCTTCACGAGCGAACCGAGTGAGAGTCCGTCGTACGGCTTGATGAAATTAACGACGAGGTTCTGAGATATCCTTCCCTGAAAACACCGTTCATCCATTCGATTATGGTTATCGATGAGCACCTCGGCGGTCCTCCCAACCCACTGCTCAAGGCGCGCGCTCTGAATCTCCTCCTGCTTCGCCTGCAGCGCCTGAAGCCGGCGTAGCTTCTCCTCATGAGGTATCAGGTCCGGCATTTCGGCAGCGGGGGTCCCGGGCCGAGGCGAGAACGCGTATGAATAGATCAGATCAAACTGAACGATATCCATAATCTCGAGGGTCTGCTGGAAATCCTCTTCGGTCTCACCCGGGAATCCGACAATAATGTCGGTGGTTATCGACATATCAGGAACTCGAGCCTTGAGATCCTCGATAATCTTGAGGTACTTCGCCCGACGATAGTTGCGGTTCATCAACTTTAAAATACGATCGCTCCCTGATTGGAGAGGCATATGAATGTGCCGACACACCTTCGGATTGGAACTCACGCACTCTATGAAATCAGCGCGCACCTCTTGAGGGTGAGGGCTCAGGAACCGAATACGTTCGACTCCGTCAATCGCTGAAATGCGTTCAAGGAGATACACAAACGAGACGCGTGGGGAGAGGTCCAATCCATACGAGTTTACGGTCTGACCTAGGAGAACGATCTCCTTACTTCCTCGATGCACAGCGATCCGAACCTCACGCTCGATCTCAGCGAGCGCCCGAGATACCTCAGGACCACGCGTGGTTGGAACGATGCAGTAGGTACAGCTCTTGTTGCAGCCGCGACTGATAGAGATGAGAGCTGTAACGTTGCTGGTCTTGCCGTTTTTTGCCGGTTCAGAGCCTGCGAACCCAAGCGGCAACTCCTCCCAATCTTCACGGTAGTTCACCGCGACCTGAGGGGGAGCGCCCTTTTTGCGCAACTGAATCAAGGAGGGCACAAGCGATAGATTGTGAGTGCCGAATACAAGGTCGACATTTCGTCCCTTCTTGAGGATCTCCTCTCCCTCCTGTTGCGCAACGCACCCACACACACCCACCATCATCTTTGGGTTCGTAGCTTTCAGAACGCGCATCTCTCCCAGCATACTGTAGAGCTTTTGCTCAGGCTTCTCTCGCACACTACAGGTGTTGATCAGCACAAGGTCAGCTTTCTCAGGGGCGTCGACGGGGTGATACTCTTTTTCGAGGATCTTGTAGAGCTTCTGCGTGTCGTGTTCATTCATCGCGCAACCGAACGTGCGGATGTACACCCCTTGCGTCACCTTCTCGTTGGACGACTCCGTTACATTTTTTTCCGATTCGGCCGTTGTTGACATAAGGGAGCTTCGTACACGGGGATCCCCCGAGCTAACACACGTTTTTTGCGCTTCGAACCTACTCGGAACGGAATGACGCGATACGCACTACGGGCTGGGGAGCAATCGTCGTTGAAACGGGAACTGGTTTGTCCAACGACAGCTTAAAGCGCTGCGAGGTTCCTGGCGCTAACCGCAAGTTCGGCACCTCTACGCGCTTCTCATTCTCAAGAATTTGACCCTCCAAATCAAGCGTATCAGCCGGAGCAAACCCAGCTAAAATCACCACATCTTGGATGGTCGCGGTGCCGGAATTGAACATCTCCCCGGTGATGGTGAACCTAACGACGCACTCATGTGGGCTCGAACAGCTTTCAGAGGGAACCCGATGAACTTCCAAATTCCGCAAGGCGATGAACTGCTTAGGCTCGATTTTCTGAGCAGCAGGGCTCTCGATTGGGGAGAACGGCGCCGCCTCTTTGCCCCATAGGACCACGAGCTGATAGCTCGTAATACCCTTAAGCGGCATAGAGAGGGTAAACGGTTGAGCGACCCCCTTTTCGAGCATGACTCCCCCTTTATTGCCGGCACCGGCACTACCGAGGAGGTCCTTCATATTGTGGAAAGAGGAATGCTCCTCGCCCGCCCTGTCCAGAGCGGAAAGACGCACTACTACCTCTGCCGCCGGCTTAGCGGCCTTCGGTATCAGGCGACCCTTAACGATAATCTGCCTTCCATCGTTTACCTCATCCACGATCTCCAGCACAAAGGGCGTCACGTCAGGATCGATCCCCGCGGTTGCCTCGATGGGCACCTCTCCCGCTCCCTGTGTCTTGGCGGACGGCCCAAATAGGCCGCATCCACTGAGCACGGTCGCAAGCGCGATCGCCTGAGTCAGATACGAAAGAGTGCATAATCGTCGAAACAAAAGATTCACTAGCACCTATCCCTCGCGTACCGTGCGGTCCACCAGCTTCCACGCCCCGGAGCTCCACGTCCAGCGCTGCTCCTCAGTGCGAGTATTCACCACATACACCGGAACTCGGTAGAATTTGGTCTTTACGTGTACCGTCGCCTCACGCGCGCCATCAGCCCACGCCACGTTTGTAACTTTGGTATCGACGATGCGCTCCTCCTCGGAGGTATCCTTGAACTGCGAAGAGAGGTTCAGTTTGCTCTCGGCAGCAACGTATCCAGCGGCCTCTTGATGGTTGCCCCACACCATCGCCGCGTTGAATCCCTTGATCTCCTTATCGAGCAGCGCCATGCGATCGCCCTCTGTGGCTCCGACCTCTTTGAACGCCTGGATGAAGGGGACTAAAACGCACCCCGAGAGAGCCGAAGAGGTGGCAATCACCATCCCAAGTGTTATGAATCGAGCGGTAGTGCCGAGCCCCTTGCAACGTCTCATTTACTTACTCTCTCCCTCTGGTGACGCGTCGCTCGACTTCAACTCATCCGAATCATCTGGGTTAATGAGGTTCACGATAAACTTCTTCAGCCGATTGATATCGCGCCGAGCCAAATAACTCCCCTGCGAGCGATCGGGCATCGCCTCTTTAGGAATCGCCGCTTTAACAGCGGGAATGACCCACTCCCCTTGTATATCTCTTAAAATCTCTTGAAGAATTTCTCGGTCTGTTTCCGTCGGTGGGGCGAGGCGACTTCTAATGTCACGAGCGGCAACAAAAACGGTTGATCCCGCAAAGAGACAAATCATCAGGAAGAGCGCCATGTTTCGCATGCTTGCAGGTTAGATCAGTCATCTACTTCTGGAAAGGATCCAAACGGCAAGCGGTAGACTCCCGAGGAAAGAAGCTCCTTGGAATCCGAGCCTCCAGGTGAACGGCCAGAGGGAGGGGACTCGGTAAGCGCTAATACGCGTTCCGATTTCTAAACCCTCGGAAAAGGGTCAACCATACAATCTTAAGGTCCAGGATCAGAGACCAATTCTCAATGTAGTAGAGGTCGTACTCGATGCGCTTGTCGATCGAGGTATCACCACGCCATCCATGCACCTGAGCCCATCCGGTGATACCGGCGGGCACTTTATGACGGAGCATGTATCGCGGAATTCTACGCCTGAATTCCTGAATGAATACTGGCCGCTCGGGGCGTGGTCCTACGATGGACATATCGCCCTTGAGGACGTTCAGAAGTTGCGGCAACTCATCAAGACTTGTCGAACGAAGCAGCCTACCCAACGGGGTGACTCGATTATCTCCAGGTGTCGTCCATCCTGGCCCCTGACTCTCGGCGTTAATATACATCGTTCTAAATTTAACGATGCTAAAACGACTTCCGTCGAAGCTTACACGCTCCTGCTTGAAGAATACCGGCCCCCGAGAGGTGAGCTTCACAAGAGCAGCGATAAGCATCATCATGGGGGAGAAAATGACCAACGCGGAACACCCGAGCACAAGGTCCACAACCCGTTTCGTGAAGAGGTTGATACCATCAAGTGGGCACTCTTGGAGACTAATCACCGGAAGCCCCTCAAACTCCTCAATCGCTCCACCCAGGCTGGCGAATTGGTAAAGGTCCGGAACTATCTTGATGTCAACGATCGAGTCCTTGAGCTGCTCCATAATCGCGGGAAGCATCTGATGGTCCTCGAGGGGCAAGGCGACAACTATTTGATCGATATCTGTACGGCCCACGAAATTGCCAACATCCTCATACCGACCAACGACCGGAACTCCACCAGCTCCGCGCTTCTCATCTCCCCGCTTCGATAAACAACCGAGCAGTTGCACGCCCAGCTCCTGATGAAGCCGAACTCTGCTCGCGAGATCGCCCGCGACCCTTCCCGCTCCAACGATCACCATATAGCGAAGGTTGTACCCCTTACGTCGCAGCTCCCGAAGCAAGAAGCGAAGTGACGCTCGCTGAACTACCGTAAAAAAGGTCGCAAGCACCCAGAAATACACGAACACAAGACGGGAGAACTGAACGCTCTTCTCCCGAAAAAGGTAGGTGATCGAGATGAGCAAAAGGATGGCGAGCGCGTTAGCGTTAATCAACACCCATAGTTCATGCGTGCGTCGGACCCCTCGCATCGGACGATAGAGTCCCATCCGTCGGAATACAAATGCCCAGATCAACCAGATAAAAACGGTCATGGAAAGGTAAGGACCGAACTCCGGAACCCCCTTTTCGACGGGTACGATGTCGGTCATGAAACGGAGGCAGTAGGCAACGACCCACGCGGCGCTGACCACCGCGAGATCAGCTACCATGAAGAGATATTCAAAAAGTTGTCGCTTTTGCTTGAGCATTAGACCTCGTGCTTCGCGCCTACTGCGGTCACCCGCTCAACCCCTTGAGGACGAGGAGGCCTCCGCAGACCGACCTCCCCCAAAAATGAGGTCCACGCCTTAAAAAACTGATCGTAACTAAACCGACGAGCTCGGTTTTTGAGTGTGGCGGCGTTAAAGTTACCTTCAACTACGCTAAAGGTTTGCACCGCTTCCACAAGCGCGTAGGGATCGCCACATCTATCTTTGGGTACAAATACACCGGTGTGCTCGGTAGGGACAAGGTTCGACCCCAACCAAGGCCGCCATCCAACGACCGATTCACGCAGCCCCCCAGCATCAATGCCGATCACCGGGCGTCCCGCGGAGAGACACTCGACCGGGACTATCCCAAAATCTTCGATACCGGGAAATATCAGAGCCCGACAACGACGATAGCACTCCCACAAAAAGGCCTCGCTCACACGACCCAGCATACGAACCGTTGGACCCGCGAGCGTCTCTAGGGCAGCTTGCTCGGGCCCTCCTCCCACAACCCACAGTGGTAACGAGAGCTCATTGAAAGCTTTAACCGCCACATCGATCTTCTTGTATGGAACCAACGCGCCAGCGCAGAGAAAGAACGGCTCAGGGTGTCGATCGAAAAAGGATCGCTCGTCAGACGTCAGGCTGAGCAATAGCTCATCACTCATCCGCACCGGAGGCGCGATAATCGCCGAAGCGCGCCCGTAAAACTTTCGGATCCGCGCGCTAATAAAGGTGCTAATAGCGATGAAGTGAGAGACGCGCTGCGCGCCGTTACTATCCCACCGACGCAAGAGCGTGATAAGTGGCAAGGCACAGAGATACTTCACGCCACGAAGGTATGCGGCCGCCTGGTCCCAGATGTACCGCATCGGGGTAAAGCAGTAACAGACATGAGGTACGCCCTCTGGCACACGCACATTCTTAGCGGCGGCGTGGCTGAGAGAGACCACAAGATCGTACCCAGTAAAATCAAACGAGCGAGCCGCGAGTGGATAGAGCGGAAGGAACACTTTATACCACCTCTTTATCGCGGGAATCTTGGAGAGAAAAGATGTAACCTTGACCCGTGCGTCAATCTGCGCGGACGTACTTCCAGAGATATGCACGAGGGTAAAGATATCAGCGTTAGGATATATGCAGAGGAACGCCTCAAGGCACCTCTCCCCTCCTCGCATTCCCGTTAACCAATCGTGAACTAACGCTACTCTCACGTCGCGCTCCTGGCGGAAAGTATTCGCTCATACTCAGACCGTACCATCGACGCCACCTTAGCACAGGAGTAAAGATCGAGGCGCTCCTGAGACACAACGTGGTCCGACGAAGCGGATTTACGAAGCCCCTCTGCTATCGCCTTTGATAAATTCGTCACCGAGAAGCTCTCCGCGACCGTATCTCGGTCCCCTACTAATTCGAGTAACGCCGGTACCGGACGGCAGATGACGGGCGTTCCAACGGCTTGCGCCTCAACAGCAGGAAGGCAGAATCCCTCAACGAGGGAGGGAACTATTAACGCTCGAGCGCCTCGTAGCGTGTCGCGGAGCTCACTATCTGACAACGCTCCCACGACTCGAATTCCCTCGTTCTCCTGCACGAGAGCTTCACCTTCAGGAGACCCTATAAGATGTTGAACTCCAAATCCGGCGAGAGTCAGCGATGGGCAAAGCTCACCGATCGCCTCCCAGCTCCGACCCTCGCGGAACTCTCGATAGGCCGCCAGAAGATCAGGCAACCCCTTGTGAGGCTTCCTATTCGATAGGATCGCAAGAATATAGGGGAGCGTGTCATCGTTCTGAGCGGCTTCGCGCGAGCTGGCAAGAACCAGCGGGGAGATAGCATTTGGCACGTAGCGAATCTTCCCCTCATCCACTCCCGTCAAATCCCGCACACCGCTTTGCGTATGACGGCTCACCGCCAATACGAGATCAGCTCGGCGAACGGCGGAACGAATTAAGAATCTGGCAACCGATGGATACCAGAACTTCTCAGGATGAGTGATGTGGATGAGGTCGTGCACCGTTACTACCGACGGGATCGAAAGGCGATAGGGGAGCATATAGTGCGGCGTATGAAAGATATCGTACCGCGAGAGATCGATCCTCGACGCCATAGAGAGCATCTCGTCGAGGGAATAAGGACGAGCAGAATCCTTCAACCAATCCACCTCCGCGGCATACGGAACATCCCGACACCGATCATCACCATAGAGAACGGTGATAGAGACACCTCCCACCTCAAGAAGGCCGGAGATGAGGTTGTCGGTGTACACACCGATACCTCCATCCTTTAATTTGCGGCCATCAAGCAGCAAACGAATCGGACGGGCCATTGCTCTGTCAGAGGATATTAATTCGCGGCTTTTCGCTTCCACGGTGCACTGCCATCCACATCAAGGCCCGTAAACACTCGTCGGACAACGTAGGTCTTCTTGTTCTGCGACTCATAGTAGGTTCTGGCCAACACCTCAGCGAGGAGGCCGAATACCATGAACTGCATACCGATGATGATCATCATCACACCAAGAGAGAGCAACGGTCGGTTGCCCATCGGAACGTCCTGGAACATTCGCTGAAAGGTAAGCACGCCGAGAATCGCGGTGCCGAGAAAACCTGAAAGCGCTCCCACGAGTCCGAAGAGATGAATCGGACGCTTCGAATACCCAAGCAAGAATTTAACGGTAATAAGGTCGAGCACCACTCGAATCGTTCGGGAGATCCCGTACTTTGACCTTCCGTATTTACGCTCACGGTGATTCACGGGAACCTCAACGATCTTAGCTCCCATCTCGTTTGCGAGCGCCGGAATGAATCGGTGCATCTCACCGTAGAGCCGAAGACCGCGGGCGATATCTCCACTCATCGCTTTGAGGGTGCATCCGTAATCGTGAAGGCGGACATCCGTGTAGTGCGAAATAATACGGTTGGCGATCATGCTTGGCAGACGTCGGCTGAGGAACTTATCTCGCCGCTCCTTGCGCCATCCACACACGAGGTCGTATCCCTCATCGAGCTTTGCAACCATCTGCGGGATCTCTTTTGGATCGTTTTGAAGATCTCCATCAAGGGCGATAACGATGTCATACTTGGTATGATCGAATCCGGCTGACATCGCTGCGGTCTGTCCGAAGTTGCGACGAAGTTGGATGAGTCGAAGGTGCGGATCGTTTCCAGCTACCTCAAGTAGGGTCGCAACGGTACTGTCGCGGGAACCGTCATCAACATAAAGGATCTCGTACGGCATGCCGGTGGACTCGAGCACACCCGTAATCTCTCGGAATCCCTCAGCTACGTTCCCTTCCTCGTTATAAACTGGAATTACGACCGATATGCCTCGCATATCCCTCCTTGGAAAACTTACCGGCCCGAATGGTACCACACCGGATATTCTAAACCTAGCCGCTGGAATTTTTTGTGCAGTGCGCACTAAGCTGGGTAACCCTTTAATATAGCGAGTGAAAATCGCGCTGTTTCAAACGGCTATACTCGTCGCAACGCTTACAGAAGTGACGCAAAAAGGGTCTCATACCGTGAGACCACCGCGTCCCACGAATACTGGGAGAGCGCGCGGACTCGAGCCCTTTCCCCGTACTGAACCGCAAGGTCAGCATGAGCGATGACCTCACCGAGAATCTGAGAGAGCTTCGAGAAATCGTTCTTCGGATACGAGAGCGCGGCTTCACCTATCACCTCAAGGTTCTCTGGCGTACCGTTGGCGATAACACAATTACCATATGACATCGACTCAACGAGCGCCGGATGGGTACCCCCTACCTCAGTCGCTTGGACGTAGCAGTAGCAGTTACTTTGCAACTCCTCGTACGCTTCCCCGAATTGAAATCCCGTAAAGATGACGTTTCTCGATGCCGCAGCACGGAGACGCTCCTTGTACTCGTGAGCATAGGGAGCATCGCCAACAATCACGAGGGGCATACCGGTGGTAATGTTGTTGTAGGCCTCGATGACTCCGAGCGCGTTATTCTCTGGTTCAAGGCGGCTTACGTATAAGATGTAGCCCTTGCGATTGAGCCCGTACTTCTCGAGCGTTTCTCCAGGCGGTCGCACTACAGGATGCACCCCATAGGGAATGACCTCCGATTCACAACCGTACGTGTCGCGATAGTAGTGCGCAATCACAGAAGCGTCCGACACGAGACGGGTGGCAAGCATAACAGAAGCTCGCTCTCCCAGGAGGTACCACGCCTTACCAAGCTTGTTCCACTTTCCACGGTCTCGCTCAATACCATCGACGTTGATGAGCAAGGGCGTTCGTTTAACTTTCAGAAGCGGAGCAAAGGGGCTATTGGCCGCATTGCATAACAGGATGCCGTCGTAGCTCTGAAAGAGCGAGTCGATAAACGTAGTGAGACCACTGAGCGGGGTCTCAAGATACTTATGAAAAATGGTGGGGACCTGTCTCCGATGGACTCCACGATAATCCTCAAGCTCGCCCCACCGCTCCAGGAGCCCGCAGCGGCTATACACAGTTACTGAATGCCCACGCTCTACCAAGCGAGTGGAGAGCTGCTCCGCGAAGGTTTCAAATCCACCATAGCGAGCGGGAATACCGCGCGTTCCCATCAGGGCGATACGCATAGGCGCAATAATCGGACTCGATTCGGTCATGGGGGGCATTTCTAGCATTGAATCGGACTTGGTGCGAGAGCTCGCCCCCGAGCGCGCATTGCCCCCTTCCGCCCTCAAACAGCGATGCGGAGAATAAGGTTTGTAAACTACGTGCCCTCCCGGAAAACCCTACTGGCGCAACTCGTTAGCAACGCTTCTCCACACCCTTGCCTTCTGGCCCGAATAAATAAGTGCGTGCGGGATTCTCTCAGGGTATACTGGATTTATATATGGTAGGCAGAGGCTCACCTACTCGCGTAACAGGACCCCAGGCTCCTGCTCAAACGTTGCAGGAGCTCCATCACGCTGACCCCCCATTTACCCATCCTGGCGGGGCGGCGCCCCACAATGGTGGGTTTGATATCTCGACGCTTCCTCTCGCCCCGCGCAATCTTCTCGACCAACAACTCGCAGTCCCTCGAAAAAGGAAAAGACCCGCAAAGCCCAATATAATCGAGGAGATCAACAAGACCCTTCCAGCCGGCTTCGAGCTTCATCGCGCGTTGAGATTCCAATTAGGTAGCAAACTCGAGATCGTCATGCTCAAGATTCACGTCCCCCCACATCTTGAGCCAAAATTGCAGCAGTGGCGACAAGGATTGGAGGATAGATATCCTCTTACCTCCATATTCATTCGTCGCGTGACGATCGATCATAACCTTTCTAACCATCTTCGGAGTCAGTTCCGTGACCAAGAGCTCATCACCCATGAAGCTCGTCCGCACTTGTCGCACATGATCGATCACCTGTGCGGAAAACCACCGCCACCAGCGATCGAACCGAGAGCTGTACCCCCCTTTCGTGAGAACCTTCAGGACGTTCCCTTCGTTGCGATCGATAGCCCCGAGGTTCTCAATCGGGAGGACCTCATTTATGGGGAGCGCAAGCATGACGGTACGCTCGTGCTGAAGGTGGCGATTATCGACATTACCGACTATATCCTGCCCGGAAGCGAGCAGGATAAGTACGCGCTCCGAGTCGGCAATGATTACTACGGCAGAGCCCGCTCCGTTTCCACCATCGGCACGGAGCTCTCACAAGGCAATGGGAGCTTCAAGCTTGGGGAGGTACGCCCAGCGTGGGTTGCCGAGATGCGAATTTCGCCGAGGGACGGCGTCATCACTAAATCGTTCAAGCTGCGCCGGGCGTGGGTCAAAAATCACGCCAACGTCAATCCAGAGGAGCCGTTTAACGTCAAAGCGCAGCCGGAGATTGCGCCGATTATTGCTTCCCTTGCCGACATCACCCGCCTCCTGGAGCAACAACGCATATCGAAATCGAAGATGATTCCGATTGACGGTGAGGGGACTGCCAATCGAATCGTCGCGGAAACGATGATCGCCGCAAACGAACAGATCTCTGAGTACATCGAAAATACGCTGAAGATCCCCGCCGGCTACATCGTTCACCAAGAACAGAGCGCTGATGACCATCAATCATGGAGCACGTCACTTCACGAACTCGGAATCCCAGCCACGATCGAGGACTTCCACGACCCCTGGAATACCCTCGGCATCTTGCGCAGCCTCGAAAACCACAATTCTCCCCTCGCTCGCTCTCTTGAGAACAACATACTCGACGTGATGATGGTAAGATCGGTCGTGTCCTCACGTAAAACCCAACACAAGGGACTTAGACTCAATGGCTACACGCGGCTCAAGCCGCGGGAGGCGCTCGGAATCCTTAATCAACTAGCCTTAGACGCCGCCTTCGTTGGACATCCGCTCGTAACCGGTGAAGAGATCGACCGCCGCATCCGTGCCATCAATGACAATAGGTGGAAGCGAGACGAGAAGCATTACAAACTTCGCTTTCTTGAGATGCTGGAAGAGAAGCTTGCACTCGTTGGACACCTCTTTGTAGCCGAGGTTGCTCACATCGACTCAAAGGTAGTGTTCTACAAAGATGGAAAGCCCCTTTCACTGCCTCGCGCGGAACACGAGATGGCAAACGCCGAGGGCTCAGCGGAATGGGAGCGATATCTCAAACGTACCATCTCCGCCTCCGAAGCCCCGAATCCAACGCCGCCTCCACTGCTCGATGGCATCACCGCACGACTTGTGCGGGGTACGGTAAATGTCCAGGTGGAGGGCTTCTCTAAGTGGGGCATCGTCACGGACACGAGGGGACTTACTCTCAACCCGGGAGACCCTGTCGCAGTCGTCCTCAAAGGGTTCAATCTCAAGGCGGCCCGATTTGAGTTTGAGCTCTTGAAACCCTCTGCGATGAGATTGAGAGGGAAAGGACGGGGAGATTCGGTCGGTACGGATCACGGTGTGTCTTGTTAAAAGAGACCCTCTTGTTCGGTGGGCACACCTCGTCACGCCCGATCATCCTAGATTCGGCAGGTAAGGAGGATAAAAATGGTGCAGATGGCTAAAAGCACCACGTATTGTGAACTTTTCGAAAGGCGCAACCCTGGCACCGTCAGGGTGAGCACCGAAAATTCAAGAGCCGTCCTAATTTTTGCCAGATAGGTCGATTTCGGGCCCGCAGCTGCTGCATTGAGGTTGATATGTGGCTGACCTTAATGGGCGAGGGATAGAGGGTCCGTTCGCCAGTTTTGTTAACTCACCCTTACTATCAACTCATCTCATCTTAAATCTTTGGTTAACAAATCTGCCAGCTCCTGTTGAAACTCAATTACCTCTAGAAAATTCCACCCTACTGATTCGAAAAGTGTGCGTAGTTCCTTTGTCCAAACATATAGTTTTGCCACGCCTGCGGCTTGAGCCTCAGCCGTACAAGCTTCGATAAGTTTCTTGGCTATTCCCTGTCCACGAAATGTAGGGTCAACGTATAAGCCACTAAGCCACGGCGAAAATTCCGGTCGAGAGTCTAAATCCTCCGGCACCAAGGAAACTGTTCCAACTAGAGAACCTTGATCTACCGCAACAAGACAAATCGGGACGTGCTCTCTCGTCATCGTGGTAGAATAGAATGCAACAGCCTTCTCAATGTCTCCATCAAAGTAAGAGGGCCATTCAGAATTATTCCAGTCTGCGACCTGAGTAAGAAATTGTGGATAATCTATTAGTCGTTCAATTCTCACGATTTTTTGCTAGAGGGGACCGCGGTACAATGACGGATTGCGCCTGAATACTCATACGTTCCTACTTTTAAGAGTCACTCAGGCGCGGATTAAAACTAAAGAAATCGACTGCATCCCCATCGAAGGACGAGGCTATCACTTCGAGCATTCGGCCCCTTGCCGTTCCCAGGTCGCTCACGCCACTGAAGACCGCTGGACCACGATTCTCTGCCACCCACTTCAGTTCCCCAAGTTTTTTCAACAAATCCTGGTCGGGTATTAGCCGATCTCCGCACGCATTCACACCCTTGCTCAGGTCTGGCATACCTGAATAAGCTTTGTCGAAATTCTCAGCGAGGTCCGCCACAGCACTCCTGAAGGCATCCTGATAAAGATCAATAGGTACATCGGCTATAGTAAAGGTCAGGAATGCCAAAGAATTTTGGTCGGGCGAAGCCTGCGAGCATTCAAGAACCGCTTCACACTCTTTCCTAATTTTCAGTAAACGTTCAAAGCCAGAGACCGACCCACCGATTGCCTCTTGGAGGACCGTAACTGCTCTGGTTCCAATCGCCGACCCTGATACCTCCTCACGTTCAGAATGATCACTGAGGTTCCCAGGACTATTCCTCCACTTCGCAATACACTGCTTGAGGGCACTTGTTAATCCTACATCAATACTTCTACGCAGAGACGCTCCTGCTCTTTGTAGCGGGTGCGAGTCGTCATTAAGGGCTGAGTCCTGCCAATTCAACTCCTTATGCCGCGAGTGATCGCACGCTTTTAGCAGGTTAGCGGGCCATAACCAGCTCATTGAGTACCTTTCTCACATGCTCTATCTGCTGTTGGTCCTCGTGGTATCTTAGGACCCACTTGTTATAGTCTCTAACTTCGTTCATCACGACTCGAGCTAGTGCAGCCCTTTGAGGTACCGTCATGGTCATCTCATCAAGAGCAACCCAATTCTCCAAGAACTGTGATGCCTGTCGAGCACTCTCGGAGTGACGCATCACAGCCGCAGGTACCCCAGCCTCTTGAGCCCACCCATCTGTCCGGTGGCGGATCACAGCGAGCTCATCATTCCGTGCTTTCAGGAGAGCCTGCACCTCGTCAACCACGGGTGCTACTAGCGCTCGTGTTTCGGCGGGGATCTTCAAAAGTGTCGCGGCGTCTGGCACCCCTCTAAACTGTCGCGCTTGTGAGAGCTGCCTAAGCCCCTCATCGAGCTGCATGGCGTCTACAAGGTCTACAAGAGATTGCGCAGCACATCGCAGCAGACCGAACGCCGCCAGAGACTTAGTTGGCGCCACAGCTATCGGAGCCCCATCAGGCTTGCGGATCTGGTTGTCTGATAAACCCTGCCCTGTAGGTTTGGCTCCCGCGCTCCCTTGGTGTGCTTCAAGAACCGTAGTCATATCAATCCCTCCCCGTGGTACATGTTTACAACGCGCTCTGGTAACCAGCCTCAACGATACCTACCGCTGCCTTCGCCAAAAATGCTGCCTCGTGCAGTCGCTCAAAGAGCTCTATTTTGGCCCTCAAATGAAGGGGGCGTGCGCACCGTTTCCAGCACAAGCAGCGCCTCGTGGCACAATTTGCCTTGCTTCCCTAATGACCTACCAAACGCCCGTACATCAAACTCCCGAGCTTCACTGCGGAGTCGCTTCGTAGGCCGGTTTCCGGCTCACTAGCACATCTGCGGCAACGTTACTACTGCATCCACAACACTACCTGAAGGCAGGCAGAAAACCAGCGAAGAAGCGGCTTGTTTCTGGCCATTCTCCGCACATGGCTCCGATCAGCGGAAAACCTGAAGTTTTCAGGAGACGCGGCGTGGTGCGGCACGAGCGGTTAAGGACGAAAAGCCTATGAAGGTGCTCGGATTCAGAACACCGCCCGAAGCAACCCAACACTCGTAGCAGCTATTCTACTCTCCCGAAACCATCTGCTGAATCAGCCCGTCGATCAAACGGTTAAAACGCTCCTTTACGGCGAGAAGAGCTTCGAGCGAGCCTTCAGATGCCTTTCGAAAATCGTGCTCGAAGGCAGACTTCTCGACCTCCATCGCATCAGACTCAAAGCCCCGCTCGAACAACGCATTGCTAAACGCAAGCAGCTCCTCGGCAGACGCTTTCTGATTTGAGAACTCCTGCAGGAGCTCAAGCGATGCCTCCTCTGTCATCGAGTCGCGGGGCAGTGAATCATCGTTCATGGGGACTCCTCGTTGTATTGTTATTGTGGTGTTATTGTCCCTTGAATATGGCCTTACCGTCGCATCAACAAGGACGCACGCACCAGTGGAAGATAGCGCAGGTACAATCATACGCAAGCAACCCAGAGATGTGAGCAGGAACGGCTCTCAGTTTTGGTTAAACAACGCAGCGAGCAGTCATTGAGACGGCTCATCAAGGGAGGCGATCCTTACGAGCGGTCATAGCCCGCGTATCGCCAGATCAACGATGTAGTAACGGGCAAGGAGGGGCATTGGGCTCTGACTGCCCGTAAGGTTGGCCGACCTGGGTGAAATAAAATTCCTCATCAAGGGAGGCGATCCTTACGGGCGGTCATAGCCCGCCCGTCCACAATCACAGGCGATACGATTGCTGCATTTCGGAATGGTCATGCCCGCGTATGGCCAGATCGACGATGTAGTTGCGGCCATGGAGGGCTGCTATGACCGCCCGTGCAGTTAAACCGCCTCTAGCAGGGTGATTATCCATTGCACGAACGCAATGCTCTTCGAAGTGAGGTAAGCTCGCTCTGCGCGGCTTTACAGCCGGTCGCCTGAGCCGAACGCGCACAAGCCTCATCAGCGACAGTTGACGCTATCTCTATGGCGTCCGCAGGAGATATCGGCTCCATACCCCGAGGATACATCCGCTGGTGCATAACCACCCCCTGCACACAGAGCAGACGCCCTTGCGGAAGGGCTACCGGGAGGATCCTTACTTGCTTTCGCTCAATTGAGGTTTGGGAACGGTCCGGCGGATTTGTCGAGCCCATACCAGGAGCGATTAGCATCGTGGTGCCGGCCACAAATGTGACTCCGGCTGTTATCTGAAGGGACTTTGTAAGGTACCAAATATCAGTAAGCATACTGAATACCGTCAAGGCGCTAAGCACTACGCTGAGTGGCTGGCAATGATTGTGCCATCCAACGACTACAAGTGGGTCCAAGGGGATATGGTTGATGAAACAAGGGACGGAGGGAACCCGGATTCCCAGGTCAGCATAATTTGCGATTCCCCTCTCCTTGCCTACCAGAGCCGAGCCCCCTAAGGACCGTATGGTAAACCCCAGGGCTTCAGGCAAAAACGACTGTCGCCCCAGCACGAGGGGGCACATCCCTGCCTGCAGCATCCCTGTAGCACGTCAGCGAACTACGCTGTACACTCCAAGGGCTTTAGCTTTTTGGTAAAAATATCGGTTATGATTCTACCCCGCCTTAGGTTCGAGTTCCTTCGCCAGGATATTAGCGCTGGTTTTGTGGTGTTCCTCGTCGCTCTTCCTCTATGCTTGGGGATCGCGGTGGCCTCAGATGCTCCCCCGATCTCCGGACTTATCACCGGAATTATAGCCGGGATCCTGGTTTCGTTGCTCGCCGGCAGCGAGCTCAGTGTGAGCGGACCAGCGGCCGGTCTCACCGTCACCGTGATCAGCGCGACGCAATCGATCGGATCGTTTCAAGGACTATTGGTGGCGACCATCCTCTCCGGGGTCTTTCAACTCCTTCTCGGAGCCCTGCGAGCAGGACACCTCGCTACGTTCTTTCCATCCGCTGTGATCAAAGGAATGTTGGCGGGAATCGGCATTATTATAGCCTTCAAGCAGATTCCCCTCGCCATCGGATGGAAAAGCACCTTTAACCCGGAGGAGGGGATGTTCTGCCTCTTCTCGCCTTTCTGTCTTAAGAGCATGTGGTCTCAGATCACCACAACAGGTGGGCATTTTGACATCATCGCCGTCGTAATTTCGGGAGGATCTCTCGCGCTCCTTCTTTTGTGGTCGAAGATCACCGCCCGCCTATGGGCGATTCTCAAAATTATCCCCGGGCCCCTTGCGGTAGTTTGCTTCGGTATCGTGTGCAACGAAGTGTTGGCGACGTTAGCTCCATCTCTTGCACTTACAGCATCAGAGGGCCAACTCGTTAGTATCCCGACAATAAAGAGCTTTCAAGAGCTCTTCACGCAGGGCCCGAGCGACATCTGGTCTTGGTGTCTCTCGCCAAAGGTATGGTGGACCGCTCTCATAATCGCCCTGATCGGAAGTCTTGAAACCCTGCTCAGCCTTGAAGCGGTCGATAAACTGGACCCCATGAGACGAGTTTCACGGCCTAACCGCGAACTGGTCGCCCAAGGGATCGGCAATATCGCGGCTGGGGCGCTGGGAGGCATTCCGATGACATCCGTAATCGTGCGCAGCAGCACCAACGTCTACGCCGGGGGGCGAACAAGAATATCAGGGATGGTCCATGGAGTTCTCCTCCTGCTCAGCGTCCTTGTGATTCCCGGACTGCTCAATCAGATCCCGCTCGCAGCCCTTTCAGCTATCCTGATCGTAGTGGGATATAAGCTCACAAACGCCACCCTTATCAAGGAGGTGTGGCGAAGCGGACTTGACCAATTTCTTCCGTTCGCGGTCACCGCCGTCGGCGTTGTTGTATTCGACCTTCTCACGGGGGTATTAATCGGTACCGTCTTTGGATTGGCGGTGGTGCTCATCATGAACCACCACTCAGCGTTTACTGTGGTGCACGATGGTGACAACTACTACCTCCGCTTCGCGAAGGATGCGACCTTCCTTCAGAAGATAGCCCTCAAACGGACCCTGGCCCGCCTTCCTGATAACTCGCACATTATTGTCGACGGCGGCGGAGCGATGTTTATCGACCACGACATCCTTGAGCTTCTTCGGGACTTCAAGGCGTCGGCGCTCGATCGACATATCTCTGTCGATATCACAAATATGCCCTCCATCAAATTTAACCTTCTCTCAGCGTTTTCAAAGGGGACGAAACATGGATAAGTACAAGAGGCTCCTTCTTGCCAACAAAGCCTGGGTTCAGGGAAAGCTCTCACTATCCCCGAATTTTTTTGAAGACCTGGCGAAGGAGCAAAAGCCAGAGTTTCTCTGGATCGGATGCTCCGATAGTCGAGTGCCGGCCGAGGAGATCACGGGCACAGCCCCCGGAGAGATCTTCACCCATCGAAATATCGCGAACCTTGTTAACCATACTGACTTCAATCTCCTCAGCGTTCTCACGTTCGCGGTCGAATACCTGAAGGTTAAGCACGTAATCGTGTGCGGCCACTACGGATGTGGAGGCGTAAAGGCAGCGCTCTCATCTCACCGATACGGCATCCTCGATGAGTGGTTGCGTCAGATAAAGGACTCCTACCACGACAACAAAGACATAATCACCCACGCGGGAGATCTCGATGCTCAGGCGGATAAGCTCGTGGAGATCAATATCCACGAGCAGCTAAGGAACCTCATGAAGACGAATGTCATTCAGAAGGCTTGGCAGGAGGAGCGTCGCCCTATCCTGCACGGCTGGGTATACGGTATCAGCGATGGACTGTTGAAGAGTTTATACAAGATCGAGCCCGGAAGTCCTATCGATGATATCTACCGATTTGATTACTGACGCCTCTGCTTGAAGCAGTACACCCTCAAACGGAGATAGCCTCATCGTTTCGCTCGTTGCTAATCGGTATGCCAGAGAGAGCAAAAACTGCTAGCAGGGTGGTGAAAAATGGTTCCGTCGTGAGCATTTTGAGAGTTTTGACGAAACGAGGCGGAGACGACGAAAAAACCGGAGGCGTATCCACTGAGATCCGTTGAGGATTTTTCGGCGGCTCCAACGAAGTTGCAGTCAAACTATCGAAATGCGCAACAGGAAATCATTTTTCACCACCCTGCTAGGCACAGTTAGGGTGCCGTCCCCCTATCGTTCTCTGGCCGCTTTCGCATCGCTGTCTTGGCGCTTTAGTCAAAAATGGAGAAAGATCTCATCAGAGACCGGGCGAGTCATCGGCACTGTTATCTTTAACAGCATCATATTCCTCCTGGAAATGTCTACGTGCCGTGATCACCCTCTGACTCGCTGCTTGCCTGGAGATCCCGAAGTGGTTTCCAATTTGCTCCAAAGTCATGGGTGCGGCTCCACCAATTCCATAGAGCATGACAAGCACTTGCCGGTATTTAGGAAGAAGACGACGGAGCACCGCCTCCACTTTCCTCTCCTCGTCTCCGGATTCTGCGTGAATTGAATTCCTCACCTGCGGTTCGGCAACAGAACTGCTGAGAGGCACGTATCTCGGACCGCTACTCTCAAGCTTAGCTACAATGACGGATACGTGCCTTTGGGAAGGAACTTTACCCACCGCTAATTCTCTCAGACACTCCAATATGCCATCCACGCTAGAGGGATCACCTCCATTCTGTCGCAGGATATTCCGTGCGTATCGCACCGATTCGATATCAGATTGATTCAGCCGGGGGTCCGCAACAAGGCCATGCACTAAGTGCTGCAGTTCTCTCGTAATACCCGCTCTAATCCAATGAAATGCGTACGTTGCGAAAGTACCCTTCCCATCGTACCGATCAACCGCTCTCATGAGCCCTATATTTCCCCCCTGAATAGCATCTTCCCGATGTATATTATTACTTGAGTTTCGGCAGTGAAAATTAACTTGCCAAAGCACCAAACCCAAATTACCTTGCACAATCTCGCTCTTAAACCTTTCAACTTGACTCATAGCGCCTGACGGATTACCAAATACCGTCCTCTCTACATCGGCTACCAAGCGGTCTCTAATTCGAAAACCGCCGATTAAATTGGCTAACCGCTGACGCTCTTGAAGTAATTGCGTTTCGGACTTTTGATTGTCACTATCGAACATCTCCCTCATCATCCCTTCCATCGATTCGAGGTCGGAACTCAGTTCGCAAAGCCTACGTGCCGCCGTCTTACGGCGAATTTCGAGGAGACCCAAACCACCGCCCCCATTCGTAGCCGCACGAAGCAAGTTGAAGATCTGTTGCGCGAAGTCCTCTCGCCTTAGCCCCTCCGCAAGAACAGAGGCACGAGCCTCCTCGAGCCTAAAAAATTTTTCCTTCACCTGGTTAGAACTCATGTTATGTCTCGTTACATCCTCGTGGTACGAAGACATAGAATTGCGCGGGGAACTTCTAACAGTATTCATCTGGATCATTTTGAGTTCTCCTCTTTATCCCATCATCAATCACTCACCTTGAAGCATTTGGTGGACCATCGATTAACCGATTGCATGACCCGTCAATGGCCACCTTGGGTTGCTGTCCGCGACCCACCGCATGCCTGATAAAAGTGCCCTTCGAGAGCGGCTCTCTCACCTTGCATCGATGTACCGTCCTCGCACTCCCTGAACACACGGTCCACGTTGCGAGCGAATCGTTTGTTGGCCCCTTCTGCTCGATAACCTCCCGGTGTCACGAGCGCTTCAACATCTTACATGGCTTTGCTCAAGCCGAGCTCGTCTTCCCTGGCAGAACCCTTTCGGAGGTGTTCTAGACGCCAGCGCACCCAACAAACACCAAGATACCGTACGGGTTGCGGTGCGCAAACAAAGCGGACGGTGCCCAGGTAAGATGGTTTTAATTGGTCAAACCAGGCGCCCGACCCGCGCTTGTCCAGCCGGCGTTTTCGCAAGCCGACTTCTCGTATTAATCACCACCAGAACCTTACTGAGTAACTAATCCGTTAAACACTCTGGCCCAACAACATATTCTCCCCGCAACCAGCTACGCATCTCCTCAGCTATAGGAGAATCGTCGAGTCTCGGGTCCGATTCGAGCTCCTGTCGCCGATTACATGAGAGCGAATCTAGTCCCTGCTCAAGAAAAACAGCTCTATTTTCATTGATAAACTGTGCCACCCCTGGAGAGCACAAGGTATGTAAGCTCTCTCTAAATCCCTCTTCCGGACTAACAAGATCTCTGATTACAAACACCGCTGCCAAGAAAACAAGCTGTGAGAGATACGGCTGGTTCATCAGATTAAAACCTACCGCGGACGTTAAAGTCAGAAGCCCCTCATCTCTGCCGGTGAAATTCCGAAGCTTCAAGAATTTACAGTTCCTAGGACCATCGTTAGCAAAGAAGTTCTCCCAGATAAACGGCGGACGGCCGAGGAGATTAACCACCTCGCCTAGGTGCTCCCGATCGAGGAGTTCGGAGATCACCTTTGGTCCTGACCAACATATCTCTACATCTGGCCGAATAGCATCTTTAAGCCCCTCCAAATACCCCGGCGGCCGTTTGCCAAATACCTTCTCAAGAATAGGATCATACGAATAGAAGCTAGGGCAGAAGATAAGTCCCCTCGGGATAAATTCCAAAGCCAGCGCAATCACCTCACTCTGAACTGCGAGCATGCCATCGGTCACGGGCATATCATCAAAAAACAGGCCGAGATAATCGACACCAAGCCCTGAGAGCTGCGCAAAACGAGTACGTAGTAACTCGCGGTCAGAGATGGATAAAGTGCTACCAAGAGCGAGAGGACTACAACCAACTCCGAACTTGACACCATAACTTTGGAAGTGCTTGCAAAGCGAACTAAGGAATGTAGTGTACTCAGGGCTCCATTCAGCTCGCCACAACCTCCGTAACTGAGCATCACGTTTAGGAGCGTAAATATAGAAGGCCCCTCCATACCGCTTTAGGAACGGCGCGCAACTTAACCGCGCCTCAAGTGACCATTCTGGACCGAAAAAACCTTCGATGATACCCAATCTTGTCATAGCACCACAGTAAGACGAAGATGGAATTTTTGACAATAGGACGACTCAGATAGGCCGGCAGTGCGAGGTGTTCAGCTCTGGCCGGATAAGGGTTAGACGTATTACATCCGATCCGTCATAGCGGTCGACCACATCGATTGCATGATGCACAGCGATAGGTACAATTCACCTGTAGCACTCAAACACTCCCGTGGTAATCCTATGATGAGAACGATCCCTAGAGCCCCTCTGCTGCTGGTACTAATTACCGCAGTTGCGGCCTTTATTCGATTGTATAGGCTTGATCAGGTTCCGGCAGGATTCTTCTGCGATGAGGCAGCGTTTGGTGTCAATGCGTATGCCATTTTAACGCGTGGAACTGACGAATTCGGGACTCCTTACCCCCTATTTTTTCGTTCCTTCGGCGATTACAAAGAAGCCATTCCTACATACTCCATCGTCCCACTGGTGTATCTGTTCGGATTACAAGAGTGGAGCGTAAGGCTCATGAGCGTTGTATATGGGCTGCTTAATACGCTTCTGCTTTATGGACTCGGAGCGCATATTAAAAATAAACGGGTCGGCCTCACGTCTGCTTTTCTCGGAGCAACGATGCCCTGGATGTTTCACTACGATCGAGTGGCTTTCCACTGTAGTCCCTACCTCTTTACGCTCTTAATGGCGCTTTTTTTACTTGTGAGCTCGCCTCACAGACATCCACTCAGAGTCAGTGGGTTTTTCGCGTTTCTAGGGTTGAGTTTGTACACGTACAGCCCATCGAAGCTTATGGTTCCTCTTATTGCGCTATCAGCAAGCGGTGTATACCTGCGCCACTTGTGGCGAAGATGGCCGTATACCCTCCTCGGACTGCTGATGTTTTGCATAATCGTCATCCCCTTTTATAAAGGATTGGTCACGGGAGAGGCTATAGGTAGAGCGCAGCAACTGGGATTATTGGAGTTCGGCGGTCTGTCCCTGCACCAATTAGGTATGTGGTTGCGTCACTACGAGGTGCAACTGCTGCCATCAACCCTATTTGTTGTGGGTGAATCTACCGCTATCACTCGCCACTTAACTAACTATTTTCCTCCCATGCTTATTTCCACTGCGCCATTTGTAGTGCTCGGATTGGTACGGATTTTTTTTGAGGTGCCCAGGCGAGAATCTACCCTGCTCATCATCCTCCTAATAATCTTTCCTCTCGGCGCCACATTTACCGGCAATCCCTATACTCATCGTTCGGTATTTGGAGCGCCAATGCTGGCTCTGTGTGCAGCTCTTGGTATCGATTCTCTCATAATCACAGCCTCTCGAAGGGGAGCTCTTCTACGAAATGTCGTCGCCTCCGCGTGCTTTTTTATCATCAGTGTGAATGCTGCCCTACATTTTCGGTACTACATAGAGATGTACCCCCTCCGCTCTAGCGACGCTTTAGGTTGGCAATACGGACCGAAGGAGGTCATTCGGTATTTTCGTGAGCATTCTTCAGAGTATGACCAATTACTACTCTGGGGGGATTTCAATGCTCCCCATATATTCTTCAGTTTTTACGCCCCAGATCAATTGTGCGACAACCGGTGCTTTATTGGGAGTTTAGAAATGTTTAATCCGAATGTGCGACAACTTTTCGCGCTTACCCCTGATTTCATAGCCGCTAATTCCACCACGTTTAGTTTCTCACCAGTGCACACCGTCTACTATCCCGACGGTAATCCGGCGCTGGTGCTCGTTACCATAAAAAAATGAGGCCCATCGTGGATCAAGTGGGTACCAACGAGCACAGAGGGAACGTAAGCCCTTGTTTTGGCCCCTACATAGCGCCTTTCGATGTGCACGTGCAGGTACACGGGGGCAAAAACTCAATGCAACTCTCTGTCAAATCTGTGTAAGTATCGAATGTTGGGACTCATAAGGTGAGCTCCCTTTGAAGCACTATCTGATAAGATTCAACGCCCCCCCTCGGCATGTATGCCTTGATTTAAGTGTATGCGCTGGCTACTCTTCAGAATTCAGTATCCCCAAAATTAATACTCTCCGGAGTTCTTATGAATTTCGCTTTATCCATCAACGAGAACTTTTTTGAGCTTGAGAAAGCTTTGCTAAAACGGATAGCCGATCTGAGACAGAAGATCGCGCAAAAGCAGCAGAGCATCGAGAGCCGTGTTAATGATCTGCATCGAATCTCGTCGGAGGATCAGCTTGAGATAGCTGCTCGTACATCTGAGCTTAAGGAGAGGATCTCCCGCTTTTCAGCGGCAGTGATTGATTCACAAAGCAACCCTCGATTTGATAACCAAACGCGCCGATATTTGCATGAGTTCCTCTCCACGTTGCGATACGAATTGTCTGGTCAATTAGGTGAAATGGGAGGCATCTTTGGCGCTGATGAGCCTTTCGGTGAGGAGCACACAGACGGGCAGAGCGCTCAACACTCAAAAAGTTCGGCAGCGCAGGATTCAACAGATGGGGAGGCCCACTCTCGAGGGGCTTCACACGGTTTCCCGTTTGAGGATTTTGCTGCTACCAGCGAGGAATACGAGCGGGAGATGCGGGAATTCAGGCGTAAACAGAGGTTAAAGGATCCATTCTCCCCAGAATCCCTTGCAGCGTTACGGCAATCGCCCGAGGATCCGGTCGTGCGAAAATTGTACATACAACTCTCAAAACAGATCCATCCCGACTTGGCAAAGTCCCCACAGCAAGCGGCAGAGCGTACCGAATTCATGCAGCGGCTCGCGGGAGCGTACGCGGCCCGTGACTATGCGCAGCTACTCGCAATCCAAGAGCGGATTACTGACGGGGGCTTTTCGGCCAATACTTCAGGAGCACAGGAGGTAACAGAGGACCGGATTGCTACTCTGCGAAGCTCCATGGAGCAGTTAGAGGCTCAGTTGAAGACCCTCACGAAACACTCAAATCGCATGAGTCGCTCGTCAACGGGGCGTCTTTTGAAAGAGCGCATGTCTAACAAGTGGATAGTACAAGATCCTTTCTTGGTTGAGTTATTACGTGTTCAAGAGATGGTAGAGGCAGTGACAAATCTTATTGCTGAAGCCGCAAGTGGTCGCATGAAAATGAGTACTCTACGCAAACGGTGCGATACGCTGCTGCAAGAAGATCCACATGACAGGATGGACGAAGGGGATTTCGAGACCTTCCTGAATATGATGATACGCCAATTTGAACCCCAACCACCTCGACATCGCAAGCGGGGGAAGAAGCTGTAGCGCACCCGGCTGATTACCGCTCAAGCATCACGACGATTGCTGCTAAGTAAAGCTGAGTACCTGAGAGCGTCCCCCAAAGCGGCGCGCTAGAGAGTGTATTGTTCGTGCTATCGCACCCTAACTTTATCGCGAGCCGCTTCAATAGGTTACGAAGAATGCCGGCATAGTAAATACACGGATCCTTTAGCAGTATTGAGTAATCCTAACGTTATCATGCCTGAGAACGGGTTTACGAACTCTCAAGACCTACACAATCGCTTGAAAATCAATGTATCGGTACATGATGAGGATTTCAGTTTTATCTCGGTGTAACGTACTGCCGCTTTTAGCTATTGCAGTACTATCGATGTGTCGTATTCCGGCATCGTTTGGGCAGCAGCAATCAGCAGTTACTACCGAACTGCAATTGAGCATACAGTCTCATAGAGGATGGTCTACTGTCCCGCTACAGGACATACAAACACGGGTGGCTCTTTCCGTTAACTGTGAGTGTCCAGCGGCCCCTACCCTTCTAGCTCTCAGTGCACGAGTCGATTCACCCACGGAAGGTAAGGTAGTCGGCGATGTTTTGATCACTGGCGCCCCGTACCTAGCAAAGGCCGAATTGAGCCGAGAATGTCCCGCCACTATTCGAGTCCTCGCCGCAGTTGGACCTTTCAATGTATCCGGCGCGCTCGCCGCGACGGTGCGGGAAGGAAAGCTTTACTTCGGTGGCGAACTCTGGGAACAAGGGAAGGCACCTGAGTCCTCACAAGTGAGGCTCTCGGTCTCATACCTCCCCGGGCAACCCACCACGTTCTGTCCGTCCACAAGCGGCTCATCATCCACGAAAGAAGCCACGTCGAGTAGCGGTAACGAACGGGAAACGTCTGGCACGAAGCATGCAGTCACATATGCCTTCAACAGGGCGGTTCAAGACTCCACCACACGCCCACCAGAAGCACTAAGTCCCCATAATCTGTTCGTAGATCCGCTGGGCCGGCTGGCATCGCCCGCAATTTGGGGTTCGGCAACCGTTGATTCGACACAGAGTGTCAGCCCGCCGTGCCCCCTCGGTTCTGCAAAAATGAATCCCAATAATCAAGGTGTCGCTTGTGATGGATCAAGCATAGCCTCTATGAGTATCGGGCCTTTCCTAACATACTACAGCCCAGCGTACGTTAACGATGGCCCCGGTTTTTGGGGTATTCCTGGGTTGATCTCCAGCTATGACTATCGTATCGACCTGACGAGCGATTCCGCGCTGATACGGTTAATCACCCCGACCGGTGAGAAAATAGACCTTCTGAAGCAAGGGAATGGTTCGGAATACAGACCTCATAATCCCCTTTGGGATGTCTTGGCGACTACCCTAGTGCGGTACGATGGTCCTCGCGCGATGAGTATCACGGCGACAATCGGCGGAGCTGAGTGGGTGTTTCGTAGCACTACGCAGAGTGAGACAACCTTTAATCTCGTATCGATAACGCGTGGCGGAAAGACCTTTTACCAGCGCGTGGGGACAACTCCGAACGATCCAACTGGAGTCTGGTTGGGCAACGAACAGGGAGCGAGCCTATACTCGGTCGAGAAGACGCAGTCCGCAATTGTATTTCGACTCAGCCGAACGCTGAACGCCGTCGGTCTCGCCACAGCTCATAATCGAATAGTCGCTCGGCTTACTCTGAAAAACGGGACGATCGAGAGCATAGTGTCGGACGATTACGCGACCACATTTAAGCACGGCACCCTCGCATCCGGTAGTGCAGTTGTAACGGCGCTGATGGCCGGCCCCCTCCAGGGGCCCCTAGATTATTGGCAGTCATGGACGGTAGACAGAACGGGAAGACTTCTATCGTTTTCGACCGGCGGCAACGATTCGCCTCCTCACCGCACGACTGTTAGTTATACAGACACAGGTATTACGGTGAGTGAGGATGAAACATCCAATATCAAATACGAATACTCAACTCATAACGGGGCCCCTCTTCTAACACACATCTCCTCTCGACAGGGCGAATTGCGGTACTTCTACGACCATAGAAGAGGAAACGCCCTGGTGAGGAGTGAGGATAGCCGCTTTTTGCAACCGGTGTACGAGTTAGTAACACTTGATCCGGGACGAGCATTTATTTGGCGCGACCTTCGCGCGACCTACGATGCAAATTTTGCGACACTTACTTCAAATGGCAGTTACCGCATCGTAACCACTCCCTCTAATCCAACTAAGCCCGTAAGCACCGTAGTGGTGCGGGTTGATCAGAATAGTAGGACCCACACGGTATCCCAGGGTAAGGTCGCGGTTACCACAATTTCCAGACTAGATAGCAATGGGCTATCCACAAACACGGTGGTTACGGTTGACCAAAAGGTAGTCGACGATCGTTCACTAGTAGAGGAGCTCAGGGAAAACGGAGATGGACTACTAGACACTATGAACCTCCTTGAAGATCGATTAACAGGAGCACAGACCCGCACACACCAAGCGAAATCGAAGAGTATGCTTACATCTTCTGACACTGTTCGCACACCAGCCGGCCTGAGCTTCACCAGCACAAGCACCCTGAGTAACGACAACAAGACGCTCCACAGCAGCGTAAAGAGATCTCTCGATGGCCGAGCTCTAACAAACAAGGCCACCACCATATCACCTCAAACGTGGATCGAGACGTCCAGTCAAGGATATCTGGGCTCCTTTAGTTGGCTCACAGATGTTATGCGCACATCACGAGAGAACGGATCGGAGCAGATAACACGTTATCAGGTATGGGAGGACCAGGGATGACACAGAGACGTAGCGCACTCTTTACTCTGATAAACCGCAAACGATTATCGTCAATCGTGGTATGTGTATTACACGTGTATGGTGTGGACCTAGCCATAGGCCAAGCTGACGCGGAAAGCCCAGCTTGGCGAAAGGAGCAAGTAGAGGTTGGCAATGCACTCACGATCTACCGAGATGGAAGCTATACCTCAAGCGCTTCAGGTTCATGCAAATCCTCTGAAGCAAACGACAGCAATAATAGAGTTTGTGTTCTGATAAATAATGAGTGTGTACTAGTTCGTCCACAAGATGCCCCGTTGAACAATACAGCGGAGGGGTGTGATGAAAATTGCACCCGAAGGGACTGCATACTGAGGGGAGCACGTGGTAGTGCAGCGCAGCGGTGTTGTAACCCTAAAGACGACGCCTTCTCCTGGAGCGATCAAACAACCCGAGTCTGCTCTGACTCTACGACCAAGCCGGATTGTATCCCGCAAGGAGCAAGCGTCAGCACTGTGACGCAGATGCTCGACGCCAAGACGGACTGCTGCCCTGGTTTGAGACTGAACGGAGACGCTTGTGTTTCTCAAGGCGGCGCAGAAATTAGCAATCCCTCTCCATCATATACAGCCCCCCCCATGATCCTTAGTCCGAGCACGGCGCCTAGTACTCAGGAATCGAGAGATAGCGGTGGATATGGTAAAGGTAGGTCTGGTAGCGCTGAACGTACTGGCACTACCCAAGGGCCTTCAAGCGGTCCTTTATCACCTCCGCGACCAGTTCACAGTGAGGCTCCTGAATTGAAATAATCCCATTAAGATAGGCATGGAGGGCGCCCAAGAGAGCGCACGTTATGAAAGGGTTGGTTTTCATGGCAGAGATGGCGAAGTCAAGGAGGTACGGGTATCGAGCCCGTCTTGGTGTTGTAGCTTTGATGGGGTCTATAGTAGTGGGGCAAAGCCCTGCGTCGGCGCAGGCGGCTCCAAGCGTTACCCTGGCACCGGATCCCTCCGGGCAACAATGCCAACGGCGCGTCGAAATAACACCTGAGAGTAAACACGGCTATCAGGTCCTTCTGAGACAGAGACTCAACGGACGGCAGACCGACCAAAGATTCGAGATGGGTCGCGGCACACCTGATCAAACAGCGGCTGCGAATCGGACTCCCACTTTGGTTAGTGGAGCAACGTATGAATTATGGGTGCGAAGCTGTTTAAGCACCGCCTGTGAAAAGCGATCAGCCTGGAGCGAAGTAGTACGGTTTCCCGGCCCGAATATCGCCTCCTGCGTTGCGCCGCAGGTTCCAACGGTCACCTTAGAGCCAGCCTCGACAGCAGACGGGTGCACACGAAGAATATCACTATCACCCCCAAGCCAACAGGGCTATCAGATCTCACTTGTACAACGCCTACCCAATGGTGGGATCGTGAAGATGGGTCTTCAGTCTGATCGTGCCACTTCCGCTACCAATAACCGAACGCCTCCTCTACAAAACGGTGCACGTTATCAGGTGTGGGCACGAAGCTGCGCTGATTCGGACTGCGCTGCCGCGTCAGACTGGAGCACTCGCGTCGACTTTCTGGGGCCAACGGACCTGGCGTGCGTTGCCAGACCACCTCCTCCAGTGCTTACGGTCAAGCGAGAGGGATGCCAGATAGTCGCGACCGCCTCGGCCTCGTCGGAGGCTGGCGCTACGCCAAAAGCGATCAAGATCGAGATCAGAAGGAAGGATGCACTCTCTGGTGCTACCAACAACACCTTACTCGAGGACAAGCTCTCACCTATCGACGCAAACACCGCAAATCCATCGCCAGCTCAAGCGAGTTTTACCCTTACCCGGGCAGGAGATTACACCGTTACAGCGGTAGCATGTATCGACGAAAGGTGCGAGCAGAGATCTCAAAGCTCGAACGTCTCAACGCAAAACCTCCTGGTCAACCTGGCAATCGGTGAGTGTCAGCAGCAAGCCCGTAGCCGTAGCAACGGTCGGCAGCTCGCAGTTGTTCGTTCCATGTGTACTACGTCCACCACTGGGAATGCTCCGCAAGGAGATGCAGCCTGTAGTGGAGCGTTCTCTGCTCGACCGATAGACCTATCATACCTACTCCCAGATTCTCCGCTAACACTCCACCTTGGTGATTTTGCGCTTCGTTACAGTAGCGGATCCGTCGGTGATAATTATCATGGAGTTGGCGAGGGTTGGTTCCTCTCCCCGATCGGCATTGTGATCCGACAAGATGACGCATCGAGAGAGGCGTGGCATGTGGAAAACTCAGGGGAGAAACGCCGACTAGTTCGGCAGGAGGATGGAACCTACCGAACAGAGGGAGCACCACATGAGTGGCGCTATTCCTTTACGGAACAAGATGAGGTCATCGCTCTGAATCAAACCGAGGATGTTGCTCGTGTCTATAGAGCCACCGCTCCTAACGTTTTTCAACTAGTCGAAATAAGGGTCAAGAGGCCTGGACTATCCGAGGCCACCATTAAACTGGCCTCAACGAGGCGATCTAACGGACAGGCGGGATCCGGCTCGATCGTGTTCTCAGAGGGAAACCATTCGATTCGCTGGGTCTATGACCCAAAAATCAACGGCTTGCGCTTTAGCTCAGGTGCAGGGAACCAGTTTGCAACGCTATCACTGAGCCGAGAAGGTAGACTGATAAGCGCAAGACTGAGCAGTGATGGGGTAGTGTCGAAAACGAGCGACAAATTGATCGACATGACGTTTACCTATAACGCGAAGAATCTCTTAGCCAACTACACATCGACTGTTGCTGGAGTGGCGCAAAGGGTGTTCGTATTCTATGACTCATTCAATATGGTGCGCGCGGTCAATCAACAGGGATTCACAACGAATTATTCGCGGCTCCGTTACTCGGATGGGACTACCGTCCTTACAGTTTCTCGACCCAATCGGATTACCTCTCAATACACATATTCAGCAGATAAGTTGCTTGTCGCGCAGCGCTCGTTCGTCGCACAAGATGGCGAGGACGCGCGTAAGCATTTTGGTGTAGCGAATTTTACATATGAATCGCCGAGTCAGCTTGGCGGCTTGCGGCGTCTATCTACGGTGGATACGCAGGGGTCTGGTGAGCTTGTTCGCTTTATCTATACTTACGACGAAGATCATCCAACGTATGTCCGTGTAATTGAGCAGCAACGAGCGAGTGGCACTACCGAACGCAGAACCGACTATACATGGAACCAGCGCGGTCAACTCGATGGTATGAAGGTAGCGATGTTCAAGCACGATGGAACGGCAAGCGAGATTGTGAGCGGTTACTCGATAGACGCTCGCGAGACCGCCGCTCCCTTTAGACCCTTAGTGGTGAAGGATCTTGTTAGCAATCAAAGTGCCGCGTTCGCATATGCTGGCTCAGACACCACCGTGCAGATGAGTGATCGTAACGGCACGCGGATTAAATCGATCCGGCTCGACTCACGCTCTGGGTTTGAGAGGCTCGTATCCTTGGAGGATCATCTTGGACTCAGCCCACGTGTAGAATGGCAATACAACGAAGCTGATAGAGTGACAGCGCAGCGATCAAGTTATGGCGAAAGCGTGGAAAACAGTTACAACGCGCAGGGACAGCTGACTCATAGTACAGCGATAGATGAGTTGGGAGTGCGTACTGTAACGTCGCTGGACCCAGCCTCGGGGCGGGTGACAGCTCTCAGAAAGGTGTATCCCACGGGCGTAATTGAAAATACTGACATTTCGTATCTACTTTGGCCGGGTGGATCAGTAAAGAGTATCACCAAGAGCACGTCATATGTGACCGGCGCTGGAGCTGTAGAGGTCTTTGAATTTAACGAGGCGGGCACGCTGGTGGCGATTGTTAGAGATGGGGTGCGTAAGGAAGTTGGGTAATGAGCATAGGATAAGGACACAATCAGCAGTCAACTCCTCCGATTGGCGGACCTGACGCGAGCTATTGTGATTGAAAGAGACATTGTATGCAGAAATTAGGAGCTTTCTCGCCGTTGTTATTCCAGCAGTTGAGTTCATTCATACTAGCTACTCTCGTCTTTTGCTTTTCTGCTGCAGCTTACGGATGCCCCGGGGAAACCTTTGTAAGGATCTATGTGCCGCCGGCTGAGTCGCATGTACGATTCAACTTGGCTGACTTAGAATCTGCCCTCAAAACATTAGGGTATGAGATACAAAAATGCGAAGACACGCAAAGAAATTTTATATCAGTCCCTGTCGAAACACTTGCCTTTCGGGCAAACCAAGGCCCTGAATTGTGCATGAGATACAATGAGGAGCTTGATGATTTCTTCCTTACCACAAAGATTGCCCCGCCTCGAAGAGTAGCCAGTTACTGGTCTCTTTTTGGAATTAATAATGCGGTTTTCCTGGCAGCTTATGAATACGATTCAATCATTACCGGCACTCGTGGCTACTGCATGTCTCTTCAAGATATCATGAAGTTAGCCAGCCCAAAGGCTGAGTTTACAATCGACCCGTATTGTCTTGACAATGAGCTTTGCCCACCTTCAATTGTTCTTGTCGATTCAATCGATAATTTGAAGCTTGTCGAGAATGAACTTGATCATGAAATGGGAGTTGAGTTTCCCACTAACTCTTTTAGGCGTGGATTCAGAAACAATCCAGCTCAACAATTTAGCCCCAACTTTCGCTTTCCCTCATGCGCATTCCGACGCTGCCGATCACCGATTCCGAAATGAACCGATCACTTATTCCGATATGAGCCGATCGGAGCGAAGCGACGTATGGTAGGTATCATGAGTTGGATTGTCTTTTCAAT
>JBDLRS010000086.1:0-26573 GCA_039799965.1 Pseudomonadota bacterium
ACGAAAAAACCGGAGGCGTATCCACTGAGATACGTTGAGGATTTTTTCGGCGGCTCCAACGAAGTTGCAGTCAAACTATCGAAATGCGCAACAGGAAATCATTTTTCACCACCCTGCTAGGATAATCGATGTATCCCTGATTGGCCCCGATTCTTTGTAAGGTTGCGATCAAGATCAAAGTGGTTCCACCGCCACTAAATCTCGCTCCTTTGCTCTCGGCGACGTGATCTTACAAGAGGCGGAGTTCAGTCATGAGGTGCTGTGCCTCAAACTCCCTATGTAGAGAAACCCCGCGCTACCGAAACAACTCTTTAAGCCACGACACGCCAGGGATATTCGAAAGCGCAGCTAGTCCCGAATGTTTTTGAGCAGGGAAGTAGGCGCTATCGGGTAGTGACTTCGACCCATGCACCTTCTGGACGGCGACGCTCGGAGCGGTGGTGGCTGATTGCGGTTGCGATGCCTGTGTTGTTATCGATGGTATCTTTGGCAGCGTGAACGACGTTGGCATTGAGGTGTGAATCAAGGCGAATACCGCGACGATCCAGAATCCAAGCGCGGCGAGTGGTAGAAACAGTCGGAATACTGATCTAATAAACCCGAAAATCACCGCCGCGACGATGATGCCACCGTAGCGAATTTTCCAGTCGGGGAGCGCCTGTTCCAACATCTGAGGCGCGAGCTCATGTAGGATAACGATAATGCCCGCGATCATCAGGCCTCCGCCGAGAAGTCCCCGAAACGGATTGAAGAGCGAAGCCCCGTAGAGGCTGGGGCTCGTTGCGTATCGTGCTGGGTAGTATCGTCTCCCGAACATAGTTGTCTCCTCGAACGTCTTTCTGAGAAAGATTATGGAGTTCAGGTATAACAAAAGTATAACGATACGGTACGATTCTCTAACGTGTTGAAATAAGTAGAGCAGGCCCCCCAAAGTCGCCTTAGGTCCCTGAATAGTATAGGATGCCGAACATGATGAAGCCTGAACTATTGGCTCCAGCGGGTAGCCTCGAAAAACTCAAAGTAGCCGTGCTCTACGGAGCCGACGCGGTATTCTTTAGCGGCCAGAAGTACAGCCTGCGGGCTCGAGCGGATAACTTTACCCCGGATGAGATAGCGGAAGGTGTCGCATTCGCAAAACGCCGGGGCGTAAAGACTTACATCACCCTAAACGCGTTCCTTCACGATGAAGATCTTGAGGGGCTCGGGGATTTTTGTCAGTTTCTCGACGCGCAAGGCGTAACTGGAGTTATCGTCTCGGATCTCGGAGTTATCGACGTTATTCAAAAGAGCTCGACGCTCCACGTTCATCTTTCAACGCAAGCCTCCTGTTTGAACTCCCCGTCCGCTTCGTTTTGGAAGAGCCAGGGAGTTGAGCGAATCGTGTTAGGCCGAGAGGTCAGTATCCGAGAAGCCCAGGATATCAAGGCCGCGTGTGGTCTTGAGATGGAGATGTTCACCCACGGCGCTATGTGTATGGCGTACTCGGGTAACTGCGTTATCTCAAACTATACGGCTGGCCGTGACTCTAATCGTGGCGGGTGTATTCAATCGTGCCGATTTCAGTACCAACAATCGAGCCAAAACAGGGGATGTTCGTCGGAATCCTTTTTTATGTCCTCAAAGGATATGAGCGGTCTTGAACATATTCCGGATTTCTGCGACGCCGGTATAGATTCATTGAAGATTGAGGGGCGGATGAAGTCGCTCTTCTACGTGGCGTCACTCTGTCGTGCGTATCGAAAGGCTATCGACATCTACACAGCGGGAGAGGATTACGCAGCTGCGTTGCCAGAGCTACAAGCAGAAGTGAACAGCATTCCGCATCGTGATTATTTCGGCGCGTCGTTCTCAAAGCCTGCTGGGATGCTCTCTGTGTTCCAAGATCGACAAGGCACCGTCCGCTCGGGGACGCACCAGTTTACCGGTGTGGTGCTTGAGAAGAGTGACCGTTTCGCTGCCGTTCGTCTCTATGCCCCGATGACGCAGGACCAACGAATCGAGATCGTGCCGTTTCGGGGCGAGCCGATCCCAGTGCAGGCTACCCAGGTGTTTGATCTGATCGGTAACCGTCTCGATTCCCCTCGTCAGGATTGCGTCGTGTGTATTCCACTCGACGAACAGCTCGCCAAGGTTGAGCCACTTAACATTGTGAGGGCAGCGCGCGTATGAAGTTCACCACCTTCGTAACATCCAAAGAAGATATCCTTGCGTGCGCCGCGGCGCCGAACCTCGAGGAGGTTTTGATTGAGCCACGAGAGCTTTCTCGAGAGGGACGTCTTTCAATTGAAGAGGCTCAGGCGCTCGCAAAAGAGGCGGCGCAGCACGGTCTTCAAGCGACCCTCGTCTGGGATATTCTAATGACCGAAAGTGAGTTTGCCCATCGGAGCAAGCTTGTTATTGGCATGAATCTCGACCCTTTCGGTTCGATTCGGACTCAGGATCCTGGAGCGGCGATGTGGGTGCGAGATAACGTGCCAGGAAAGGCGCTTCAGTTCGTTGTAGAGAATTCCAATCACAATATGCCCGGTCTTGCGCGGTGGGTACGTGAGCTGCGACCTCAACGTATGATTCTCTCGACGCAGCTTCCCGAAAAGAAGTTGATCGCGTGCTGCGAGCAGCTCGACACTCAGTGTGAGGTGTTGGGCGCGGGCAAGATCTTGCTCTTCTACTCGAAGCGGCAACTCTTGCAGACCAACTTCAGAAATGACGATGATGCCAACGACTCGCACTGGATCTACGCCGACTCCTCGTCGGAGGAATCGGCCTCTCGACCGTTTCCAACGATCGAAAACGAGCACGGCACCTTCATGTATCTAAATAAGGATCACTTTATTCTCGATGCGTTAGCTCGACTCGACGCGGCGGGGATGCACACGATACGCATTGATCTCCGTGATCTACAGGCTCGTGAACACGCCGCTCAGGGGATCGACACTATTTGTGCCATGACCTTAGCGAGTGACCCTGCATTAGACACTGTGTGGGGTAGGCCGACATCCGCTCCGTTCTTCAAGCGAAACAAGACAGATAAGCAGTTTGCCCGCATGAAGCCTCAGACGAGACTATTACGCGATGAAAAGTGTGTAGCCGAGGTCGTCTCCGTAGAGCGTGGAGAGCTCCTTGGGCTTTATACCCTTCGTGATTTCAACATGACTGGCGCCTCTTACAAGTTCGTCGCACATGATGGCAGTGAGCTTCAGGTTGAGCTTAAGAGCTTATCTGATATCTCTGGGAATCCTCTTACTGTGTGCTCCGCACATCAGATCGTACGATGCCAGTGGGTAAAGGGAGTAAAGGCGGGGGCTATTCTCGTTCGAGACGAGACGGTATAACGCCCCTCGTTGTTCTTGCCCTTTTTCGGTACCCCCATTCTCTGGTACACCCTACTTTTTTCCCCATTCTCTGGTACACCCTACTTTTTTCACCGGTACTACAGGCGCAGGGACGTAATTAAAGTCAGAAGTATTTTCAACTGCCCTTCCCCCTTCCTGATAGGTAACGATGGCGGTTAGAAATAAGGGCTCATCGTGGAATGGAGTGGGTGCCAACGAGCACAGAGGTAGCGTAAGCCCTTGTTTTTGCCTATAAATAGCGCCTTTCCACGTGAACGTGCTCGTGCACGTCGGGATAACACCGAGCCCTACCCACTCGATTTCACGAAGACCCGAAATAAGTAGGGTGTACCAGTTCCGGGGGGAGGGGGGACGGTGGCTCAAACGGAGTTGCAGTTTAACTATCCAAATGCGCGACAGGAAATCATTTTTCACCACCCTGCTAGAGGCGTGCGCTGTTCGACTTGAGGAATCTCGAGCTTAGGGAGCATCGAAGCATATGTCGCACCGAGGGTTTGATATCCCCTCGCGGAGTCGGTCAGGCTCTTGATCTCATCCTCTGTGAGAGAACGCACCACTTGTGCCGGCGTACCGATAACCAAACTTCGAGGTGGAATCTTCATTCCTTTGGGGACGAGGGCGTGCGCGCCTATGATACATGCCTCGCCAACTTCAGCGTTATCGAGCACGGAAGCTCCCATTCCGATGAGACAGCGATCCCCGATCGAACATCCATGGATGATGGCTCGGTGTCCAACGGTCACATCTTCACCGATGAGGGCAGGGGACATCCCGTGGCTTGTGTGCACGACGGTGTGCTCCTGGAGGTTCGTCCCGCGTCCTATCCGAACAGCTTGGATGTCGCCTCGCAGTACGGCATTGAAAAAGATAGAGACGTTGTCCCCGATAGTTGTGTCGCCGATGATCCACGCGTCCGGCGCCACAAAAGCTGAGGCGCTGACCACCGGGTTTTTCTCTTTGAAGGGAATAACCGGCATGTCAGCGCCTCCTGCGTTTGGTAGGTTGTGGCTTTATCCGCAGATAGCTCGCACTTCCTGACAGATCCTTTCAACGCTTGGAAGGATCACAACTTCCAGTGCCTTCGAATATGGCATCGGAGCCTCAAGGGTCGAAACTAATCCGACCGGTGCGTCGAGCTCGTCGAATATCTCACGAGTGATGAGGTGTCCGAGGAAAGCCCCGTAGCTCGCGATCTGGTGTTGCTCTTGAACAACAACGCAACGGTGAGTCTTAGCTACCGAGTTGAACAGGGTCTCTGTATCAAGCGGTCGAAGCGTTCGAAGGTCCACAACCTCAGCGGAGATACCTTCTTTAGCGAGCGACTCAGCCGCATCGAGGGTTTGGAAAAGGTTCTTTGACCACGTAACGAGAGTCACGTCTGTTCCCTCACGCTTGATGTCAGCCTTTCCGATCGGAACAAGGTACTCCTCAGTTGGAACTGGACCACGCATGCCGTAGGTGAGCTCTGATTCGAAGAAGCAGACCGGATTGTCGTTTCGGATCGAGCTCTTGAGCAATCCCTTCATGTCGTATGGAGTTGCGGGAGCAACAACGATAAGACCTGGAGTGTATGCGTAGAAGTGTTCGAAGGAGTTCGCGTGCTGAGCTCCCAACTGGAAGGCTGCTCCACCAGCTCCTCGGAATACGATTGGACACTCTATCTGTCCAGCCGACATGAGTCGAGATTTTGCGGCGGTGTTCAGGATCTGGTCTATCGCAACGAGCGAAAAGTTGAAGGTCATGAACTCAACGATCGGTCGGAGGCCCGCCATCGCCGCGCCGATGCCGATGCCGGCGAAGCCGGTCTCGGCGATCGGGGCATCGATAACCCGCTTTGAGCCGAACTGCTCAAGCATTCCCTTCGAGCACTTGTATGCCCCGTTATAGTGTCCGACCTCTTCGCCGACGAGGAAGACGCGCTCATCGCGCACCATCTCTTCCGTCATCGCTTCTTTGAGGGCGTCACGAATCTGAATCTCACGAACTGCTGATTGTGCTGAACTATCGTTTAACATGGCATTAGACATAGGTGTAATCCATTGCTGTTTCAGGTGCTGGGAAGGGGGAATCTTCGGCGAAGCGAACGGCATCTTGGATCTCCTCCTCGATCTCGTTCTCAATCCGCATGCGAAGGTCCTTCATGCCCTGAGCATCCATCGTCTCGCCGAGAACCTTGATAGGGTCTCGGGATTTCCAAACGTCGACGTCGGCAGCGGTCCGGTACTTACCTGGGTCCGCCATTGAGTGACCACGGTATCGATAGGTCTTAGCCTCGATCAGCGTTGGGAGTTGCTGCTCACGCGCGCGCTTAGCAGCCGCGTGCATAGTGGCACGAACCGCGTAGATGTCGTGACCGTCAACTGTTTCCCGGGCCATCGGGTAGGCGAGGGCGCGGATGGAGAGGTCATCTGTCGACGCTGTTCTCTCCAGAGGTGTTCCCATCGCGTACTGATTGTTCTCGATAATGAACACCGCAGGGATGCCCCAGAGTGCTGAAAGGGCGAGTCCCTCGTGGAATGCGCCGATGTTGATAGCTCCATCCCCGAGGTAGCATACCGCGATATTATCTTCGCCCTTGTATTTCTCAGCGAATGCAAGTCCGGCTGCTACCGGAACCTGTCCCCCAACGATTCCCCAGCCGCCCATGAAGCGACGCTCGACGTCGAAGAAGTGCATCGAACCGCCGCGCCCTTTAGCACACCCAGTCTCTTTGCCCATAAGCTCAGCCATGCCAGCTCGAGCTGACCCGCCACGCGCCAAGTAATGACCGTGGCATCGGTAGCCGGTCATGATGTAATCGGTATCTTTTAATACTGAGATCGTTCCGACCGCAACCGCCTCTTGTCCGATGTAGAGGTGAAGGAATCCTCCGATCTTCTTCTCGGTATAGAGGCGCGCGGCCTCCTCCTCGAAGCGACGGATGCGCAGCATCTTCGCAAACAGGTCAGTTAGAACTTCATGTTCCATCGTTTTCTCCGCGTGGGAAGGAATCCATAGGCTGAGCTCTAAAACTACTACGAGCGGCCAACAGAAAAAGTGTAATACAAAGTGGGGTTTATTTGAACGCCATCACTGGTGAGCTCCGGAGGACAGCGAACATCGCTACGACCGGACACCTGACGGGGGTATATACCAGCCGCTCTGGGGGCTGTCCACCCGGCAGCGGTCAGAGAAAGAGGAGTTTCAAGGTAGCTGAGGGGGTCTTAAAAAAGCCATCATGTTGATTATACTAAGAGAGTGTATAGCGGGTTAGTGCCGGAAGGTCGTATCATGGGGGCTATGTCCGGTTTGCGATACCTTATGGCTGTTGACCCTAGTCTGACCTGTTCCGGTTGGGCTCTCCTCTCGATTGGTGAGGGGGAGGTACTGGCTGTCGGAAAGATTAAATCAGCGCCCCCCTCCATTCCGCTGGCTATTCGTCTGGAGCGTCTTCAAGGCGCCATCAAGAATGTAGTCGGGAATCTCGCTTTGGGTGACCTCGATGTCCTTGTATGTGAGGCGCCCACGACGATGAAGGACCCTCATAACTCAATTAAGGTCGAGCAGGTTCGGGGGTTATTTGAGTCTACCGGTCGGAGTAGGGGAGTTGTGGTGCCTGGGCGGGTTAATCCACGATCCGTTCAGTTTGAGGTCATGGGATTGACCGGGAAACAGGTAGCTCGTGAGGAGGTTAAGGCTGCTGCTGTTCGAACAGTGCAGTTTTTGTATGCTCCGACCTTGCGACGACTTGGGTTGGCGACTGCGGAGGAGGATCTCAAGAGGCATCAGGATATCGTCGACGCGATGTTGATCGGTCGTTTCGCGGTGCTGCGAATTCAAGGGGCGCTAGATGCGGGACAATCCCTTGAGTCCGTATTTGAAACCCAGAGCAAGCAACAACGAGGTTCATGGAGGGTGCGTTCATGCGCGGTATGAGGAGTCCAATAGTACGAGCGTGCGCTCTGCTCTCAATCGTGTTCGTGTGTTGGGCCTCACCTTTGGAGTCGCTCGGAGCTGATGGTTCAAAGAACGACTCGGCAGAGAATACCGCCGAGGAACCAGCGGCGTATCCGAAACCGAGGGTCAAGCGAACTCCTTTGACGGGGGAAGATCCTCGAGGTCCAAGTGATCTCACCGTGTGTTCGCAAAATTTAAAGATGTATGGAACCTTTAAGACCCTCAAGGTACGTAATCCTGCGTACACCCGCGAGGAGCACGCCAAAAAGGTAGCGGCGCTCGTTGAACGACTCGATGCAGTAAGCTGTGATGTCATCTCACTTCAAGAGGTGATGGGGGAAAAGGAAGCGGACGCAAAGGCCGCATTAGACGAGCTGGCCGCTCAGCTTGGAAAAAAAGACAACCGAGTATTCGCCTCACGGGTGGCGCCTCCAGCTGAGGGCGGAATGACCCTTGGCTTCCTTGTCGCGAACGACCGCGCCACGATCCTCAACGCGGTATCGTACTCTAAGGTTGAGCTTCCAAAATTGGCGGAAAAACAGCGTCCTAGGCTCTTCCTTCGAACCCCGATGGAACTACAGATCTCAGTGGCTTCTCGTAACGGTCAGGAGCTTAAAACGATCTCGGTCGTGAACTTTCACTTCAAGTCCAAGCGGGGCGCCGCCGCGGATCCAACTGGGCTTGAGTGGGAGACCTACCGCATGGAGATGGCGGAGGCTCTCCGTCGCATTATCGATCTCAGACATAAGCAGGCGTTCGCTTCCTCCGATTCCCTCTTACTTGTGATGGGTGATCGAAACGGAAACTTCGATGTCGCGAGCGCGCGCATCCTTGAGGGATCCCTCGTGCTTCAGGAGTTTCGTGCAAACGGTGCGTGTCGTTTGAGTAAACGCGGTGTGCCGATTTGCAAGACTGGAACCTCGCTCCCCCAACGGCTCTTTAGTGTGTTTGCTCGCAACGAAAGGGTGCACTCCCTCCCAGGGACCTTTAGTTACGAGGGGGAATACTCGTGGCTTGATGATATCTTGATGCCGGCGGAGTCCTTGCCCTTTGCCTGGAAGAGTCCGTATCTTGAGGGTGAGTACGACTCTGGAGTTGTGTATGCCCCTAAAAACGCCTCTGATCACGCGCTCGTGTACGTTAAACTTAACTGGTAGCCTTCAAAAGCTGGCGCATCACCGCTTTAAATGTGCTCTCAAGGCTCTCTGTGTGGCAGTAATCGTTGGAATTTGCGGTGTAGAATGCGGCACGCACCTGTTCTTCTAGCGCGCTCTCAGTAAGGCCCTCTTCGCGTGCCCTGGTGACCTCTCGTATGAGATCCTCCGTGTTTTGCGTGATCGCGAGAAGGTGACGTTTGGTTAACGCACCAGTGACGGCACCGCCGTAACTAAACCCGATTCCGTTCAGTTGAACGTTGTTGAATTTTCGAATCGATGCGAGTGTCTCATGAAGGTTAGTGTCCCCACCTGGCGCGGCGAGGCTCCTGCCTTGAAAGTAGCCTAATGTTTCATCGACAATTGCGAACTCATGGGGAACGACAAGGTAGGCAACCGAGTGAGGTCGATGACCCGGAGTCGATACGCTCCTGATCGTGATGTCCTCGTCAAGATGAATGGAGTCGGTCTCAACGAGGTGCTTGTCGACCTTGAGGCCCTTTGAGAACTCTTCAAAGGAGAGCAACTCAGAGGGAGGTTCTATGTTAAAAGCCTTGGAGATTTGTTGGTCGTGTTCGAAGAGCGATCGAACGAAGGCCCTGTCTGCGAGTTGTGTGCGCATCGCCGCGGTACCGTATACCCTAACGGATGGATTCAATTTCCGAAGGAGAGGAATCCCAGCCACCCGGTCGGCGTCCAGATGTGTCACGAAGATCTGCCGGACTTTTGCGAAGGAAAGCTTTAACCGGTCGAAGCGCTCCTTGAGAGCATGCACATGAACTGTAGCTCCAGGATCGCTGAGAGCTATGTCGCCACTCTCTGCGACGATCGCGTAACGGCATGTCGCGCCTAAGGTAATGAGATAAAGACGTTCGTAGATAAGGCCCGAGGCTCTGAGAAACATGGTAACCCGTCTAAAACAACTCGTTGCCAACTCTGCTATGCGCCCGAGTCAGGTCTACATGAGAGAGCAGGCGGATGTATTGTTTCACGGGAAGGGGAGACAACTCAACTAAGAGCGGCTTCTAGCAGGGTGGTAAAAAATGATTCGCTGTTGCGCATTTCGATAGTTTGACTGCAACTTCGTTGGAGTCGCCGAAAAAATCCTCAACGTATCTCAGTGGATACGCCTCCGGTTTTTTCGTCGTCTCCGCCTCGTTTCGTCAAAACTCTCAAAATGCTCACTACGGAACCATTTTTCACCACCCTGCTAGGCGAGAAAAATGCCGCTTGAGACTGGTAGGATCTCAAGCGGCACAGAAGAAAAGATCAGCAATAAAACGAAAGGCCCACGCCCCGATGTAAGGGTGTAAACGTACTATCCATTCGCGACAGCTTTTTTCTTGCTCTTGGAGGTCTTCTCGGTAACCGCAAGGTCCTCATTCGTCGCGTCTGCTAACTGTTTAGGGGCCGCGGCGGTTAGGTGCGAATCCAAGATGAGACTTCGGATCTCCTTAGCCATTTCGGGATTGTCGCGAAGGAACTGCTTGGCGCCCTCACGCCCCTGACCGATTCGCTCACCCTTGTAGCTGAACCATGCGCCAGCCTTGTCGATGATGCCCTTTTCGCTACCGATATCGATAATCTCACCGAGTAGGCTCACCCCCTCGTTGAAGATGATATCGAACTCAGCTTCACGGAACGGCGCGGCGACCTTGTTTTTTACAACCTTCACCCTCACGCGGTTGCCGGTGACGTCGGTTGAGTCCTTGATCTGTCCGATACGCCGAACGTCCAATCGAACGGATGCATAGAACTTCAGGGCGTTACCGCCGGTGGTTGTCTCTGGGCTTCCGAACATAACTCCGATCTTCATTCGGATCTGGTTGATGAAGATAATCGTTGTGTTCGACTTAGCTGTGATGGCAGTGAGCTTTCGGAGAGCTTTGCTCATCAGTCGGGCCTGCAATCCTGGTTGCATATCACCCATCTCTCCATCGATCTCCGCTCGTGGGACGAGAGCGGCTACGGAATCGATAACCACCAGATCCACAGAGTTAGAGGATACGAGGGCCTCCGCGATCTCAAGCGCTTGCTCACCACAATCCGGCTGGCTGACGAGAAGCTTTGACGTGTCTACGCCAAGACGCTTGGCATAGTTTACGTCGAGAGCGTGTTCCGCATCGATGTAGACAGCCGTTCCCCCAGCGCGCTGCACCTCAGCCGCTGTGCTAAGAGCGAGAGTGGTCTTACCAGAGGACTCGGGGCCGTAAATCTCACAGATACGCCCCTTTGGAATTCCTCCGATGCCGAGCGCTAAATCAAGGGAGAGACTTCCCGTAGAGTAGCTATCCATGACCTGGCCTTCGGTGGCCTCAAGGTTCATGATCGCGCCTTTTCCGAATTTCTTTTCAAGTTGAGAGATTGCGGTTGAGAGAGCCTTCCCTTTTTCGCCGTCTGTTTCTCCGTCTCTATCGTAAAGTTCCATGGTCTATCTCCTGTTGTTTGGTTAAAACGTACGTTTCTTTCTCGTTAAATCGTGTGGGGCTTGGATTACTAACCTCGGCCTACCATGCCTCAAAACAGTGGTATGCTAAAGAGAGAAAATCTCCCCACGACCTTAGTGAAGCTCTCGAATCACTCCGATCAGCCGTCCCTGGATCGTTACCTTGTCTACGGTGATCGGTTGCATCGTTGGATTCGCCGGGATCAGCATCACGGAGCCGTTCTTTAATCGTCGATACCGTTTCAAAGTTGCGCTTCCATCTTCTAGGAGTGCAACAACGATCTGCCCATCTTCAGCATTCTCCTGTTTCTTTATGACCACAATATCTCGGTCGCAGATGTGCTCGTCGATCATTGAGTTTCCACTCACCTCAAGACAGTAGACCTCGCCACGACCGTCTATCATGTTAGGTGGGATTTCGATCGTAGCGGCTTGTTCAACCGCCTCAATCGGTCGGCCCGCCGCAATAACGCCCACCAGGGGAACTGCGGTGGGTCCAAGTTCGGGGGTTACTCGGTCTAGGAGCTCCAACATCCCATCGACTCCCCGACGAATGAACCCTTTTTGCTCCAATCTCTCGAGATGGAAGTGAGCCGTTGAAGCCGATTTAACACCGATACATTCAGCGATATCCTTGAGAGACGGGGCATAGCCCTTCTCCGCAAGAAATTTTCTCAAAAATTCAAGTGTTTGCCGTTGCACGGGGGCAAGGGTGCTGGATTGGTACGATGAAGCGTCCTCTCCAGTTTGTTTTCGTGATTTAGTTTTCATGAGGTTCCTTGTAAAAACCGTCTATGGTCATACTATATGGAAAAAGGATAGAAACAGCAACCCTATTTGTTTGATTCTCGATCTTTTTCAGAGAGAGTTCTGAGATGGGCATTTTTACCTTTATTATTCTCAGGGGCGTTCCGACTACTTTTCCTAGCAGGGGGAGTTGTGCCCCCCCTTTTAATGGGAGAACGCTTCGAGCGTACTGACGATGGTAATGATTCCAGGTGGCGAGATGGTTGGAGGCGGCGCGCGCAAGGAGGTGAAGCTTCTTGTGGTTGACGATTACTCCGATCATTTCGAGCAGATCAGGGCTTTCGCTGATATGTATAGTGGGCAGTTCGTGATCGAGTGCAAGCTAGCGCAAGGGAAAGAGGAGGCTCACGAGGCCATGGAGTCATGGAATCCCTCGGTGGTGATGATCGATGTTCATCTAATCTCGGACGCCCTCAACCTGATTCAAGAGATGAGTCATAAGGGGGCCTCTGTCGTGGCGGTGAGTGAGGCTCGGATCCCACAGCTGGCTGAAACCACCCAGAGCTACGGGGCAGTAGGCTGCCTGACCAAGAGCGAGAATCCCGACGACCTTGAGCAGCTCGTTGGATATATCGCTTCCATCGCCGAGTCCTCAGTTCTAAGTCACTAACACTACTACACGGGTTCTATGAATCCCTCTTTTTAGAACGGGATTCTCGGGCTACTCTGTCGTTCTACGGGAGTTGATTAGTGTATCTCCCCTGGAGACGTGTATGACGGATAAGTCGGTGTTGGAAAAGGTTGCGGGAGCGATCGCACTAGTTTCAATCGCGGTTGCGGTAACGGGGACGAAGGGATGTCAGGAAGATTATGAGGTAGGCGGGCAGACCTCTATCGAGACACAGGCGCCTACCAACACACAGACGGTGGTGACTACCGCCACCCTAACTCCTGAGGGGACAGACGCTCCGGTTGCGGGCACCGCCACGGTGAGTCCGACCACAACGAACGATCCGAATATCAATGATTCAGGGGTTGAAAAATCTGAGGATACAGGGCTCCTTGAGGAGCTCTCTGTGCTTGGTGAAGAAGATGATGCGCCAGAGCCCGCGGCGGTTGGAGGGGGTGGCTCCCAACAATCCTCTGGTAACTGGCTCGGTAAGGGTTTCGATGGTTCTCATGGTGGAGTCGGCGAATGGGTTGACAGTGACGGGGATGGATTCTCAGACTCACGTGAGGAGGGCTCCGGTTCTGATGAGCATGACGCTAACTCTGTTCCAACTGACGTCGAACGGGGCCAGCTTGAGTCTCGAATTCGACAACTTGATCAGGATATGGATGGTCTCTTGAATGAGGACGAGACCAACCGAGGGACGAATCCTAACCTATCCGACTCAGATGGTGATGGACGGTCAGATGGTGCTGAGGTTTTGTCCTCCTCTAATCCGCTCGACGCAACTGCAATTTATGCTGATACCGACAATGATGGTCTTAGCGATTCCTTTGAGAAGGGACGTGGACTGAATCCCGCGAGCAATGACTCCGATAGTGATGGTCTTCGTGATGACCTTGAGCTCGTAGTCGGCAGTAATCCGACTAAAGTTGACTCCGATGGAGACGGTATCTCAGATGGAAGGGAATACGACCTAAATAGCGATCCCCTTCTGGCACATCCTGACCGGGCGGCGAACTAGCGGATACGTGCCGTTAAGGTAACTTTTGATCATGGGGCCGTTTCATCGCGTGGTCCCGTTTTTACGCATAACGAGCTCCACCAAGACCCGCCGTCGCATGAATGACCTGCTCGCAGACATCCTGGAGCTGTGCAGCCATGACATCCCACCTGAACTTCTTGATTTGTTCGTAGCCAGCGGAGATAAGCATCTCTCGAGTCCCAGGGCGTTGGATCTCAACCATCGCGTTAGCGAGTGTTCGCGCGTCATTCACGTACATCACCGCGCTGCCTCCAACCTCGGGAAGGGATGTCCACGGTGTCGATATAACGGGGCATCCACACGCCATCGCCTCAAGAATCGGAAGGCCGAACCCCTCGTATTTAGAGGGATACACGAGCGCTAGCGCGCCCGTGTACGCGGCGTTCAGCTCATCATTTGTAAGAGCCGCAACGACGATATCACATCCAGTCCGAAGCCCGTTGAGCTCCTTCTCAGAGAAGCTTCCTGTGACGAGCACCTTAAAACCGTGCTGCGAAGGGATTTTTTGCATCGCCTCAAAGAACATCTGCGCGTTCTTATAGCCACCCTTTCCACCAACGAGCAGAAAGTAGGGGCGATCGAGGTCGAGACGTTGGCTTAAGGCCATAACCTCAGGTAATGGGGCTGGTTTGACGCGTTGACGGTCGATTCCGCAGTGGGTAACTACGGCGCACGCAGGATTAATATCAGGGAATACGTCGAGGAGATCGTTTCGCGTCGAGTGCGAGATGCAGCAGAACGCTGACGCTCTCTTCGCCGCAAGGTGCTTCGCCACCCAATCAGGCTCCATAAGGTCGAAGCCTGTTTTTTCTGGAATCATATCGTACACAGGCATGATAGATGGTACCTTCTCGACCGAGGTGTAGAAGGTCGAGATGAAGAGCGCGGCGTTCTCCTGTTCGCAGATCATCTCAAGCATCCTCTGCTCCTCTTCAAGGTTGGTGGTATCCGCGCGTGGGACCACTCGATACTGGATGCCGGGATGTCGAGGCGCGTGTCCACTGCGGTCAAGCACGACGATCCGTCGGGCAAACGGCGTAGTGGACCATTCCTTGAGTAATGAGTCCCACATTCGGAAGATTCCGGTGCGTACCCGTTCAAAGAAGATGCCATCAATCACGATCGATTTTTCGCCATTGCTCCGTCGTACCGGCAACTCGCGATCAGGAACTGAGATAAGTTTGGCCTCTTCGAAGTAGAGTCCGCGAGCCGCGAGCTTCTCCGCCACCGCCACGAGCGCCTGTTCCTCCGGGAAGAGGTACCGAAGGATGTCGAGGGCTCGTTTGTGAAGTGTGATCGTTCGAACAACACCGAGAAGTGCCTCCTCGGAATCAGGAAACCGAGTATTCTCCAAATGATTGTGTCCGTTCAATCCGGCAAGCCGGCCGATATAGTAGTCGCCCCAAAAATCGACCCGCTCATCGAAGGAGAGGTGGGAGAGAAATGGAAGGAGCACCTTCCAATGACTCTTTATCTGGTCGACCTCTGTGCCCTCCGACTTGCAATCGGTGCGTTGGGTAGCGCACGAGAGGGTGCGATCAATATAATGGAAGCGGGTTTCAACCGCACACCGTAACCACAGCTCAAGGTCAATTGAGAAGTGCAGATCTTCGTTAATTGGTCCGACCCGATCGAGTAGCTTCTTTGTGAAATACATCGACGGTTGATGGGGCATGCTTGCGTGCTCCCACCACCTTACCAACCTTTGTACTGAGGCGTTTGGAACTGATTGCTTCACCCACAACACTGCGCCGTGCTGGTTAACCATATCAGTCTTTCCGTAGATGAGCTCCCAGTCTGGATGCGAAGCGAACGCTTGGCCTACCGCGAGCATGGCTTGCGGACTCATAAAGTCGTCCCCGTTAAGCCAACACACGACCTCCCCCGTGACCATCTTTATACCCTTGTTGAGGGCGTTCGCCTCGCCGTTGTCCTTCTCCGATACCCATCTCAGATGGGGATACTGTCTCAGGATCTCCACGGAGTTATCTGTTGAGCCACCATCAACGACGATATGCTCGAAGTTCGGATACCCTTGCGCCATCACACTCTCGATGCAGCGACGGATATAGCGCCCGCAGTTGAAGGCAGGGGTAACGATAGATATCTTAGGTAACGTGGTCATAGGTGTCCTGTGGGGTACACGGATGGTTGGGAGGTAAGATGCTGTTACTGAGTGACCTGATGCGTTCTTGCGGGAGGCGAATTGGTCACCGTTAAGAGTATGTAACATGCTGAAACTAAGAGGGGTCGACGACCGTCTCATAGTATGGCGAGCGGGCTCCGTTTTACTTCGCGGTAATCGTCACTTTACCGAGTCAAAGCTCTGACGCCTTGCATCAGAACTAGCAGGGTGGTGAAAAAAGGTTCCGTCTTGAGCATTTTGAGGGTTTTGACGAAACGAGGCGGAGATGACGAAAGAATCAGAGGCGTATCCACCACTCGACTGATCTCGTCGAGGTCGGAGATACGTTGAGGATTTTTCGGCGGCTCCAACGAAGTTGCATTCGAAATGCGCAACAGGAAATCATTTTTCACTACCCTGCAAGTGCAAAGAGTTGGGAAAGTGCGACCGTGGAGTTTCGCCCGCGCGCGCTAACCATTTCACCTGATTTTTTTTAATTTCGTTTCTCTCCCTATGACCACACACGTTCTTGTGACCGGCGGTGCCGGATACCTCGGTTCCGTTCTTTGCGAGCATCTTCTCGACGCCGGGTACAAAGTAACCGCGTTGGATTCCCTCCTCTTTGGGCAGAACAGTTTGTTCCACCTCTGTGGTAATCCGAACTTCGAGTTCATCTTTGGTGATTGTCGAGACGACCAGGTTATCAAGAGGGCGCTCAAGGGTGTTGATGTGATTATCCCGCTCGCCGCCGTAGTTGGTGCGCCCGCGTGTGATCGAGACCCGTGGCTCACGAAGGAGCTTAACTACGAATCGATAAAGATGCTGAACCGGCTGCGTAGCAAGGAACAGCGGATAGTCTATCCAACGACGAACAGCGGCTACGGGACAAAGTCCGGAAGTATGTTCTGTACCGAGGATACCCCCCTTGAGCCGATCTCTCTCTATGGGCAGACAAAGTGCGACGCCGAGAAGGAGCTCCTTGACTCTCAGAACGCTGTGACGCTTCGATTGGCTACGGTCTTCGGTCTCTCCCCGAGAATGCGACTTGACCTCCTTGTGAACCACTTCACGTACATGGCGGTGACAGAGGGATACCTCGTGATATTCGAGAAGGACTTTAAGCGTAACTTTGTGCATATACGTGATGTTGCTGATTGCTTCATTCATTGCATACGGAACTTCGACCATATGAGGGGTCAGCCCTACAATGTCGGACTCGATGCCGCGAATATCTCCAAAGAGGAACTCGCGCTCGCGATCAGGGAGCACGTACCGAATTTCTTTATTCACTTCTCTGAGGTTGGATCTGACCCGGATAAGCGTAACTACATCGTCTCGAATCAACGACTTCGCGAAGCAGGATTCGAAGCTACAAGATCTCTCTCGTTCGGAATCCAAGAGCTCATCAAAGGGTACCGTATGTTAAAGCGTAATCCAATGAGGAACGTATAGGTATGTTAAGCGAGGTTACCGCGGTCATTCTCGCAGGGGGACTTGGGACGCGACTTAGGGCTGCGGTATCCGACCGTCCGAAGGTATTGGCTGATGTCGCTGGTCAACCGTTCCTTGAGCGCATCTTCGAGCAACTCAGCGGTTTCGGCATCCGAAAAGTTGTGGTTTGTACGGGCTATATGGCCGACCAGATCGAGCAGCTCTATCCCGCATCGTACAAGGATCTTACGATCTCGTATTCACGGGAGCACGCCCTTCTTGGTACCGCTGGAGCGGTTCGTTTCGCTCTTGAGCACATCACTACCGATCGAGCTATCGTTGTGAACGGGGACTCGTACTGCGACTTCGAGTATCCTGCATTTAAATCGTTTCATGAGGCGAAGAACGCCGATGCCTCGATCCTTCTTACCTACGTTGACGACTGCTCTCGCTATGGCTCTGTCGCTCTTGACGACAAGGGAAAGGTAGAGAGCTTTATTGAAAAGTCTGGGGCTGGAGGCGCCGGATTTATCAACGCTGGTATCTATATGATGGAGCGATCGCTCATTAACGAGATCCCGCCCGGTCGGATTCTTTCCCTGGAAAAGGATATCTTTCCTCATTGGATTGGGCGATCATTCTTCGGTTACGCCAGCAACGCACCTATGTTTATTGATATCGGGACACCACAATCGTTTCAACACGCGCAGGCCCTTTTTTCATGGAGAACAATATCATGAAGGATGCAGTCTCCCTTGTGCAGCAACGTTTGAGCGAGAGTGACGCAGTGCGCCAGAGGGTGATGGAGCAGTGCGTGACTCAGATAGTTGAAGCCGCTCTCATGGTTGCTGACGCGTATCGAAATGGCAAAAAGCTTTTGCTATGTGGTAACGGTGGAAGCGCTGCCGATTGTCAGCATATGGCTGCCGAGTTAATGAATCGCCTCACAAAAGATGTGCAGCGTCGGGCCTTGCCAGCTATCGCCCTTACGACTGACACGAGTTTTCTAACTGCCTTCGCGAACGACCTTGGATTTAAAGGGGTGTTCGAGCGTCAGGTAGAAGCGCTTGGCGAGCGTGGTGATGTTCTTCTTGGGATCAGCACGAGCGGTTCCTCTGAGAATGTTGTTCAGGCCATGAGGCTAGCCACGACGAAGGGGTTAAATCGCATCGCCTTGATCGGTGAAGGAGGAGTGTTGAGGGATATGGCCGATGTGACTATAGCCGTTCCAAGCACGCAAACTCAGTATATCCAAGAGAGTCACCTAAGTGTTGAGCACCTCATCTGCGAACTCGTGGAGCTGGAGCTTTTTAGTGAATCATTTGAGAGAAAGGTATGATAATCTCCCGCACCCCGTATCGAATTTCGCTCTTTGGCGGTGGAACTGATTTTCCGGGGTGGTACTTGCGTCACGGCGGGTCGGTAGTATCCTCGTCGATTGATAAGTATTGTTACCTTACCTGCCGCTATCTGCCTCCCTTCCTTGAACACAAGTACCGTGTCGTGTGGTCTAGGATCGAGCAGACCAACACCATCGATGAGATTCAACACCCCGCGGTGCGTGCGGTGCTTAAACACATTGAGATAGATCGAGGGCTTGAGATCCACGCGGTGGGAGACCTCCCCGCGCGGAGTGGCATGGGAACGAGCTCAGCTTTTACCGTCGGTCTTCTCAATGCTTGTTACGGTCTTGTAGGAAGAATGATCTCCAAAAACGATCTCGCCATGGAGAGTATTCACCTAGAGCAGAACGTTCTTAGGGAGGCGGTGGGCTCCCAGGATCAGGTGTCCGCAGCGTATGGTGGGCTCAATCGAATAGATTTCCACACGAACGGTGAGATAACCGTGACGCCGGTGACTATCTCGGGTGACCGGATACGAGAGCTAAACTCCCACCTAATGTTGTTTTACACCGGCATCGCTCGCACCTCCGCCGAGGTTCAGAGCAAGTTCGTACAGAATCTGGGTGCCAAAAAGCGCCAACTTCGAATCATGAAGGATCTCGTTGACGAAAGTATCGCTATCCTGAACAGTCGTGCCGATATCACCCAGTTTGGAGAGCTGCTTCAAGAGGCATGGGATGTGAAGCGGGGGTTTAGTTCCCTCGTGTCAAATCCCGATGTCGATGATATGCACGGTGAGGCAATGGCCGCTGGTGCAATCGGCGGAAAAATAACGGGAGCTGGTGGCGGTGGGTTTCTTCTGCTGTTTGTTCCTCCGGAACGACAGCAGAGGGTTAAAGAGGCGCTTCATCGCTTCCTTCATGTTCCCTTTAAGTTTGATTTCGGCGGTAGCCAGATCATCTTCGCTGATCGGGACGCTGATTACTCCTCTGAGGAAAAGGCGCGAGAGCTTAAGAGCCTTACGCCGTTTCGTGAAATACATTATGGAAAAGTTTAAAGCCGTACTCTTCGACTTCGACGGCGTTATCGCAAAGACAATGGAGGATAGCAGTCGGGCCTGGGCACAGGCATGTACTGAGTTGGGATTCACATTCGATCCAGAAGAGTTTTTCCTCTGTGAGGGGATGAAGTCGACCGAATACGCCGGCCGGTTAGTAAGTCGTCATGGACGAGAGACCGCTGAGATCAAAAAGCTCGTCGCTCGGAAAAACGAGGTATACTGCTCTAATAATCAGTTTTCATTTTACTTAGGGATTGAAAGCCTCGTGGAGCGGCTCCGTGATGATGGTATCATGATCGGCGTGGTCTCTGGGGGAAGCCGCCAGCGACTTCTTTCTGGGAGATCCGGAGAGCTGCTTAAACGGTGTGATACGGTTGTAACAGGGGATGAATTAAAGCAGGGGAAGCCATCTCCTGAGGGGTACATACGAGCGGCTCTTGAACTTAAGGTGTCGTCGTCGGAATGTCTTGTGATTGAAAACGCGCCGCTCGGGATCGAATCCGCGAAGAGGGCCGGAATGAGGTGTATCGCGGTGTGCTCAACCCTCTCCTCAAACCATTTACGCGAGGCGGATGAGGTGGTGGCTGACCACGCGGAGTTAGTGCAGTTATTCGTTGATGGCGGTTCCAGTCCTTTGAAGGCCGCTCAGTAATGATTGTTCGTTGGTGAGGAGGAGGGAATATGCAATGTAGAATTTGTGATAGTAGAAACCTCGTGCCGGCGTTGGATCTCGGATTACAACCGTGGGCGAATCATTTTCTCTCATCAGATGAGGTTGGTAGTGAGCCGAAGTATCCACTCTCGCTCGTCTACTGTAACGACTGCTCTTGTGTTCAGCTCGACTATACCGTTCCAAAAGAGGTGATGTTCGCCGACCACACGTACGTATCGGGAACCACCAAGACCCTCGCGCAGCATTTCATGAACACGGCAAAAGAGGTCGATAGACTCTTCACCGCCGCGAAAGTGCGCAAGAGCGTCCTCGACATCGGCTCCAACGATGGAACGCAGCTCAAGCAGTACAAGGAATTGGGATTTGAGGTGACTGGAGTTGAGTCGTGTGGAAAGATCGCGAAGCTCGCCAACGACGCCGGTATTCCCACGATAGCGGAGTTCTTTAACGAGGAAACCGCCGCGAAGCTGAATCAGAAGTTCGATATCATAAACGCCTCAGGCGTGTTCTTTCATCTTGAGGAACTTCACTCCGCAACCAAGGGGATCAAGCGAGCTCTCAAAGAGGATGGCGTCTTTGTGATTCAGTTCCTCTACATGAAGAGCATCGTTGAGAATCTCGCCTTTGATCAGATCTATCACGAGCATCTTCTCTACTACACGCTCAAGACCGTCGAAAAGCTCCTCACTCGGCACGGTTTGACCGGGTTCGACGGGTACCTTTCCCCGATTCATGGTGGGTCGATGATCCTCTATGTTACGCATCAAGAGGCAAACCGTCCTACGAGTGAGCGGTTGAAAGCTCTCATCACGGCGGAGGAAAAGGCTCGGTCGAATGAGCTATCGACCTATCAAAGGTTCTCTGAGCGAGTCGCGGCGATGAAACGTGAGACCCTCTCTTTTCTTGAAGGCGCTAAGCGAGAGGGGAAGAAGATATTTGGATTCGGCGCTCCGGTGAAGGGAAATACCTTTCTTAACTACTGCGGAATTGGGCGTGAGTACCTCGATTGCCTCGTTGAGAAGAATGAGTTGCGTCGCGGACTATACTCACCGGGTATGCATATCCCACTGGTAATCGAGAAAGAGGTTTCTAACCATCCCGATATCTACCTCTGTCTTGCGTGGAACTTTAAGGACGAGATCCTGAAAAACAACAAGCAGCTCATTGATCAAGGGGTGAGTTTCTTTTTTCCGGTGAATCCAAAGGAGTAGGTGTGAAGATATTCGTTACTGGCGCAACAGGCTTTTTGGGAACTCATCTCGTGAAGCACCTTCGTAGCCAGGGCCACGAGGTCTCCGCCGTGGGGTCTAAAGAGTGTGATCTGACTCGACAGGGCTCCCTTGGGGTGTTCAATCACACTAAGTGGGACCAGATCTATCATCTCGCGGCATGGACACAGGCCGGCGATTTCTGTCTCAAGCACCCTGGAGCGCAGTGGATAAAGAATCAACAGATCAACACTAACGTTCTCGAGTGGTGGCATACTTGGCAGCCGCAGGCGAAGATGATAGCGATCGGCACGAGTTGTTGCTACGAACCAGGAACTCCTCACGTTGAGGAGCGATTTCTGGTGGGAGCGCCAACGGAGAGCCTCTATACCTACGCGATGACCAAACGGATGTTGCTCGTGGGGCTTCAATCGCTGGCGCGCCAGTTCGGTCTTCGGTACCTTTTCGTGGTTCCCTCAACGCTGTACGGCCCTGAATACCATCTCGATGGTCGACAGATGCACTTCATCTTCGACCTCCTTCGGAAGATAGTTGATGGTAAATACAAGGGAGCTTCGGTTGAGCTGTGGGGAGACGGCACGCAGAGGCGCGAGCTTATTCACGTTGATTCATTTGTCACGACGATGACCTGCCTCGCCCAATATGTGGATAACGATATATTTAATATCGGTGCAGGCGAGGAGTTTCCGATTCGGTGTTTCGCTGAGATGCTTTCTGAGTATGTCGGCTACGACGCATCAAAGATCAGCTATGACACCACCAAGTATGTAGGGGCTACGTCCAAGTTTTTGGTGGTTGATAAGGTTCGAAAGGCGGTTCCCTCATTTAAACCCATTCCCCTTGATCAAGGTTTGCAAGAGATTGTGCGTTGGTATCTCGCGGCCCAAAGGCTGGCTCAATCAGCAGCTTAGCAGGGTGGTGAAAAATGGTTCCGTCGTGAGCATTTTGAGAGTTTTGACGAAACGAGGCGGAGACGACGAAAAAACCGTAGGCGTATCCACAGAGATACGTTGAGGATTTTTTCGGCGGCTCCAACGAAGTTGCAGTCAAACTATCGAGATGCGCCACGGGAAATCATTTTTCACCACCCTGTTAGGTCTCGTGTCGATTCCCTCACTCCACAAATCGGGATCGTGCCGTGCTGCTCTCGCATCTTATCCGCTGGATAGGAGCGTCTTTAGGGCTGGTTTTCATCACTACGCCTCCACGACACCCCTCACGGATCACGCAATATAAAACGGTACTACCGCACGGAAAGGATAGCGTCATGCCAACTATCAGGATGAAAGCAGAGAAACCTGTTGCGTTTGATAGCCCAGATCATATACAGCCCTGGGGGACCGCCAACGATAACAGCACGAATCCTCGATTTAACGAAAAGCTCTTTTGGTGGCTCCCGAAGGCTCATGTGAGTCTGCTGGATATCGGATGCTCCGGCGGCGGATTTGTGAAGTCAATGCTTGAGGCGGGATGTGTGGCTGCTGGCGTTGAGGGAAGCGATTATTCCAAGAAGACGAAGCGCGCCGAGTGGGCGACCATACCGGGGAATCTCTTCACCGCAGATGCGACCGCGCCTTTTGAGCTCACCCTTCATGATGAAGCCACAAATAGGGCTGATCCACTCAAGTTTTCGGTTGTAACGGCGTGGGAGTTCATAGAGCACATCGCCGAGCCAGATCTTGAGAAGGTGATGCGTAACATCGACAAGCACCTTGGGCCGAACGGAGTAGTGATTATGTCGGTCTCCCCAAATGAGGAGTACATCAATGGGGTGAAACTTCATCAAACCGTTGCTGATAAGCCGTGGTGGGTTCAGAAATTCGCGTCGCTCGGTTTCACGCATCATGAAGTGGCCGTGTCATACTTCGACCGCGATTGGATCCGTGGAGAAGATAATAATGCTCCGGGTTCGTTCCACGTCGTTCTTACGCGGACGGGCGAGGCGTTGCCATACGCTGACCGGATAACTGGATTAGCGTTTCTCTATCCACAGGTACCGGCTGGTACCCCGTACCTTACCTGCTCCTTTGGAAAGCAGGGGATGTTCGCCCAAGATCCGATGGTGGTCGTGGAAGTTGGATATCGTCCAGATATCGTGGATCTATGGGATGTGTACGGCAAAGACGTTGAGCGTTCGGTGTTCGGAGTTTCCGAGCAAGACGCTGGGGGTCTATCCTCCTCTTCGAGTAAACATGGGCGAATAGAACGATACGTTCCGCTCATGATGAGTGACAGAGAGGAGATCGTGTGTGTGTATGAGGCTCGCGATCCACGCTTCGGAACGGCCGGGGCTCCGGTGGACCCCGCATTTGCGTCACGATTCAAAGAGGGTCTTCCTTATCTTGACTTTCAGGCGCGTCACATGAGGGCGGTAACGCTCGATTCACTAGTTGCCACAAAACAGATCTCGAAGCCCTCATTTCTCAAGATAGAAATGGATGGTGCTGAGCTCAAGATCCTGAAGGGGGCGTCTCAGGCGCTCGCTGACAGTGTTCTTGGCGTATCTGTGGAGATGTCTCTTCAGCCCCTGCGCCATGGATCGTCCTCTTTTGACGAGGTGCGGGTTTTCCTGTCTGAACGGGGATTTTCTATGTTCGACATGAAGATAGAGTGCTGGACCCGAGCTATCGTCGCTCAACACGACGGGCCAAGTGCGTGGCCTGGACGCGGTCAGGCGGTGCGCTGTTGTGCCACCTTTTTACGCGACATGATGCCAGAGTTGGATATGACTTGTAGCTTGCCGGCTCATCATAGATTGCGTGTCGCTAAGCTTGCGTCGCTCGCGGAGGTTCTTGGGTTTGCTGATTACGGCGTTGAGATCCTGGTCAGGTCAGAGAAGCTACCGAGCTAGCGTTATTCCTGGAACACCGTACTTTAAAGTGGTCTACGTTCTCAGGCTGCCAGACCGAGGTCAGTAAAAAACGTTTGTGAGTTCTGAATGTCTCCGCAGCGTGGCGAAGTCGGGTGCGGTTCAGCGAGAAATTGAATTTAAGGGTGTCTTTTGAGCGACGGCTCTATTTTGAGCCGAAAATAGACGCTATTCGGCCTTTTCGTCACTCAATTACGGGCGCGGCAAAGGTAAGTCCAGGAGGAAACCAGGGAGTAAAGGTCCCCGGTGGCCAGTCAACTCGGATACCCTCTTTGGCTCTTTGGTAACATTCTCTACAACGAGCGAAGATTGCTCTGAAACCCTGCAGAAGCTTCAATCGGAGCTCCTTATCTCCGCAGATAAGGTAGATCTTTCGTTCCTTTTTCTTCGGAGTGTGAGGCTTCATGTAAGGCTGTCGGAGTAGTACAGCTCGGGGAACGCTCCGTCTTCCGGCGGCCAAACGTGACTCAGCGTTCTCTCGCTCCTTCTCCCTTACTTGAGAGATGATCTTTTGCCGAATTTCCTCGATTCTGGCGGGCTCAATAATTCCAAATGCCTCAAGCCACTTAAACGGTTTGACCACAACGGGATGATGACTTGCTTTCTTAGAATCGATAAGCTGTTGACGGAGGCGCGAGTCCTGTTTTGGTGAGAGTGACCGCGTCGGTAGCTGCGGAATCTCTGACACTGGATACCACCGCGCGTTGATTGCTACCTCGGCGTCGACCGTCGGGTCGCATTGAAGGAATGCCGACCAGGAATTGATGCCAGGATACTGTTCGATTGAGTCGCTCAGCGAAGCATTAGAGGGATTGCAGTATATATAAACAATCCGTTTGATTGCATCATCTAATGTTGCAACCTCCGCGGCCGTTGGGCGATCTTCCCATAGAGAAAGAGAGGGAAGTCCAAGAAGCGCTTTAACGGCGTCGGTCGTTTTCTTTTGAAGCTCCATGTAGAACTTACTTAGCTTCTCGCACTTATTGGACAACGCAAACGTGTGGCTGTGGTTGTTCATATCGACAAAGTGGCAAAGTTCAACCTTGTTATCTCGCTGAGTTCTGCCCAGAATGCCAAGCTTAATCTCATTAGAGGTTTCGGTCGGAGGCATGGGAAGGCGGTCTCGAGTTCGAGAGACGATCTCGTAGATGGTATTGTCTGAAAAGGCGCGATTGGCTCGTGGCATAGCCACTATTCGAAGAACAGTGGCTAAAGTTGCGGGGAAAAGTAGGGTGTTCTAGAAGGGGTGGGGTTCCAGAATGGGGGGGGGAAAGGTAGGGTGTTCCAGAATGGGGGAAAGTAGGGTGTTCCAGAATGGGGCCAGAAGGATGGGGCGATTGTTCCGAAGCGGCTCTATGTCAGGTTTCCCAAATGTGACAAACATAGTACCCTGACTGTATGGAAACTGTTGCGCTCACATCTTTTATATCTGGTTCTCATAACCGCATATCAGAAGAGGTGATATTCGCGGGAGCGCCATTCTCCGTTAAATCCGCTCTCTTTGATATCGATGGCACCGTTGTTGGGCGTAATCACGCGATCGCTCCTCGGACGAAGCGAGCTATCGCCGAGCTCGCGCGGCGTGGGGTAACGGTTGGGTTCGCTACGGGGCGAGCGAGTTTCGCTACTCGAGAGGTTGGACGTGAATTAGGGATATCGGGCCCATCGATGTTTTTCGCAGGCGCCCTTATCCAAGAGGTGTCCACCGAGAAGGTTCTCTACCGAGTTGACCTTACCCATACCTCGATTGAGCAGCTTTTGGCATTAGCGGCGCGACGCGACTATCACATCGAGTTCTATACGGAGTCGGATTTCTTCGCTGAGCAAATGAGACAGGAGCTCGTGATTCATCAACAGTATTGCAGTAAACCGGCCGTACTAACGAATCTTCTCGATCTTGCCGCGCGCACCCCCCTCATCAAAGGAGTCATGATGACGAGAGCTGGCGAAGCCGAGGAGCGGCTCCGCTCAGAGTTGAGTGAGGTCGAGGGGATCGTCGTAACGTATAGCTATGGAGCGGTACATCCCGATATCGTGTTCGCGAATATCGTTGACGCCAAAGCGACTCGAGAGGCTGCGTTCGCTGAGTTGCTTCTAATTAATGGATGTCTCGCTGAGGAGGTTGCAACCTTCGGGGATTCGGAGGCGGATTGTGCCTTTCTCCGCGCCGCTCGGTTTGGAGTCGCTACATCGAACGGAGTGTCAGCCGCGAAGGATGCGGCCTCGTTCATCACTACGAGTGTCGATGATGGGGGAGTAGGGTTAGCTATTGAGAAGCTTTTTCTATAGGGGGGGAGCTCCCTTCTACCAAGGTGTGAGGTCGTTTCGTCGCCCCCTCTCAAGCAGACGCCAAGTCAAAACGCTCAGATTCAGTTACTATTCACCCGGTATCAGCAGCATGAGCGAAGACCGATTTGCCGCGCAGCACGTCAGCCAGAGCTGTGAGAGTATTTAGCCCTCGTTTTTTTGCAGTTGAGATAAACCCCCTAATT
>JBDLRS010000087.1:0-6110 GCA_039799965.1 Pseudomonadota bacterium
CAGGTTTCCCGCTCGACGCTCCTGTCCAGGTTTCCCGCTCGACGCTCCTGTCCAGGTTTCCCGCTCGACGCTCCTGTCCAGGTTTCCCGCTCGACGCTCCCGTCCAGGTTTCCCGCTCAACGCTCCCGTCCAGGTTTACCGCTCAACGCTCCCGTCCAGGTTTCCCGCTCAACGCTCCTGTCCAGGTTTCCCGCTCGACGCTCCCGTCCAGGTTTCCCGCTCGACGCTCAGGTTCCACATACCTGACCCCAGTTTTAGCTAGCCCGATCCCACATAACCGACTCCAGTTTAGGGGGGTGGGATCCCACATAGATGAACCCAGTTGGCGACGATTCTATGCGTACACCGAAGAGCCAGTGGCACAAATTTTCGTAACTACTCGGCACAAAGTGCTGAGTAGTTACCCTGCGAATTAAGAGGCAGGTTGTCGCGAAAGCTAAGCGAAGCTCCGAGGATGTGCTTGTTCGGCTGACAGCAGTTGATGATAGTGGAGAGCAGCGGGTATCTACCCACAAATTAGTAGACCTGACTCCAGACGCAAAGGAGCTACAAACGGGCAAGCCCGTGCAGTTTTCTCTGGCGCTCCCCTCGGAGGGGATATCCAACTACCAACTTGAGGTTTTGTGGGGCAAGGATGCAGCCCCGTACCTCACGGAGGGGCGAGCTTCGATGAAACAGCCAGCGCCTCCAAGCGAGTATCTAGCGCTACGAAATCTTGAGGTGCACCGAGTGCCAGATGGGAGTTGCTCTTCTCCAGAGGAGTGTCTCGTCACATTCTCTGTAAAGGGGGAGTTTTTTTAATGCAGGTCGCGCTGTAGTGCGTGATGTTGTTCTTGTGGCTGGGTTTGCTCCGGCAAGTAAGATGGACCTTCCAAATCAGCCACTGGAGAACGAGCGACGTATCGAGGTTAAGCAGATGGGTCTGGCCCCTCAGACCACAAAGCCGGTTCGCTTGACACTTGAAAAGCTGCTCCCCGTCTCTGATACGGTTGCCTACCAGCCAGTTGTGCGGATAGTTTCGTTTGAGTCTGAGTAGCGAGGGCTCTGGATGTCATAATGTCCCACCCCAGAGCCGAGATAGAAACGTGTCCCAGCAGATAAACGTAACTCCGTGATCTACACGTTCAAGAGGATCTTGCGAAATTAGATAATAGCTCAGCGGTAGCCCTTCTTCTTGCAGGGTTCGTAGACCCTTTGCATCATGAGCCCCCGTTCGTGAGGAAGCTTTCACCTCAATCGCCAGTCGGTCGCCCACAATAAAGTCAACTTCTGCACCGTGTTTTGAGCGCCAAAAACTCAGCTCTTCTTTAGTCCTGCGGTAGCTAAGAAATGCGCGAAGCTCCAGAGCGATAAACTGCTCAAAACTTCTCCCATATATATCAGAGAGGCGGTCGACGTGCCGGATTCCCGATATGGCGTGACTCACTCCAACATCAAACAGATAGAATTTCTCGGTCGATATCGCCTTACGCTTCAGTGATTTACGGAACGGCGCAATCCTGAAGCCTAGCAGTGTGTCTTCGAGTATCTGAATATACTGACGGACTGTGGATGGAGAGAGCTCGGCATCTGAGCCAAGCTTAGTGTAGTTCAGAACCGTGCCATTCAGCAGAGCCGCTGTCTTCAGAAATCGCGCAAAACCGGGTAAATTGCGCGTAAGTCCCTCTGCTTGCACCTCCTCTTGAAGGTAGGTTCGAACATACGCATCGAGGTCTTCAGAAGGGTCGTCACTGGCATAGACGAACGGGAGTCCACCCACACGTAGGTACCGCTCCAAATCGAACTTCGGAATCTCATGACTCGTCAGAGGAAAGATCTCTGCTAACCGGGCCCGACCAGCGAGCAGATTTGCGCTACCTCGCCTCAACTTTCGAGCGCTACTGCCTGTCAGTAGAAAAGTTCGCCCCTCCTCTTCAATCAGTCGATGTACTTCATCAAGGAGTGCCGGCACCTTCTGAACTTCGTCGATAACCACAGGAACGTTGCGGTCGGTAGAAGCTATGATAGCTCGTAGTTCCCAAGGCGAGGCAGAGAGCCGCAGAAAGAGATCCTGCTCAAGTAAATTCAATATCTTAGCATTGCCCTTTAGTTGCTCTCTAATTAGGAACGTCTTGCCAGTGCCGCGTGGTCCAAACAAGAAATGTGACTTTTTGTAAATTAGTTCAGGTAGTTGCAGGATTCGATGGAATGTCACGCAGCTATTATGCTATATTTCCGCAAAATCAGCAACAGGTGCGTGGGTTACTCGTACTCAACAACAGCGGCTATCGCAGCCACAACCTCGGCAAGTTCAGATGCTGTGAGGCTTCCTAGCTTGCTCTGGAATCGTTCCAGGGCGGTGGCTCTCAGCTGTAATGTATCTGCGGCACTAGCTTTACCCAATCCATTCAGTTTCGAGGGGCTGAGATAGACGTGAGAGTACTGTTTCTTAAATTGCTGCTTCCAGCCAGTAATCGGAACCACTAATCGAAGGGGGAGAGCCCTTAGCGTGTCCGAGCTAATAACCACCACAGGGCGTGTCTTTCTAATCTCCGAGCCTTTAGTCGGATTGAGATCGACCCACCATACCTCTCCTCGCTTTGGATTGCACAATCCGTTACTCGATGATGTCACCGCCCTCTACCTCCCTCCATGTGTTGTCCGAGTTGTAGTGTGCGGCCAACTCCTCGGCTTGCTTGGCCATGATTCTACGCCGCTCCTCCAGGGGCAGTTTCATGAAAGCCTTGCGGTCTGCCAGAGAGAGGGGTTCGTCCAAGTCGAGTCTCTCACTGAGCATACTTTCACCCTCCTCCTTTGTAATCCAGCCCTCGGTCACAGCTTGTAAAATAGCTCGTCTGAACCACCTAGGCTCCTCTCTTGGAAGAGCTTCAGGCTCATTCTTTCTCCAGCCTTGTTTATTAATATCAATGCACCACCTTCGATGTAAGGTCTCAGAGATGACGCTTAAGTCTTTTAGTCGATACAGGATCGCCTGGATGCTCATGCCGAGGCGCTGCTTGAGAAGTATGAGTTCGCTTAGGCTTATGTGGTGTCGCTGGACGCCGGTGAGCGCTAACACTGTGTCCCTCGGCGCTAAAAAAGCAGACGCAAATCGATTGGCGGTATCCTCTTCATTTATATTGCCCACAACGTTCATTACGAGGTGCCCTAGTTCGTGTGCTAGGTTGAATCGTTGGCGCTCTCCGGAGGATTCAAAACTGCTGACTACAGCACCGCCCACTACTTTGCCCGACTCATCGACTGCTGTTGCAGATAGTCCATCGAAGTGTTCCGTCCCCTTCAGTTCGAGTACGTGAATCAAATGCTCCTCTAGTGTGTTTGTCACATCAGAGATCGGAGCGCTTCCAAGCTCCCATGTTTCGCGTAAACGGGTGGCGGCAGTTTCCGCCTCTTCCATCGATCTAACCGAAAACGACTTAAATGGAACTCCTGCCGGTTCGTGGTGTTTGTAAAATCCTTGCAGGTTGATGCGCTGCTCCAGTAGGGCTGCAACCTTACTTTGGATCTCCTCAGCAGCCCTAGCGCGAAGCTTCGCCCTTTTTCGGAATCCATGGAACTTGACCTCGAACTTTGGTTCAGAGGTTAGAGTTGCCGCCTTTACCCCCAAGGCGCTTGCGAGTTTGTTAAGCACCGCTTGAGTTGGCTGAGCTTTGCCCGTTTCGTACTTTGAGATCGCCTGTTTGGTGACCAGCCCCTCCATTTTGTGAGCGAGCGCATCGAGCGAGTAGCCTGATGCCAGCCTTAGTTGTCGAAGTCGCATTTTGTGCAACATATTGTCTCCACTTATAGTTGACAAAATATCACAAAAAGGTCTATCTAATCAACTATATTGTTGTAACTAGCTGGAATTGCGTGGCAGAGTTGCCTCCAAAAAATGCCCATTCTGAATACTTATGAGCACCTAGCCTACCTCCTTGTAGGAGGCGTTTTTATTGTTATCAATCCTGCCATCAGGCAGTACTTGGGCGATTTTCGCATCATTGATCAGTGGTGGGAGTAGCTCCCCGTTGCTTACCTCTTTGGTCATCTCATGCAGGCGGTAGCAAACCTGATAACAGATTTGCCGTGGAATTGCTTGAAGGCAGTAAACCGAACTGAGAAATCGGAAACTCTCAAGCGGGTCGTCATAGCCAGAGCGAGACAATACTTCCATCTTCCAGATCTGGATGACGGGGCTACTTGGCGGCTCTGTTATGTTTGGGCACTCCCTCGCGATCCTACCGGGCATATCGCGCTCTTCAATAGCTACTACAGTTTGTATAGAGGGCTTTTTATTGTGGCCGTTCTTCAAACTGTTTCAGCAGTTGCGTCGAGCCTCGCGTCCTCAAATTGGAGACATGAAGTCTTTGTAATTCTTGTGGCTTCCATGCTCGCATTCTTGATGTGCAGACGAGCGCGACGATTCTATGCGTACACCGAAGAGCGAGTGCTACAAATTTTCTATTTAGGGATGAAGGATACTCCGCATGAAAAAACTTGAGATTACTGTCTTCGATGTTGAGCACGGATCGTGTTCGTTCATTAAAAGTCCAAATGGGTATGGCATTGTGATCGATTGCGGTCGTAGTCAGAATTTGTCCCCGATACATTTTCTAGCTCAGACAGTTCTCCCGTATTGTACGCCGTACATGGGGTGCCTTCTCTCATGTCTCATCGTGTCACATCCACACAATGACCATATTCAAGATATCTCACGCCTGATTTCGTATTGTCGTCCAGGAATCTTGGTACGCCAGCGATATGACTGGTCAAAGTTAGAGGAGGCTTCAGGAAATTACGAAAATCTGGATCAGTATCGTCGCTTAGAGCAGGGCTATACTGCGCCGGTCCTGATAGCTCCTGATTTTGGTTGCGAAATAGTAACATCCTTCGGAGTGTCGCCGGATCGAGCGTGGCAGCTGAATCCCGCGAAATTCGTTAATAATTCAAGTATTCCGGTCATAATTAGTTATTGTGGCTACAAGATTGTGTTGGCTGGCGATCTCGAAGGAGAGGGCTGGACAGAGTTGCTGTGCGATCAGAGCTTTCGTGCTGCGCTTAGTGGCACAAACATCCTTGTTGCGTCTCACCACGGCCACAAGTCAGGATTCTGTTCCCAGGCGCTCACAGCCATGGGGTATCCCGACGTAGTTCTGGTATCGGCTGGAGACGTAGATCAACACGTCGATTCTCAATATTCGTCTCCTCAATTCGTAAGAGGCATAAACGTAGGAGATCGTTTTCGACGTATGCTCTCGACTCGACAAGATGGCTCAGTGATAATTCAGATAAGTGAGAATGGAGGAGCCTTTATTGCAACTGCCAATGGTGCGGGACATATCCCCTGTCGGTGGCAACGACACTACCGACCAGGAACTCTCTTAACACAAGCGCTCAATCAGATGGTGTATTCATAAGGAGCCGATAATGCCGTCATGCAAACTTTCCGCTCTCTGCCAGGAGTGGTCAATTACGCAGACGGCATCTGCGGCATCGCTAAGAGTACCTCTTTGCATCCGCTCAATGACGGTTAAAGACCGCCTAGCTCCAATTTCTCAATCAGTTCAGTCAAGTTGGATATAGCACAGCTCCAATCCGAACCCTCGGCAAACTTCTCTGCGACTCGCTTAGACGCCTGAAGAGCATATTCGGCAAGCTCTAAAGCCATCCAAAGGTGGCCGCTAGTAGCCAAATGCTGAATCCCATCAGTTATGGTATCCAAAATTTGTTGGTATCCACCTTCTGCGTTGTGCGAGATGGAATCAGGCAGATGAAGCACAAAATCAATCGCGGCCTTGCCCACCTCGAAGTTTTCACCCGACAAACGAATAGCAATCTGGGCTGTCAAAACTCGCCTCAAAACATCGTCGTATTGGGATCGAATCCAAAGAATGTTCGATAGGGCGTCCCTGTGTTAACACCGACCACAACCCGCACCTATTCGCCGATGATAAGGGATCGGCGATACCCCGCCGCCGGTTCATAAGAACCGTACCCCGCTATACCCCGCATACCCCGCAGTAGAGCCGGAGGCGGCAATTTTTTTTTGAGTAGCGAAGAGGAAGTGCGTAGCAATAAAGGGCGCGGCAGGGTCTGTGTTTTTTCTCGAGCATAAACCCTGCCGCGCTAGC
>JBDLRS010000088.1:0-42335 GCA_039799965.1 Pseudomonadota bacterium
CCTCCGAGGCCCTCCTACTACTATTCGAAGGGGAACTCCCTGCTGTTCTCAAAAAACTTGCTAAGCTAGGTTGATTGCTCACTCGATCGTAACTACTCGGCACAAAGTGCTGAGTAGTTACGTGCGAAGATGAGGCAGTTCGGAGTGTCAGTTGCCCTACGCAACTCGGAAGGCATGGTTGAGTTCATGGAGTCCGTTTCTGATCGGACTGCGAGCTACGACCAAGCGGCCGCGAAGCGTTTTGAAGAACAGGTCAGGGGGGTCTTCGCAGACGTCTCCTCTGAGGATGCGGGGTTTACCGAGCATCTTAGCCTCATTTTACAACACGCGAGCGCTGCCGGCCTGCTGGTGCGCAACCAATTCCTGCAAGTAACGAAGGGATTCGCTACCGTCGAAGCAAGCGCGAAAGAAGCGGTTCGCTGCCATCGAAGTCAGGATGATTCGAGGGAGGAGGCCTAGTCGGGCGACCGACCGTTCTACGACCTTTCTAAGCTTAGGGGGGGCCTTCAGCCCGCATGATGCCTGTTTCGGGTACGTTCACGTTTACGTGCACGAGCACGTTCACGTCGGGATAACACCGAGCCCTACCCACTCGATTTCACGAAGACCCAAAAAAGGTTTCCGTAGTGAGCACATGGAGAGTTTTGACGAAACGAGGCGGAGACGACGAAAGAACCGGAAGCGTATCCACAACTCGACGGAGCTCACCGAAGTCTGAGATATGTTGAGGATTTTTTAGGTGGCTCCAACGAAGTCGCCCTGAACCCTCAGCGAAGGGGGAAGCCAGACAATCGAAATTCGCAACAGGAGATCATTTTTCACCATCCTGGTTGTATATCTCCTAAGTACTTGTACTTACGCAGCTTGAGCGGGAAAAATGTAGACTTGGTATTGGCTTTCTTTGGCCTTCGTGGCTAGGATACGCCCCCATGGATATCAAGGACATTGAGAACATCATCAAGATACTGAAACAGAACGAGGTCACCGAGTTCGAGCTCGAGCAGGATGGGACTCGTGTAAAGCTTTCGCGAACTACCAGCGGAGCGTTTGTTGCGTCCGAGTCTCGTTACGAGATGGTTCCAGCGGTGCAGGTTGCTATGGCTGCTCCGGCCGCTTCGAACGGCGCTGCTGCTCAAGAGGACCTGGGCCGCTTCGTGAAGGTTGAGTCCCCAATCGTCGGTACGTTCTACCGTAAGCCATCGCCGGACGCCGATGTGTTCGTGAAAGAGGGTGACACCGTAAGCAAGGGCGACACTCTTTGCATTATCGAGGCCATGAAGCTGATGAACGAGATCGAGGCGCCTACCTCCGGTAAGATCGTGAAGATCTTGGGTGTAGAGGGGCAGGTTATCGAGTTCGGTGAGGTCCTCTTCCTCATTGATCCAGCTGTGTAATAACCATTACCGCGGTAAATCAGATGAGCTCTGTGCCATTTCAAAAAGTTCTTGTAGCGAACCGTGGTGAGATTGCGCTTCGCATCATCCGCGCTTGTCACGAGCTCGGAATCAAAACTGTCGCTGTTCACTCAAAGGCGGATGAGGACGCTTTGCACGTTAAGCTCGCTACTGAGAGTGTGTGTATCGGTCCAGCTTTGGCGAAAGAGAGCTACCTTAACATTGCGTCGATTATGTCGGCGGCTGTGGCGACACGAGCCGACGCGATTCACCCGGGCTACGGATTCCTGAGTGAAAACGCCGCGTTTGCCGAGATCTGCGCGAGTTGTGGCATCACCTTCATCGGACCAACCGTTCGCAGCATGCGTATCATGGGTGACAAGGCTCGCGCGCGTCGTGTAGCGGATAAGGTGGGTGTTCCAACCATTCCCGGTGACAGCAAGGGATTGCTCGATGCCGCCGAGGCCTTGAAGGTCGCTGATAAAGCTGGATATCCAATTCTTCTCAAAGCGTGCGCCGGCGGTGGTGGACGCGGAATGAAGATTGTAAAGGGTCCCGAAGAGTTCGTTTCTACATTCCAGACCGCACAGCGTGAGGTAGAAGCAGCTTTCGGTGATGGGCATCTCCTTGTTGAGAAATATCTCCCGAAGGTGCGGCATATCGAGGTTCAGGTTGCTGGAGACCTCTCGCACAACGCGATTCACCTCGGTATTCGAGACTGTTCAATTCAGCGTCGATACCAAAAAGTTATCGAGGAGTCGCCATCGATCGGATTGCCCGAAAGCCTTCAAAATCAGATTCAAGACGCAGCTCTTGAGCTCATCAAATCGGTAAACTACTCAAGTCTTGGAACCGTTGAGTTCCTCGCGGATCTTGAGGCGGAAAAGTTCTACTTCATCGAGATGAACACCCGATTGCAGGTAGAGCACCCAGTAACTGAGATGGTTACTGATGTTGACCTTGTGAAGGAGCAGATACGGCTCGCGGCTGGCATGGAGCTTTCGTGGCAGCAAAAGGACATCAAGATTAGTGGACACGCCATTGAGGCTCGTATCAACGCCGAGGATCCGAGAACCCTGATCCCGTCTCCTGGTCTCATCAAGAGTTACCATCCTCCTGGAGGAAATGGAGTCCGGGTTGATTCAGCGATTTACGCTGGATACTCCGTCAAGCCGTACTACGATTCTCTCATCTCGAAGTTGATCGTGCGAGATAAGGATAGAGCGTCCTGCATCAAGAAGCTCTTGGTAGCGCTCGACGAGTACCTCATCGATGGTATCTCGACCAACATCGAGCTTCACCGAAGAATCTTGTCACACCCAGATTTCCAGAGCGGTAACTTTTCAACGAAGTTCCTCGATCAAGTGCAACTATTCGGGTAAACCGTGAAAAATATGCAGAGAACCCCATCATATCGCCCTTCCTTACGAAGTCGGTTGTTGGTCGTGATTGGATCTCTTGTGGTGGCGGTTGCTTCAGGTCGTGAGGCGATTGCGGAGGTCCGTCCGATTATCTCGCTTTCCTCAAATTCCTATGATTTTGGGACGGTAGCTCAAGGCACCAAGGTTGTACATGAGTTTGAGGTCAAGAACACGGGGAACGCGGACCTCGTTATTCAGCGGTTGTCTCCATCATGCGGATGTACAGCGACTCAGCTTGCGTCCCCTATCATCAAGCCGGGCACCTCAGAGAAGATACGCGTAACCTTCGATACCAGTGGCTTCATGGGGGATAAGACAAAGAGCGTTGTTATCGCCAGCAACGATAGTAATAATCCTGAGCTCGTCGTTACGATTAAAGGACAGGTGCTTTCAAGTTACACCGTGGAGCCATCGCGCGTTGATTTTGGGGAGGTCTCTCCGTCGTCACCGCTCGACGCTCGACAACGACAGGTTACCTTTTCGGTGGCCGAGGGAAGTGATTTGAAGATTACAAAGGTCACGAGCCTCTCGAAATATCTTGTAGCCTCTCCAGTTTCAAACCAGGCTAATCGAGCGACCGTCACGATAGATATTTTACCAACGGCCCCCCTTGGAGAATTTAGAGACCGTGTCATTTTTGAGCTCGACGGTGGTCGCCGGGCCTCGGTGAATGTGCCCGTTAACGCGTCCGTAAAGGGGGACATCCAGTTGAATCCAAGTACGGTCTCTTTCGGAGTGTTGGATGGGCCGACCCCTATTGAGCGTCGCATCCAATTTGAGAATAAGGGGCGAATCCCGGTGACGATTCAATCGATAACTACCTCCAACCCTGCCGTTTCGGCTTCAATGGTTACGGTGCAACCTGGCAGCCTTGGCGTTCTCGTCGTTGAGGTCGATCCTCGAAAAGTTTCCGGAGATCTTAAGGAGACCGTTGAGGTGAGAACGAATCATCCGACCGAGTCGCTCCTCACTGTAAACGTATTCGGCGTTCAGCCTCCGAAATAGCTTGACCGAAATTGGTCTATTGAGTGTAACAGGGGAGTGAAAAAGGCGCTCTCGAGCTCTCGGCTTACATCTCGCTCTACCATCACCAAGATTGTTGCTGTTTGCGCGGCCACCTCCGCTATTGCGGCGCAGACCCCTCAAGAGAGTGGCGCTGAAAGCGTGAAATACGCCGGACGAGAGTTTAAGGTTTATAATCTAAAAGAGATCGACGCGGAGAGCCTTGAGCTGGAGGTCGACGGGCAACCTCTCCTCACCTCTCGAACTACCGCTGGAAGAGCTACCTTTAGGATTTACGCACAAAAGCCGGAGCTCCTGGAGCTCGAGGGGGACTTGCTGGGGTATGGCTCGTGGGTCGCAACCCTTCCAGCCAACGGTGATAACGAGGGCGCCGTGTTTGCGGTAGAGCGAATGGTATCTTCGCGGAGCATAGATCCGAGAAAAAAAATTCGTTTTTACTCGGGGCTTGTCAGAAATGCCGATGGCGAGAGGTCTCTTTTTGAGGCGCTTTCCTCGATGAACAGGGGCGACCGTGCAGCTTGTAGCGCATTGGCGTTTTTGAGCCCGACGGGTCAGACGAACCTTAGGAATAGAGCCTACGAATGGATCGCGATGTCATGCCCGCAAGCCCTTGTGGAGCTGGCCCAAGGGCTGATGATGGAGGGAGACCGCTCCTCGGGAATCGCGTTGTTGCGAGCTACCACGGTGTTCTCGGGCGATGGTGAGGTCGGTGACGCGGCTCGTACCTCATTAGAGCGTAGTGAGACGCTCGAGAAAGCTCTTCAATCTCAAGACCCAGCGCAACTTGACTCGGCGCTCAAGGTCGCTAGTTTTGACGCACTTTTGAGTGACTACTTCGAGAGGGCTAGACCCTCCTTAATCACTGAATTTAGCGCGCAGGCGCTGCGAGAAGGGAGGCCGGTTATAGCGTTACGGGGGCTCTCACTCCTAGATTTCTCAACCCGGAACGACGGACACCACGAATTGCTTTCAAAGGCCCTGGGGCAATTGACTTTTGAAGACCGAGGCGTTTTTGCGGTACGTGGTGTACGATCTTTGGTCTGGTCATTCGCTACTAGGGATGAGGTGGTGAGGCGGCAGTATCTTGAGATGCTCGAGGGATGGATTCACCGTTGTCTCGATGATGATAAGCCGAGCGGGGCGTTGAATCTATTCGATCTTCTCAAGGAATTGCGATTGGACCCATCGGTAGAAAATGACGCTTTGCGTGGTGAGATTGCGGAAGGCTTCGTGGATGATGGTGATGAGATGTCCGCTGAATCGGTGCTCGTGGGACTTCGAACGGAGCTTCCGTGGTTCTATCGATTTCGCCTCTTACTGAAGCGAGACATCTACATGTTAATCATGGTCGCGCTCGGCGGTATCGTCATTCTGCGATGGACCGTGATGTTCCTTGGCGAGATGAGGAAGCGGAACGCGGCGAGAAGGATCGCCCAAGAGGCTGAGCGACGAGCTGCGCAGGCCGCTGAGCGGTATCACTCTCAATTCGCTGCGGAGTCTTTGAGGGCGGATGGTTTCATGGATGTTGATGAGTACGCGGCGGGTCTTAAAAAATTCCACCTGCACCCGGGCGCGTCTTTAGCTGACATTAAGAACGCCTACCGCCACGCCGTTAAAACGCTTCATCCCGATATCAATCCGCGAGCAACGAACGAAGATACCGACATTTTTATTGATCTTACGAAGACCTACGAGCGGCTTCTGGTACTATACGCAGAACGGGAGCAGCGAGCGAAGCCGTCGAAATGAAGCGATCTCTCGGTTGTGTCTCGCCTCTTTCCTGAAATCGAGCGCCATGTATGTGAGTTACCCCGCGCACGCGTCGTGATGGTAGCCTGCGATCACCGTGACGGAATGTGGCTCGGCGCTGGCGGAAAGGGATCTGTGTGACAGGGCGCGGTATAGTAACTCTAGCGCCGATATATACTCGCTCCTCGGGGGAGAGATCGTAATAGCGGGCGCCGGCGTAGAGCCGCGCGGTGAGCTCGGAATTAATCGGGACGCGTCGCCGAAAGAGTCTAAGGAGAGCCCCATGAAGGGGAGAGTTTGGCTCGAGGTATTCGTTGAGAACAACGAGAGCCCACCAGGGATTTCCATGGCAGAGTTGGCTGGAGATGGTCTTGAGGATCGGCTGGGTTAGTTTCATGCCTCTGGCTTGAGCATAGAGTGTGCCACAAACCTGCATGCGCAACTTCCTGTAATTACTGAAAGGGCGCGGCGCTTTCTGGTGAGATCATCATCATCCCCTGGTGCAGACCGCTACAGCCAGCGCCTCGCATCCCTTGAAGGGGATCTCTCATAGCGTGGTGAATTAATTCCTAATTGAGCCCCACTTTCGATGACAGACGGCGCCCTTCATGCCTATACTATGAAGCGACGATCGGAGCGCGCGAGAGAGTGTACGAACCCGGCCAGGATCGGAAGATAGCAACCGCACTACATGTATCTGTGATGTGTCTTCGGTCGTCGTTTGTGAAGCCAGTTGTTCCAAAAAACCCTATCTTCATTGCTGGTTGCGCAAAGTTCTTGATGCGCGTTCGCGCAATACTGAGTATCGTATAGAAGCTTGTTTGTTTTTGGAAAACCAGAGTGTCCTATCTAGTCCTTGCGAGAAAATATCGCCCCTCAGTTTTTAGCTCCGTCAGTGGACAGGAGCACGTTACGCGCACGCTCGCTAACGCGCTGAAGCGGGACAAGGTCGTTCACGCGTATCTCTTCACCGGGCCGAGAGGAGTTGGAAAGACCTCAGTATCGCGAATTCTCTCAAAGGCGATTAACTGTCAGAATCCCCAGGACGCTGAGCCTTGTCTTGAGTGCCCTAGCTGTCTTGAGATCGGCGCGGGGACAAGCCTCGCGGTTAGAGAGATCGACGGTGCATCGCACAATAGCGTTGAAAACGTGCGCGATTTAATGGATTCCTTTAAGTCGCTCCCTCCTCCTGGGTACAAACGGAAGATCTACATCATCGACGAGGTACATATGTTGAGTATCTCGGCGTTCAACGCGCTCTTGAAGAGCTTGGAGGAGCCTCCTCCGCACACCGTTTTTATTCTCGCGACTACAGACGTCCACAAGATACCAGAGACCGTTATCTCGCGGTGTCAGCGTCACGATTTTAGGGCGCTCAGCATGGCGACCATTGAGGCTCGATTGCGTGAGGTGTGCGACGCTGAAATGCTCGAGGCGGACTCGGAGTCTTTGAAGTTGGTCGCTCGTATGGCCGACGGTTCGATGCGTGACGCGCAGACGTTGTTGGATAGAGTGCAGAGTTTTTGTCAGGGCGCTATCACGGCGACGGAGACCAGTCGCGCGCTTGGTACCGTTGATCAGCGTATTTTGTTTGAGCTCGCGCAAGCCATCATCGCACGCGACACTGCGACGGTGCTCGGACGCGCCTCCGATATCTTTGCAACCGGTATCGACCCCTCAACGCTTCTCCGAGAGTTTGTTCACTTCTGGCGCGAGGTGTTCGTCGCTAAGTTGGGTGGCGAAAACGCGCTCGTAGGATTGGGCTTGGGTAAAGACGCGAGCGTTGAGCTGCTTCGTCTGGTGTCCTCGCTGGAAGCGACCGATGTTCAGGATCTCTGGGATGTTGCTCGTGACGGCGCTGATCGAGCGCTCCGTTCGGCGCATCCTCGATATGGGTTTGAGGCGCTTGTCGCTCGCATGGCGACACGGCAACCGGTCGCTGAGCTTGGGGCGATTATTGGACGTCTCGTCAGTGGCGGTGATGAGCGCAAGGCTGACTCTCTAAGATCCTCGCGAGCGCCCACGACAAGCGCGTCTGCTCCATCGGCGCCACGCGCTCCGAATGCCTCGCGAGCGCCCACGAGCACTGGTCTTTCACCGGTCGCGGCAACGATGTCGGCGATGAACGTTCCTAGTTCAGCGCCGGCCGCAGGGGGAAACCTCGCGGGCACCACCGGCTTCGTTTGGGAGGATATCGTTGCATTCGCCTCAGCTACGACGGGGCGAGTTCTTGTGGAGAATTTGAAGCGGCTTCGACCTACCCGTTGCGATATCGGGGTGTTTGAGGCTGTAGGGCCTGAGTTCACCGCTACGAGCTTAATGCGTGAGAAGGACAAGGTGATCGATATTTTTAATCAGTATCTCGATACGCAGGGGACGCAGCGTCCGAGAGCATGGAAGATAGTGATTCAAAAGGGACAGGGCGCGGTAGAGGTCTCGGCGGCCGAAAAAGCGCACGCAAAGGCGCAGGGCGAGCGAGAACTTCATGGACATCCTGCGGTACAAAGTTTGCAAAAGATATTTCCTGGCAGCAAGGTCGAGCAGGTCAGAGGTAAAGAGTAATATAATTCACCCGTAAACGTGGAGGTAAGTGGTATGGCGAAGGGCTTTGGTGGCTTTCCTGGTGGCGGTAATATGCAGGCGCTTCTTCAACAGGCCCAAAAGATGCAACGTGATGTGCAGGTCGCGCAGGCTCAAGCTGAGGCGTTTGAGGCTGAGGGTTCAGTAGGTGGCGGTGCCGTGAAGATTAAAGTGAACGGCAAGTATGAGGTTCTCGCTGTTGAGATTAAGCCTGAGGCGGTTGATCCTTCGAGCGTTGATCTCCTTCAGGATATGATTAAATCGGCGGCCAATGAGGCGCTGTCAAAGATTCGTAGCAATACGGAATCGGCGCTGTCTAAGGTTACCGGCGGGATGAGTATTCCAGGACTGTAAGACGAGGGAGCGATGCTTGTATTTCCCCCAGCCCTGCAGCGTTTGATTAAGGAGCTCTCAAAGCTCCCGTCGGTTGGTGAGAAGACCGCGACACGATTGGCGTATCACCTTATCGCCAATGACCGAGACCTTGCGCGCTCGCTTGGAGCCGCGTTGCAGCAAGCCGCGCACGATGTGCGGCTATGTGAGCGATGCTTCTTCTTGAGCGAGGAGGTTCTTTGCTCGCTATGTCGTAATACTTCTCGAGACCCATCGGTCTTGTGTGTTGTTGAGAAACCGGTAGACCTCGTCGCCATCGAGCGAGGAGGGGAGTTTAAGGGGCTCTATCACATCCTCCACGGCCTCTGGGCCCCTCTTCGAGGACAGGGCCCTGATAGCATGAAGCTCAAGGAGCTGATGGAGCGGGTACGGGGCGGCTCCGTGTCGGAGGTCATCTTGGCCACCAGTGCCACGGTTGAGGGAGACGCCACGGCGCTCTACATCGGCCGTATGTTGGCTGATTTGGGTATAAAAACCACCCGCCCAGCCCAGGGCATACCGAAGGGGGGGGAGCTGGAATACGCTGATGACGTTACCCTCTCTCGGGCTTTTGCAGCACGAAGTACCTTGCAGTTTTAGTGAGTTTTTTCAGTGGGTTTTGGCGATATTTCTCTCGAAAGATGGGCTTGGATGTCTTGACTTTAAAGCCCTTTGAGCGATTATAGCGCTGTCAATCTTCCCCGGTAGCTCAGTTGGTAGAGCAGGCGGCTGTTAACCGCCTTGTCGGGGGTTCGAGTCCCTCCCGGGGAGCCATTTGTCTATTCTGTTGCTTGCTTACTGGCTGGCTTGTTTTAGACCGATAGGCTCCTTTTTTTGTCCAGACGATCGCACGTATTCGGGCTACAATTAGGAACACTAATTTTCCAGTGTCGGGCATGCCGGTGAAAAAATTAGTAGCAACGAGTTCGTTGTATGAATGCTGAATTTATCGCCCTTGCCCTCATTTGGTACGTCGCTTTTTTGTTTAGCACCGTGTGCCATGAAGCCGCGCATGCGTTAGTGGCGAAGTGGGGTGGTGATCTCACCGCATACGCCGGCGGGCACGTAACGCTCGACCCTATTCCTCACATCAAACGGGAGCCTTTCGGATTAGTAGTCATTCCGTGGCTCTGTTTAATTGCATCTCAGGGCACGAGCTTATTTGGATGGGGAAGCGCTCCCTTCGATCCGTACTGGCAGATTCGTTATCCGAAACGTGCCGCTTTGATGGCGCTCGCGGGACCGGTGAGCAATTTTATTCTCGCCTTTATCGCCGCGATCGTAATGCATATCGGTATCGCGTATGGGGTATTCACTTTAAACTTCTCTCCTGTGATCGGCTCAACCGCTGGTGGTTTCTTGGATGGGGCGGCGATGTTCCTGAGCGTTTTGTTTATCCTTAACATTATTCTGGGGGTCTTCAACCTTTTGCCGATTCCTCCCTTAGATGGATATTCCGTGCTGGGGCTCTTTGTGCCGGAGAGGACATACTTACAGCTCCTCGAGTTAGCCAGAGGTTCAGGGTTTTCCATTTTTGGTATTATCGTCGCGTATCAGGTTTTTCCGCACCTTGTGCGACCAGTACTTGGCTGGGCGATGTACATTTTTATGCTACCGCTTGTGCCGTAAGGTCGCTTTTCGGCCGCGCGGTTGAATTTGACAGGTCGGGCATATATGCGTTCCTCGCTGACCTACGACGATGCGCACAATTGTATCGCGACATCGTGAGCATTTCTTCTTCTCCCGCCCGTACACCCGGGGTTTGTACATACCCCCATCAACCACACCATCACCAAAATCGCATCCGAGCTTCTCAATCGCCTCGATAAGGGTCTCACGAATAGATTTGTGAAGCTTTACGATGAGATCCTCAGTCAGTGAAGACGCTCTGGTGAGCGGGTGAACCTTTATCTTCCACAGAACTTCATCGACGTAGATATTTCCGAGTCCAGCGATCACAGTTTGATCGAGTAAGACCGGTTTAATTCTTCCCGATCTGTGGGAGAGCGTTCTGTGAAGAGCCTCTGGTGTGCACGATGGATCGAGGGGCTCGAGACCGAGGTGTCCAATAACATCCTCTGGATTCCAGCATATGGTCATACGACCAAACTTACGGGTGTCGTTAAAGCGAATGCTCTTTCCGGAATCAAGCTCAAGACACACCCTGTCATGTCGATCGAGTTCGAACTCTGTTGGGATCACGTCTAGTGATCCGCTCATGCGAAGATGCGTGAAAAGAAAGAGCGGCACTCCGGAATCGAGTCTCATGCCGATATATTTGCCGCGACGAAAGAGGGAATCGATCTTCGCTCCCGTAATATTCTGCAGAAAAGTTGAGGGATCGCTGGGTAGTACAGTTCGGGGCCACGAGATATGTACTCGTGTTATCGTCGCGCCTTTGACGCGCTCACGAAGATAATCAACGGTTGCTTGTACCTCAGGAAGTTCCGGCATACGGTTTGGTTTTAGTGGCAGTATAGCTGTTTTATCTCGTAAGTGGGAGGCAAAGGGGGAGCATAATTTTACAAGTTGTTGGATTTATTGCCACAGGGCGCGCGCCCCGTAGACCACTACATCTTTGAGGTCGGTAACCCCTTATTTTTATCGGTGATTCGGCCGATCCCCAACAGTGGAGGCCTATACCAACGATGCGTGTCGTTCACCGATACCAAAGCGAGCAGATGAACCTTGAGTTGTCTATCTCTGACGACAAGCTCAAGCTATTCGCTAAGGCTATCCCACAGCAGAAATATTTTGAGGCGAGCGAGGGGGTGCTTATTGAGGAGTTGCGTAAGGTGACACAAGAGGAACTGATCGACCGAGACGTCGTCCGCGATATCATTTGGCAGCTTCATCAAGAAAGGGGATGCGAGGGGCGTCGAGTCGCCAAGGGCGAACCCGCCATTCTGGGCCGTGATGGAAAGGTAGTATGGCTCGTTCGCCGCTTCCGACAAGGTGGATCGGTAGACTCAAGCAGGGAGTTGGCTGATTTTTATAATCTAGGTCTCTTTGAGAACATTGAGGCGGGCCGTGAGGTGGCGAGAGTATACAAGCCCACTGAGGGCCGCGCCGGCGTTGATGTCACCGGTACCCCTATTCCCTCAAAAGCTGGCAAGCCTGTAACTGATAGGTTTGATAAAAGCCTTGAATTTAAACCCGATGAACAGCGGGAGGATTATCAGACACTGCTCGCCGCGGTGAGTGGATACGCCCATGAAGAGAGTGGTAGGGTCTCTATTCGTGACGTCTTGGTCATTGCGGGGAATCTCGACTATGAGATGGGCCACATAGACTTTATCGGAGGTGTGCGGGTTGGTGGAGATGTTCAAAAGGGATTCCATATTAAGGCTCGGGGTGACATCGAGATAGTTGGCTCTGTCCTGGGAGAGAATCAGCTAACAAGCGAGGCATCCGTGTCAATTCGCGGATTTCATCAGGGGGGTGAAGGAGCCATGCTTCGAGCCCGCGTCAACTATTCCGTCTCCATTTGTCAAAACGTTACCGCTGATGTTGGTGGGAATATCACAATCCTTAAAGAAGCGAGGGATTGCTCTTTTCGTGCCTCTGCGGCGGTGATGGCGCCTCAAGCAAGGATCGTCGGAGGCACTATCTGGTGCGTAAAAGGTTTAGAGGTGAAAGCTTTGGGCAACTCCGCTGGTGTGCGAACGACGGTCGAGCTTCGGAATGAGCTTGAGGTCACCCCGGAGTATCGTCGTGTAGAGGAGAGCATCAAAAGGCATGAGGTTGCGGTGGCGGCTCTTGAGCTTCACATCGGCCCTTATCTCCAAAACAGAAAGCGTGTGCCCCTGCTTGCTGCGAAATTCAAGCAGAAGATCAGCGAGCTCTTGTATAAATATGATGGCGTACAAGCATCCCTGGCAAAGCTCCAAGAATCGTTGAAGCACATGCGTGAGTCCAAGCCGATGGAGGAGTCCTCCCGAATCAATATTCTGGGCATGGCGCACTCGGGGGTAGTGCTGAGCACAAGTTCAACCAAACTTGAATTTCATGAAGATAAACAGGGGCCCGTCAGCTTCAAGCCGCAACCGGCTGGAGGTGCGTGGGCTTCAGTGCAGTATGAACCGTTGCAAAAGGGATAGGTATGGACCAGAAGACGCTCATGTCCACTTTACATTCAGCTACAGCGAGAGGAATTCAGCTTATTCCCCCGAATATATTGAGCGAGAGCATCGGCTCCATCGGGCTTAAAGATCCCCTCACCGTCGCACCTACGACAACATTACAGGATTGCCTCCATACTATGCAAAAACATCGCGTAGGAAGTCTTCTTGTCACCGACGAGAACGACAAGTTGGTTGGGATCTTCACGGAGCGAGATTTTCTTCTCAAGGTGATTGGAAAGATATCGGATCTCGGCGATCGCTCGGTAGGTGAGTTTATGACCAAGGACCCGGTGCGTGAACGGCCAGATGCCTCACTCGCGTTCGCGCTAAGTGTGATGTCTCATGGTGGATTCCGACACGTTCCTATCGTCGATCAGGATGATGTTCCTATCGGAATCGTCTCGGTTAAGGATGTGGTCGATCACTTCGTCCGACGGATGCTTGATGGTATCTTCGCGTCAGTTGACACGGTTCTGTAACACATATCGCTCTTTCGCCGTTAGGGTGCTTTGAGTTAGGTCGGAAGAATAAGCTCGTGCTCGAATGGCGATTCGATACCTATTTCTCTGCCAAAAATCGGGTGTGTAAAGGTAACCTGGTAGGCATGCAGAAAAAATCTTCGAGAGGATGTCACGAGAGGGGGAAGGGGTCTCGTTGAGCCGTACAATGAATCGCCGATGAGGGGAACCCCGAGGTGAGCTGCGTGCGCTCGAACCTGATGCCGTCGGGCGGGTGATGCCGATGCCAAGAGTACGGTCGCGTGGTGGAGCGGGATATATATGTGTGGTGAGTAGTTCGTTGTCCCCTCAAGCGCTCGCGCCCATGATGGTGGGCGGCTCTGGTAGATCTTCACCTTGGACGCTCCACGATTAGGACTACCGATGAATGAGGTTATGGAAAAGTCTTTGGTAACACGACCCTCAACAAGCACTGCGTATTTTTTGTGAACCGCCCCGTTAAGCGCCTGTTTATAGAGCTTCTCCCATACGCTTCTGCTGGTCGCCCCCAGAAGTATCCCGCTCGTTTCCTCGTCGAGGCGATTAACGAGGCCGGCGTCTCCCGGCTTCTCGCTCGCTTTGCCCAGGGATGGATCGTATCGCAGGAGCTCGTCCGCTATCGACCAGCCGCCACCCTTTCGGAGTTGCACAGAGTGAGCTCCCGCGGGTTTATACACCGCAAAGATATCACCATCGTCGAAGAGGAATGTGAGAGCCATAAGTTGAGTTTCTTTCATCCTGCGCCTAACAGGCGGGAAATACGTTAATGGCAGCTTCGTTGAGGCTACCGACAAAACTCAACGTATCGAGGAGGATCAGCAAAAAGTTCAAAATACCTCGTGCTTTTAGCCATCTGCACCATTTTCATCCTCCTTAACTGCCGAATGTAGGGTAAAATATGTACCCTGGAAACCATTTTTCACCACCCTGTTAGTCGCCTTCTAGTAATCCTGCCACAATAACAAGTACGTACTCAAACTGCCGGCGAATTTGAAAGCTGCGTCTCATCGAGTCAGATTTTGTCGGTTATTTGGAGGTTGTATGCGGTTTCTGATCCCATCTTTGTCGTGCTTATTTGTTATATCTTCCTTCACCATAGAACAGGGATATAGTGCAGAACTAGCCGATTGGTTTTCAGCAGTAAACCCGGATAGCGCCGGATGTGAGGAGCAGAATCGGGGCGTCAATTTTTCCCACTCCCTTGAATTCGAGGAAGATTTAGGCGGGGAGCATCGCTCTTGGGGATCAGGCACGACATTCGGATATCGTTTGCGCGAAGATGTAACGTACAGCGGCAAGCTAACAGGGACCATTACAGGAGCCTTGGTAGGTACTGCACAAGATTGGAACGCCACGCTTAACACAAGTGGACAAGGTCAAATACAAGCAACTCTGAAAGTTACGGGAGTAAGGACTAGGGGCAAAGGAAAAAAAGCAAGAACCGAAACAAAAAGTTTCGGAATCGCGACGGTAATCGCTACTTTCAAGCTGTCCGATCGTAACGATATTCACGGCTCCTGTGACCAGAGCGATGACTATTCAATCAACGTTGAGGCGCCGATGCCTAAGGTTGTACTAACCAATATTAGGGTCCAAACCAAGTATACTGGCCCCTTCCCTCTCTTTGCCTCTAAAACAGCAAAAGAGAGGATGGCCACCGGCTTGATCAATCACATTCAGAAGAGAGTCTCGGACGCGCAATCAAGACTGGGGGCTCAAAAAAATGCGTTGATTGAGTTTTTGAAGCCAAAGGTAGCGATGGTTTGCTATTGTTTTGATGTTCTCACGGATCCTCCCGAGCCGAAAACCCAATCTGGCAGTGATGGTGCAGCGCACAGCACTACTACACAACTTTCAGACCCGCAGCCCCCTATCAGTTGCTTAAACGAGGGCTATACATGGATTAGAAACAACCCAGCAAGTAGCGGCATCTGCCACAATCCGTCGTCTGGATTGTGTTACCCATACGCCGCTGGCGATGTGCAGTACGCGAATGGATCGCAAGAGTGCTCTTGACCGCAGACGTGACTGAGCCCTTCGGCTATTCGGGAGGGCGCACTTCGGTACTTTCATCAACCATGCCCTGGAGGAAAGCGATCGTGTGATTCGGGCCCTTGCAAAAGAGTGAGAGTTTTTTTCGGAGGCGAAAAGAGATTGATTGTGAATCGACGGAGAGCATTTCTCTTGTATCACGCCGAACGGAAATCAGTTATTCCATGAGTGCATTTGTAGTCTCTCAAATCCTTGTCGTACTGGCGTTTGGTTGCGATATTATTTCGTTTCAGTTTCGTGACCGTAAGGCGATTCTGGCATGTCTTGTAGCATCGACCGGACTGACCTCTGCGCACTATTTTTGCTTTCAAATCCTAGTGTTGGATGCTTCATGCTTTTAGCCGCAGCAAGATTTTCGGTGGCATACTTCAGTAAAAAACGTACTTGGATGTAGTTTTTTTGATGGTGGCCGTAGGTGTGCTTGTTGCAACGTATCGTATTCCAATAAATCTCGTTGCACTTCTTGCCTCGCTGCTCATGTCATTCACAAGTTTTCAGGATACCGACAGAACTCTTCGGCTTTGGATGATGGTAGGAACAACCGCCTGGCTTACTCATAATGTTCTGATCGACTCGCCAGCTGCCATTATGCTCGAGTCATTCATTCTTGGGAGTAACTTGCTGGGATTCTGGCGGTTTTATATCAAAAGCCCCCACCCTGCTAGGAGGGAGAGATGCCGTTTTTCTGGCAAGTGAATAGCTCGATGCACACAGGTCCCCCGGATCAGGATCGTCCCTGGGTGATCTTTTGTAGAAGGCGATGCTAGGACCCTCGGTGCTACAAGCGCCTAGGACGGGAGTACCAACCCTTTCAGAGCCGCTATATTTTCCCTCAGGTGGCCCGCGTTAATAGTCCCAACCGTTACCGTGGCGTTTCCAGGAAGAGCGAGTATAGCTTCGAGGCACCGCGCGTAACCGCCCGCAGTTGATAAGAAGCCGGAGCCAAATCCCTTCTTGATGATAATACCTATTCCACGTGCTGCTGCCGCTTCGATAACGGGGAGGTGCTCGGCGTACTCTACGTTGAACGGGACCATCACCGCATCGCAACATCGTACGGCCTCAAGGCCACCCTCTACCGTCATGGTCGAGACACCAAAAGAGCGGACATCGCCCTTCTCTTTCAGGCGTTGCAACGTCTCCAGAACCGGTGTGTTGCGGATTATATCGAGGTCATCTCGGTGACAGTGCACCATTACACAGTCCAAGCGATCGGTCCGCAGAGCCGCAAGCGATCGGGCAACGCTCGCTACAGTAGCCTCGCGCGAAAAATCGTAGAATGATTCGTTGTCCTTAAAGACCTCTCCGGTCTTTGTCATCAGAAAGAATCGCTCCCTGCGTGCGCCCAGTAACGCTCCCAAGCGTGCCTCAGAGCTGCCGTACGCTGGGGCGGTGTCGATCAGGTTTACCCCTTCAGAGCAACAGATATCCAACAGCTCTTCAATCGCCTGATCCGATGGTAGGTCAAAACCATCACCGCATGCGTTTTTTACCTTCTGATTCCGTCCAAACTTTACCGTCCCGAGACCGAGTCGAGAGACGACTGCATCGATCTGCCCAAACGAAACATGAAACTGTCCCATACATTCGCTCCAGGTACGTAGTACGATTAATAGGCTGTCTGAAGAGAAACTTCTACCGCTTCACTTGAGGTCCAAGAGAGGTTGTCCCATGGTGCTGCAGCAACCTGCGCCTGTCTTAATCCACACCCTTCACCACTCGCCTCGATAACGCTCGGCGTCGTGCGCCCGCTTATCCACGATGTAACGTCGTGTGCTAGCAACGGCGCAAAGGTCATCTTCGTCGGCCACGCAAAGAGGAAGTTGTGAGCCCCCTCAACGAGCGCCGGTCCATCGGGGAGAAAGCCTGACTCAACTTTCGGCTCTGCCCGATCGATGGATAAAGTCGCCCACTCCGCCCTGCTCCAGTCGACCTTCGGAAAGAGTGAACGCATCTCCTGGATGGCAAACAGTAACGCTTCCTTATCGCTCTTATCGACACCATAGACGCCGACAAGCCCTCCCATGTACCAGAGGCGCTCGCCGTGTGAATTTATGTGGGTCGTAATAGTCGCACGTGGTCTTGGATCCGTCGTTATGCAATGCGCGAAGAGATCAAACGGCGCACCTTTGAGGTAGATCTGCTTCAGGGGTCGTCGCTGCGTCATGACGTGCTCCGCTCCGATCATATCGCGGAGGACCTCGTTTCCAAGTCCGGCTGCTGCGATGAACGCCTGCGCGTGAATCGTCACGAGATCTCCCTCGTCGTTTGCGGATGTTCCCCCTTTAACGGTGACTGCAGTGATGGCCGAACCTTCGCGTGTAAATCCGACAGCCGTTCCCTGATAACACCACGGTGAGCACAACCGAGCGAGTTCGTCGAACAACGAGTTGCAATCAACGACAACTTCGTTGAGCTTGTAGACTGCTCCCGCTCTGCCGCAGTTGTCGCGGAGCCCTTTTGGCCACATCGGCTTCTTGATCGCCTTAACCTCGCTCTGCATAACCTTGGATGCAAAGAACGCCGCCACCCTATCCGTCAAGGCACCTGGGGACCACATGAGCTGCGAGTCAGCGAGCACCTTTACTCCCGAGAGATCCACCTCGCCGCTACCGGACAAACAGCGATTCCATATCTCAGGCAGATCCTTCAGCATCGTACTGTGTTCGTTGCTCGCGCCCTGGAGAGCGTAACGCTGTCCTCCGTGGATCATCCCCTGTGAGGCGAGGGACTGCATCCCTCCAAGTTTGCCTGAGTCGATCAGGATGGCGTGATATCCGCTCTTCCGCAAAAGAGCCAACGACCATAGGCCGGCAATTCCACCCCCAAATATGACAACATCGACCTTCATCTCACCACTCCACTGAACTCTACAACCAGTATCCTCCGCCTTCGGTCATCCCCGACCCGGACGAATCCACTCAAAAATCTCACCACGCAAGTATAGGACCTTACCAGGCGCTAAGCTACAGCACGTCGGGAGCGATCAACGCACCTTTTACGAAACCACACCTGACCATCCAATTTATTGAAATGATTGCTGATTTGGCGCAACCTATTGTTTAATCTATGAGTCAGGTATCCCCGGGCGCACGTGCATATTCATGTCCGGAGACATCGACGTTACTCACTCGATTCCACGCGCCCTAAACAAGAGACAACAGATCAAAAAAAAGGGCCACCCGAAGGCGGCCCCTTTTCATGGAACGAGCTGGATTATGAGATCCAGATCTTCGCCAATACTGGAGCTATGAGGAGCGCCAGGATCGACACCATCTTGATGAGGATGTTCAGGGATGGTCCTGAGGTGTCCTTGAACGGATCGCCTACAGTGTCACCTACAACAGCCGCCTTGTGAGCGTCTGATCCCTTCTTCTCGCCCTCAACGAGCCCTTGCTCGATGTACTTCTTGGCGTTGTCCCATGCACCACCTGTGTTGGCCATGAAGATTCCAAGAACGACTCCAACGATCGTTGTTCCGAGGAGGAGTCCAGCTAGTGCCGCTGGGCCCATCGCCAATCCGACTACAATCGGAGTGATGAAAGCAACCAAACCAGGGGCGCGCATCTCGGTGAGAGCGGCCTTGGTTGAGATCTCCACGCATCGAGAAACGTCAGGCTTAACGCCTTCACGTCCCTCAAGGAGTCCGGCGATCTCACGGAACTGACGACGAATCTCAGTGACGATCAACGCCGCTGCCTTACCCACTGACTGCATCGTGAAGGCCACGATAAGTCCTGGAAGCATCGCGCCGATGAACACTCCCACGAGGAGGGTTGGATTGGTGATAGCCAGGTCAACCTTGCCAGGTGGGAAGCTCTGGGTGAACGCTCCGAATACCGCGAGAGCTGTAAGTCCAGCGGATCCGATTGCGAAGCCCTTTCCGATAGCTGCTGTGGTGTTCCCAAGAGCGTCGAGCTTATCCGTGATGTCACGGGTCTCTTTGCCAAGTTGAGCCATCTCGGAGATTCCACCAGCGTTATCAGCGATCGGGCCGTAGGCGTCGATCGTCATGATGATACCGGTTGTCGCGAGCATCGCTACACCAGCGATCGCCACACCGTACACACCACCGAAGGAGTTCGAGATAAGAACCGCCGCAACGATGATGATGAGAGGGAGGGTTACGCTGCGGAAGCCAACGGCGATACCGTTAATAACGCAGGTAGCTGGGCCCGTCTTCGAAGCGTTTACGATCTCATACACCGGTTTTGAAGAGGTGTAGTACTCAGTGGTCAATCCGATTCCGATACCGCAGAAAGTTCCAAAGATAACCGGAATCCAGAGTGATACGCTCACGGGTGTCACCAAGAAGAATCCGAGCGACGCGATGATGAAGAGAACGGAAGCCAAGAGAATGGTGGTTCGCAGCGCCTTCGCAGGATCTCCGTCCTTGAGGAACGACATCCACTTGATGGCGATAAACGAACCGATCGATCCGAGGAGTCCAAGGATAAGCGGCGTCGCCATAAGCCAGATCTTGTAGCTTTCAACCGTCGCTGGATCGCCAGAGTAGTTGGTAAGCGTTTGAAGATCAGTCAGGCTAATCGTGGCGGCGAGAGCCAAGCATCCGATGAGGCACGTTACGTATGACTCGAAGATATCCGCGCCCATTCCGGCTACGTCACCTACGTTGTCACCCACGTTGTCGGCGATAACGCCAGGATTTCTGGGGTCATCTTCCGGGATTCCAGCCTCAACCTTGCCGACGAGGTCAGAACCTACGTCAGCGGCCTTGGTGTAAATTCCTCCACCCACGCGCGCGAACAGAGCTACTGAAGAAGCTCCCATCGCGAATCCGATGATCGGCTCATGGTGAGCTGGAGTTCCGAAGATCAGGAAGAGGGCACCCACGCCGATAAGTCCGAGAGCGGCAACCGAGAGGCCCATCACCGCGCCACCGTTAAAGGCGGTCATAAGCGCCTGTCCTGGCTGAGCCTCAGAGGCCGCCTGAGCTGTACGAACGTTGGAGAGGGTCGCTGATTTCATTCCGAGGTATCCGGCGAGAAGCGAACTGCCAGCTCCGAATACGAACGCCAGAGCTGTTGGGAGCTGTAGCGCCCACCAGATCACCAGGAACGCTCCGATGATGAACATCGCGAGGTACTGAGCTTGCTTACGAAGGTACGCGATAGCGCCATCACGAATCGCGGCGCTGATCTCCTGCATGCGAGCGTTGCCCGCAGGAAGAGCTTGAATGCCTACGTACAACTTGTACGCGAGCGCGAATCCAATTAGGCCAAACAACGGGATGGCCCAACTGAAGAGGGACAAAGAGAATGCTTCCATGTCTAAACTCAACTTTTAAATGTCATGATTGAATCGCTCACAACCAAACCGGCAGAGCGCAAGAAAGCTCTTCGAATCCGTGGATATCACAAGCTCGAAGGGCTTTCGGATGCATCGGTACAGCTTGACTGTAAGTGCCTGAAACTACAGGCGCGACGATTGTAGCCCGTACAGATATAGAGTCAACCCGAATATGTTGAGGGGGAGGGTGAGTAACGGATTGGATTTGCGAGGGATTTGAAACAGCAAAGGGGCCGGCGGAGCCCTTTCCTCTCCACCGGCCCTTCACCACCCACCTAGCAGGGTGGTGAAAAATGATCTCCTGTTGCGCATTTCGATAGTTTGACTGCAACTTCGTTGGAGAGGCCGAAAAAATCCTAAACGTATCTCAGTGGATACGCCTCCGGTTTTTTCGTCGTCTCCGCCTCGTTTCGTCAAAACTCTCAAAATGCTCACGACGGAACCATTTTTCACCGCCCTGCTAGTGGGTAAGTTTCTTGTACTTAATCCGGTGGGGAGTATCGGCATCAGCTCCAAGGCGTCGACGCCTGTCGGCCTCGTAGTCCTGGTAGTTGCCCTCAAACCATACGACGCTGCTGTCGCCCTCGAAGGCGAGGATGTGGGTCGCGATTCGGTCAAGGAACCACCGGTCATGGCTTATCACCACCGCGCATCCAGCGAAGTTAAGGAGAGCTTCCTCAAGCGCTCGAAGCGTGTTGACGTCGAGATCGTTGGTCGGCTCGTCGAGTAGGATCACGTTTCCGCCAGCGCGCAGCATCTTCGCCATATGCACGCGATTACGCTCTCCTCCGGAGAGGGCTCCCATCAACTTCTGTTGGTCTTGGCCACCAAAGTTGAATCGAGAGACATATGCGCGGCCGTTAACCTCTTTGGTGCCAAGCTTAATGATGTCGTCGCCGCCGGTGATCTCCTCAAAGACCGAGTTCTTATCGTTGATCGCCTCACGGCTCTGGTCCATGTAGGCGAGCGATACCGTTTCGCCGACCTTGAAGGTGCCGTTGTCTGGCGTCTCTTTGCCGGTGATGAGCTTAAAGAGGGTCGTCTTACCGGCGCCGTTCGGTCCGATAATTCCCACGATACCTCCACGAGGGAGGTTAAAGCTCAAGTTCTCAAAGAGAACCTTGTCGCCGAAAGATTTCGAAATGCCGTTAGCTTGAATCACAACCTCACCAAGACGAGGTCCTGGCGGGATGTACAACTCAAGATCGTCAACCTGCTTCGATTGCTCTTGGTTAAGAAGCTCCTCGTACGCTTTTATACGAGCCTTCGACTTAGCTTGTCGAGCGCGAGGGGATTGTTGAATCCACTCAAGCTCCCGAGCGAGGGTCTTTTGTCGCTTCGATTCGGATTTCTCCTCAAGCTCAAGGCGGTTCTTCTTCTGCTCAAGCCATCCGGAGTAGTTACCCTCCCATGGCACACCGTGTCCACGGTCGAGCTCAAGGATCCACTTGGCTACGTTATCGAGGAAGTATCGATCATGGGTAACGCAGAGAACCGCGCCCGGATACTCACTCAAATGTCGCTCAAGCCACGCGACCGATTCTGCATCGAGGTGGTTGGTTGGCTCGTCCAGGAGGAGTACCTCTGGCTTCTCAAGGAGGAGTTTGCACAACGCCACGCGACGCTTCTCTCCACCGGAGAGGTTCTCAACGCTTGAGTCCCCAGGAGGGCACCGAAGCGCGTCCATAGCGATATCGAGGGTTCGATCGAGATCCCACGCCCCGCAGGCGTCGATCTTATCTTGAAGCACTGATTGCTTGTCGATCAGCTTCTCCATCTCCTCAGGTGAGATGTCCTCACCGAGCTTAGCGCTTATCTCCTCAAACTCTTTGAGAAGGTTCGCCGCCTCTTTGCATCCCTCCATCACGTTCTCTTTGACCGTCTTGGTTGGGTCGAGTTTGGGCTCTTGCTCGAGGTACCCGATCGTAAGGTTCGGACGACAGGTAACGTCTCCCGAATACTCCTTATCGATACCGGCAATGATCTTCAGGATGCTCGATTTACCGGAGCCGTTCAGTCCGACGATACCGATCTTCGCGCCCTCGAAGAATGAAAGGGAGATATCTTTAAGAACCTGCTTACCTGGTGGGTATACGCGGTTCACTTTGTGCATGGAAAAAATAATTGGTGGCATGGGAGAGAACATACCGCTCTGAGGCGATAGGGAGCAAGGGAGGGGTGTCATCTTTGTATCGGACGGGAGCTCAAAATTTTTGTCGGATCGAGTCGGGATGGCCGGCGAGCGCAGCGAGCCGGCTCAAGGGGAGAATGGAGGTCCGTGGTGTTCGTCTGGGATGTCGCTGCCTTTGTCACTGAATATGGGTCAAGGGTCTCAAAATACGGTGTCGCAATCTGTCGGTCGCAGCACGGTTCACAAACGAGTGACTTCAAACGCCCAAACGTTAGTCCTAAAGTTCGCCGGCTGTGGTCCAAAGGCAAGTAGGAGGTGTCATGCGACGAGGTTCCTCACCTGAGTTGGGAAGTTACGTTCTTGAGCTGGCTGGCGTCATCATCGGCGTTGCGGTGTTTATCGCCGGCGCGGCTGATGTTGCTCGCGTTTTTCAGGCGCGCAGCGCCGTGAGGGCTGCCGTGAAGGATGGAGCTCGTTGCGTCTTTCCAACGGACGCCGATTGTGTTGAGCGAGCTCGTGGAGGGGTGTCCTCTCCTCGTCGTTCCTTCGATGTGTGGGTGTGGGGCTCAGGATACGAAGTTCCTCAGGAGTCATTCGTTGTATCAGCGGAGTGGCGGCAGGAGCCCGTGTATGAGGTGCCGATCCTGCAAGAGGAGGTTACCGATGTGACATTTGAGCAGCCCCTATTTCAGTATCGGCCATACTCGATGCGCTATCCAGTCACGGCCCACACCGCGTATGTGATGCAAACTCGATTTCTTCCGGTTGTCATAGGAGGGCGTCCACTTGAACCACACTTCGCGGACCCCTTTACTCACAAGGCTTCACGTCCCAATGCGATCTATGCGCTGACGAGCGTGAGTGGAGCAACAACGAGACGGGTTACGAGCGCGCTCAAGACGCCCTACAATAGTGTGTTTCACATAGGCGCCGTATCGTTTTCGGTTAACGACGCGTGGCCCACTATGGTTGAGGATCAGGCTCGGATCGCGGGAATGCCGGGGCCGTTAAAGGATTCGGTATCATGTCTATTTGGAGATCGCCGTGAATCCCCTCCTGAAGATGGGCTTACCTGGAGCGCTGGTCAGCCCCAGGAGTGTCGTTACCGTGTCCACTCACGTAATTCCTCCCGAGTCATGGAGCGGGGCGCTCTTAAAGTTCCGATTATGTTTCGCGTGGAGGGAGACTCGCGAGGAACGTCTGAAGGCGCCGAGGGCAAGGTGATGGTGGCGCTTTCATGGAAGAGCCCCTCGATGGGTGAGGGACGGGTCGAGCTTGGTGGGCGAAGGCTAGGTCATTGGGGTGGCGGTACCTTCGTTCCGCGCGGATTGGGGGAGGAAGATATTAATACTGATTTGCGGGCTCAATACGCAGATTATGCCGAGGAGTTACGCCTCTATCATGAGCTGCCGCTGATTCCTGTTGATGCCAAGGTTACGCTCGACTTCTATGTGGTTAGCTTCAACGAACGGCGGGTGGCCTGGAACGGAAACAAGCTTGAGGTATGGCTTCCTCAGTATAAACTTGTCCATGAGCGGAACGATTGTGGATACACCTCGGATCCATCGGTTTGCGTTCTGCAACCGAAGGAGGTTCCCGTTCATTACCTCTCCGTTACCGAAGGCGCACCCTTTGTAGCTGTGGCACATGGAGGAGATACCTGTTCGATCGACGAGCTTCCTTCCGCCGAACGAAATGTATCCGCAACGATCGCCCGCGTACGTGAAGAGGCGTTGAGTACCGGTATCGCACGTCCGTATTCGTTTCACCTAAAGGTGCCGACATCGCGCGCAGTGTGCGCTCCGCGGATGGTCACGAAGAGCTGTTCTGCTGAGCTACCTCAGTATTACGAGGGATGTGACAAGCCGACCCCTTCGGATGATATCGCTTCTCGATGTGGTCTTCCCACCGAATCGAGTACGGTGCGTGAGTACAGGACGCGATTCGTTGCGAGGTCGTGGAGGAGAGTTAATGCCTGTTCTGATGACCCGCTCCCGCAGTGCGCGGTGAGCTCTGCCCGAAAAGTTGAGTCTGTGCCCTATACCGGAGCGAGTGCGTGTGAGGTGGCAGTGACCACCGGCGCCCCGCGAATGATACTGGGGCCGATCGATACTAGCGTATGCCAGGATCGAGAGGGAGACGTTGAACGAATCTACCGAACTCGCGAGAAGATCCCTTCAGAGGTGCCGGTATCGGTGATGCGGCTACCCGCTCCATCACGGTTCAGTTCGGAACCCCCGGTGTCTTCGTGTGTGCCATACCACTCCGCTGCTGGCGATTCACGGGAACTCTTGTGTGGTAGGGGGCTGAGCGAGAGCGCTGCTGAGCGGTGTTGTGCCGCAAGTGAGGGCCGATGTCGGAGGCAGAGTGTATTTGTGCCGAGCGATCCCGTGGGCGACGGCACACGCTCGGACATACTATCTGCCGCTGAGCGGCGTGTTGTCGAAGCGGTCCAAGCTGGATATCCACCCGCACGTTATCAAGAGATATGCGGCGATTCGGATTTTAACTGCCTGGAGGTCTCCACAGCCTTGGAGGATGGTGACTCGAATGTGGTGGTCTCCGCGAAGGTCCATGTTCCGCTTACGTTGCTTCGACCCTTTTCTAGGAACTGGGCGACTATAGAGCACTCAACGACGCGGAAGTTGGAACTGTTCTGACTATCACAACCTTTTCACTTTGCGTGTCGTTGGTTTTACGATACGCCGCAAACGTGTCGAATCTCAGCCATCTTTCGGAGCGTGAATTGATCTAACCAAGCTGGACCCGTCGTGGTAATTCGGCGGGAAAGATGCGATGGGCGAATCCCGAGTAAGACCGGACAATTAAGGCGCATCGTGAGTTTATTACGGGCGACTCGACACGGTTGTAAATGACCGTGCCTAGATGACTTTTTCATTGCGGTGGGAGAGGGGGTGGCTGATACTTTGAGTCATGCGTATACGCCGACCCCCTCTTTTCTCCCTTCTCGCATCACTAGTCCTCGTTCTCTGCGTGCTGAACGCTTCATGGAGCTACGCGCGCGCCGACTTCGGCGCTGATTCGGGAAAAGCCGAAGTGCCGGTGGCTATGGCTCAAGAGTATGGCGCGTTCGCTGACAAAGCCGTTGCTGCTCTCGTTAAAGGGAACGGAGATGCTTTTCGCGCGATGTTAAGCCCAGGTACTATCAAGATGGAGCAGCGCGGTAAGGGCGCAATCGACATGATTATTTACGAGCGGTTTATCCCTTTCTTTGAAGGGTTCGTTAAACCGCATCTTGTCGATCAACCCTTTCCAACTTACCGACGGATCGATGCAGTAAAAGGGGTGGGCTTCGCGCGCTCCTTCTATGTGTCCGATGGAAGCGAGCGGTTCTACGTTATCTTCATCGTACACGAGGATGATAAGCTCACGGTCGGCAACCTCCTGCTCGATAAGAAGCTCGCGGACGTTCGTTAGTTTATAGTTTGCAAGATAGTCTGCACCGTCTCTTCGGCGGCGTGGAAAACATCGTTGGCTGGAGACTCACTGATTCGAGAGGCGATACCTTCAGCCTCTAACTTCCGGCCCGTGTTGAGCAGATCTCTGATCGCGGAGAGGACCACGATCTCTTGTTTCGGCATGGTATTCGCGAAGTGCGCGATAAGATCGGAACCGAGGTTCGATCTTGTCATCTCGTTGTATGCGTAACACGCTCGAACGAAATATCCGGCCTGGGTGTTGGAGAGTGGTTCACCAGCCTGAAGTCCTTGCTGTGCCGCTAAGAGTGAGGCGGTAAGGGGAACCGCCATGTGCTGGCCCGTAGTACGTGCGCTAATGAGACTCGTCATGGCGTGATTGACCATCGCGCGGAAGTGCCTATCTTTGGACACGGGACGTTTTGAGATGGTTGAGAGAACTTCATGCACCCTCTGCGCCCGATGTTTTGGAAGGTGTTTCTTTAGAACCTCCTCTCGCCCGGCAGCGGCGATTTGCCGCATCCTCTCGGGATGTTTGAGTAGGTAGGTCACCTTCTCAGTCGCCTCTTCGACGCTATCCGGACTGTAGGTGACGAGATGGGTTCCTTCCTCAAATATATCGAAGAGACCGTTTGGCGTTCTCTCTGTAAGGAGCAGCGAGCCGCACATCATCGCTTCAAACACACGAAAGTTTAAGTCTCCCTTAACCGTTTGATTGACAACTATCTCGGAGAAGGGAAAGAACTCCCAATAATTTCCTTGGGTGATGTGGATGGGGATTCGGTGCTTGATCTCCTCAAAGAATTTTACCCGCCGTGGATTGAGCTTGGCGTTCAGATTCCCAACGAACGATACCGGCCATTTCTTGGTGGCGCTCGCCTCGATCAATCGTGGCGCCCACAGAGGAAGCCATGTTGCTGGTGTTCCCGATGTATCAAAGACCCTCACGTAGTCCTTCTGCGCGACGAAGATATGATCGAATAACTCCGCCATGAAGGCATGCATGGGGTAATGATGGAAGGTATCGACCGAGAAGAGGATCAGGGGGATGGATGTCGACTCAAGACCGGCCATCAGAAATGTTGACAGGCTATTGTCGTGCCAGATGATAGCGTCAGGAACAAATCCGTTGAGAGCGGCGATAACGTCGTCGAGATTGTTGGTAGCGAAGGGGATTCGATGATCGAGATGTGGCTCTGAGCCGCACGTGATTACCTCGTGACCGAACTCGCGAAGTTCAGGCGCAAACCAATCTTGGTTAAAGATGAGGATCTTCACACTCGCTCCCACTCGTTGCTTTGAGGTCGTCGAGGCCACGACATCAGCTATGTAAGATGCGGGTGCATGATGAAGGGGCGCACCTATTAGTATAGGTGCCGTCCCTTTAACAATTTGATCTTGCCAGACTTTTCCTTGGCGTGATCGTAGCTAGGCTGACAGCGCTCCCTTGCGCTCAAGCGCCTCTTCATAGATACGAGCCGGTGGTTCACGAAGATCCCATACGAGCCCAAACCACGAGAGCACCTTCAGTGTGTAGTGGGAGATATCAACCTCCCACCAGTAGAACCCCTGGCGCTCAGAACCGGGATAGCGATGATGGTTGTTATGCCATCCCTCGCCAAGGGTGATGATCGCGAGGATGAAGCTGTTCTTACTGTCGTCACCTGTCTTGAATCGAGCTTTTCCGAGTACGTGAGCGAGAGAGTTAATGCAGAACGTACCGTGATAGAGCAGGGTCGTACTGATGCAAAATCCCCATGTAAACATCTGAAGGGGGCCGGTCCCAAGTTCAGGGTAGTACGCCTGAAGGAGGTAGCCGAGCCCCGTGACCCCGAGACCAAGAAGCACCGGTGGCACAATGTGGTGTCGCTCAAGGAGACGGAGCTCGGGAAACTTAACGAGATCCTTCACAAGCTCCCATCGTGTCTCAACGAACTGCGTGCTCAATACCCAACCAACGTGCGCCCACCACATGCCGTAGATCCGTGGGGGATGTACATCTTCTTCGGTGTCAGAGAACTGATGGTGATGACGGTGGTGTGATGCCCACCAGATAGGACCCTTTTGGGCTGAAGTCGCGCCGATAAAGGCGAGCACGAATTGGAACCATCGACTCGTCTTGTAGCTCCGGTGCGAGAAGTAGCGGTGGTACACGCCAGTGATACCGAACATCCGGATCGCGTAGAGGGCCATACATACCGAAAACGCGACCCAGCTAAAGCCCGCCCAAATGACTAAGAGGCATCCGAGGTGAATCGCCCAGAAGGCGGCTTGCTTGATCAGATTAACGGGATGGAGAGGGGTACCGCTGGTATTCATGTTCTCGAGATATCTCCAGGGGCGAGGTAATTCTCGCGAGCCACAGTGTAAAAGATAGTAAATGAATTAAACGATCAAGCAAAGACCGACCGCAACGTTGCGCCCCCTTTTTAAGAGCACTTCCCACATATCCCAAAGAACTCAAGCACATGAGATTGTACGGTAAATTTGTGGGTTTGCTGAATCTTTCCCTCAAGGGCGTGAAGATCGTGGTGGGGAACCTCAACGCACTGAATATCCTTGCACGAGGTGCACACGAGGTGGTGGTGATGATGATCCGGGTGAAGGAGTTCGTAACGTTTCATTCCATCGAGGATATCGATCTCTGAGAGGATCTTGTTGTCCGCGAGGAAGTCGAGCTCTCGGTAGATCGTGGTTTTGTTCACCGAGGGGTGCTTTTGCGAGACCTGCTCAAGGAGTTGTGGTGCGGAGACCGGCTGGCTCGCAGCGACGAGCGCCTCGATCATCGCTTGCCGAATCTTGGTGATGCGAAAGCCCTTCGTTCGCAGCGCGTCGATAAGCTGCTCTGCTGAGGAGCTCTTCAGAGCGTCATCGGCTAAAACGGTAAGAGTTTTCGATGGCGTATTCATCGTGCGCACTAGCTCTTGGATAGCCTTGTTGGGATCTGAACGAGATGATGGTGGCTGGCGGTCTTATTGTGCATCCAGTATCCAACTCCAACGCTGGTCCCTACAGCACAGAGGATGAAAGCAGCGATGCCACCGTTCGGCAGCTCAATCGCGTGCTCCACCATGTGAAATAACGCGTAGCTCGCGATGCCCGTGAGTCCGGCGGTGACCACACCGGGAAGGGAATCAAGAATCTTCATAATAGTAGCTCGGCGAGTTTCTCCAACGAGGACGACGAAGGATATCAGTAGTCCTATCGCAACCGAGGCGCTGAGGAGCATGATGATGAGGAGCCTCTGTTCCGTTACGCCGCTCATATGACTCAGGATCGGGCCAGCGGCCAGCGCGTGAATTGAGAGCGCCGCGGCGGTAGAGATAATTTGAAGTGAGCTAATCGGCGCTACCTGATGGTGTTCGCAGCTACAATCTCCGTGCGAGCCGTGATGCAATCGGTGATGGATGAAGTGTTTGAGAAGGACCAAGGTTCCGACGAAAACGATGACGCCCCCAAGTGTCTCAGAGTAGTGCGCCGCTTCGGCGGCGAGCAGGGTTCCCGCCACCGCATAGAGGGCGTGGAAGAACGCGAATGCCGCGCCGCACACCCACGGATTGCCGCCCGTTGTGGCAACAAGCGCGATGGCGATCAAGATACATCCGTCGCCCGCGAGAACAAGGGGGTAGAGCAGGATGAATGAGAGGAGCGACACGAACGACATATCCATAGTGTATGCGGGAGTGGGTGCTTTTTGCAAATGAGTAGCAAGTAGCGGTAGAACCTGTTAAAAGGGTCGGCTACCCAATTGCTTGCACTGATGTGTTAGAAGTTCGAGCCAAATCAACGACTTCTTTGAGCATATCCAGCTTGGTGATGATGCGAGGTACCTTGTTCTGTCCACCAAGCTTACCCCGTTGGCGCATCCATTCGGCGAAGAAGCCGGGAGCTACCGGAAGTATCTCAGGAGCTTTGAGTCCGAACCCATCTGACCGGTGAGCCTCGTAGTCCTCATTCCGTTTGCAGAGCCGTGTGTCGAGTACCTGCTGGAACCGATGTAGGGTCTCGTCTGAAGGGAGTGCGTTGGCGAACTCGACAACGTAGACGTGACCGCCAAGCTCCCCGGCGCGCTCCGGGAATACCGGTCCAACGGTGAAGTCTGAGACCTCGGTGTTTGTTTCGTGCGCGGCGGTCGCGATTCCATCCTCGATCTCTTCCGCGATAAGGTGCTCTCCAAACGCGGAGAGGTAGTATGAGGTGCGGCCCGTTACAAGGACGCGAGGTGTCTTCGTATCCACGAAGCGAACCGTATCGCCGATGACGTACGACCAGAGACCGGCGCACGTTGTAAGGATGATCGCGTAGTTCACCTCTGGCTGCACGTTGCCGATCCAGTGACGGGTAGGCTGCGCGCTCTCAAGTTCCTCAAGGGGAACGAACTCAAAGAAGATGCCGTGATCGAGGTTCATGCGGAGTCCCTCTCCGTAGCTACGATCTCCTACCGCGATAAAGCCCTCGCTTGCGGGATACACCTCGCGAAGCTCGGCGTGGCTATCCGCGAGTAGCTCTCGGAATCGATCAACGTACGGCGCGAAGTTCACACCGCCGTGAACCACCATCTCAAGGTTCTCGTAAATCCTTCCGATCTTGCCCTGGGCTTCCGGTCGAAGTGAATTAAGCTTATCAAAGAAGATCAGCATCCACGCGGGGACGCCCGAGATCATGCGAATATCCTCGGTGAGTGAGAGGTTCGCTAAGGTGTCGACCTTCTCCTCCCAGTTCTTAAGGAGCGCTAATTCCGCCGGTGGGAAATATCGCATCTTCGCCCACCACGGCAGCTCCTTGACCGAGATGCCGCTCAGATCGCCGAAGTAGATTCCGGGGGCAGCGTGTGTGAGATCTGTACTTCCACCGAGCATGAAGCTCTTGCCGCCCATCAACCGAGAGTGTGGACGATTCGTAACGTGATGAATCAGGAGATCCGTTCCCGCCTTCGTGTTCGACTTCAACATCTCGCGGGAGTAGGGGATGTACTTCGTTGTGCCAGATGATGTTCCAGAGCTTACGGGGAAGTACGGTATCGTTCCGGGCCACGTACAATCAGTTAGAACCGGAAAGCTCTCCTGCCAAAAGTCCCTCCAGAAGTCCTCGTACTTTCTGAGAGGAACCTGTCGTTGATACGCTTCAACCGAGTTGACCGAGGAGAAGCCGTGCATCTTTCCGAACTTCGTCGATGCCGCGTGGCGCACGAGTCCTAAAAGCTGCTTCTTTTGAGTGTCGGCGGGGTTGAGGGTGTTGAGCTGTTGAGTACGCCAACGGGCGTAGAGCCGAAGGAGAGGAGTTGCGTCAAACATGGACCTTCCAGGGTGAGACCTTTAAGCAAGGCCGCCAGCATGGCCCTGAAAACGTTGCTCGGCAAGTACGGACGGAAGGGAGGGGCCAACAAAGAGGACAACGGAGCCCTCAATACGACCGGAACGAGCGATCATCTTGAGGAGTTCTCGACGGTTAGGGCTGTGGTGACGAATGCGCCCTGCGTGGGGATGGATGTTCTCTGGCTTCCAGGAGTAGCTCGTAAGCTCTACCCACTGACCCTCGAACGCTTCACGAATCCGGCTCCATGGAATCTGTGCCATGACTATCCCCTTGGTAAAGTACCTCGCCATCGTACAGCTCTTTGCGGTCCTAATCAAAGCTAATCGGCCGCGCGATCGAGGGGCATGGAGGGGCGGCAACGCCCGCCCCTTGCGCGCGTCGGCTTGGTGTTCTTTTCATTAAACGTTAGTGGTTACAGTGAGATAGGCATAGAGGGTCCCGTGAGATGAAGCACACATCGTGACCTCACGTGCTCCCGCGCCCGCTCTGATTGTCCATCCGTAGTCATCCGTTGCCCACATAGTGTACGCTCTCCCTCCTAACACTCATGAGGTTTCTATGGTCAAACCATCCAAGATCTCTGGATTCCCAGAGTGGCTTCCAGAGCAAAAGATCGCCGAAGAGAGGGTGATCGCGACGATTAAAAATATCTACGAGAGCTTCGGCTTCTCTCCTATCGAGACCCCAGCGGTTGAGCTTCTGACAACGCTCGGTTCGAAGGGGGTTATCGACAAAGAGATATTCGCCGTCAAACGTCTGAAGGCTGAAGAGGGCGACGAGGCGGAGCTCGGTCTGCACTTCGATCTCACTGTGCCTCTGGCTCGTTACGTCGCGCAGCACGCGCACGCCCTTGTGTTTCCGTTTAAGCGATACCAGCTCCAGAAGGTGTGGCGAGGTGATCGTCCGCAGAAGGGGCGCTTCAGAGAGTTCTACCAATTTGATATCGATATCATCAGCCGTAACGACCTTCCCCTCGCGTGTGACGCAGAGGTTGTATCGGTTATCGGTTTAGTGATGGAGGCCCTACAGTTCGGGCCCTATACGGTTCGAATCAACAACCGAAAACTACTCGGTGGTATCTACGCTGAGCTCGGTCTCTCAGAATCCGCTCGCAAGGCCGCTATCATTGCGGTGGATAAGATCGTAAAGATCGGCGCGGACGGCGTAGCGCGTGAGCTTCAAAAGATTGAGGGGATATCGCAGATAGCTATCGATACGATCCTCACATCGACCACGATTCAGTGTCCTATCGATCAACTCGCCGATAAGATCGCGGCGCTCAACACCTCAAGCTCACAGATTAGCGAAGGTGTTCAGGAGCTAACCACGATATGTTCACTCCTTCCTGCTTCAGTAGGTGAGCGGGTGGTGATCGATGTCAGCCTCGCGCGAGGGCTTGATTACTACACCGGGCTTATCGTTGAGACCGTTTTGGATAAGCACCCAGAGTTTGGAAGCGTTATCTCAGGGGGGCGATATGACGATCTCGCCTCGGAGTTCACCGATCAGAAGCTTCCAGGTGTGGGAGTGTCTATCGGCTTGAGCAGATTAATGGAGCTCGCCTTTACCGAGAATCTCGTCGCGACAACTCGCAAGAGTCCAACAGAGGTTCTTGTAACGGTGTACGATGAAGGCGATAGGCCACACCTCAATGTGGTGGCGCAGGAGCTTCGCGCTCTCGGTGTTCCAACGGAGGTGTTCTTCAGGTCTCCAAAGTTGGGTAAGCAGATCGAGTACGCGGAGGCGAAGGGGATTCGTTACGTTGCGTTCGTTGATTCAACGACTCGCGGTGTTCAGATCAAGGATATCGTCTCAAAGGAGCAGGTAGCTGTGTCCTCTCTCGCGGAATGGGTTCGAACAACCAGGCAGGGATAGTATGGTCCAATCGTTCACCGTGCGCACACCGGGGCAAGGACTACATGACATAACAGATCGTGTGGCTCGAATCGTGCACGATTCAGGGGTTGAGGATGGACTGTGCACGGTCTTTATCCGGCACACCTCAGCGAGCCTCACGATTCAGGAGAACGCTGACCCATCGGCCAAAGCGGACCTTGAGGCGTGGCTCAATCGCTTGGTGCCGGAGAACGATCGGTTGTACACGCACACCTTTGAGGGACCGGACGATATGCCATCTCACATCAAGGCGATACTCACGAACGTCTCCCTCTCTATACCGGTCATGGAGGGGAGCTTAACCCTCGGAACGTGGCAGGGGATATACCTCTGGGAACATCGAAGGAGTGCCCATACTCGAGAAATAGTAGTACATGTTGGATAAGGTTGGCACTTTCGCCTCTCAGCGGCGTACAATAGGGGAACCCCTCAAGTCTAAGTCAGTATGTCGCAACGTTGGCAAAAAGTAGACGCATTTTTACAGGACGTGTTCTTCGTAACGGGGAATCGTTTCAAGCTTGCCGAGGTTGAAGCCGTTTTGGGAAAGATGCGCCACGTCGATCTGGATCTCCCTGAGGTCCAAGAGCTCGATTCCCGAAAGGTCGTGATCGCCAAGGCCCAGGCTGCGCTTCAGCAGGGGTATTCACCGGTGTTGATTGAGGACACCTCGTTGTCGCTCGCCGCCTTGAACGGACTCCCCGGTCCCCTTATCAAATGGTTTTTGAAAGCGATTGGGGGTGAGGGGGTCTATCAGATAGGACTCTCTCGTAACGATTGTCAGGCTGAGGTTCGAACGATCTTCGGGCTCGCGCTCGGTCCGCAGACCCTTATCTACGGAGAAGGTGTTGTGCCGGGTAGGGTTGTTTCCCCTCGTGGGCGAGGCTTCGGATGGGACGCAATCTTTCAACCCGAGGGAAGTAATCTGACGATGGGTGAGATGACACCGGAGCAGAAGTCATCGTTCAGTATGCGAGTGCGCGCCTTACAAGACCTTCGTGTACAGCTTGAGCGATTCCACGCCTCGATCGCTCGTGATAACGACTAAGTGTAGTAACGTACGACCGTGAACTCGACATCAGAGGACACATTCACAAAGCTCTCTAAGAACATCGAGAAGGTGGCGCGCTCCCTTTTTGCTGATGTGGAAACGCAGCAGGCATTCCTTCAGGCTGTTGAAGCGGGCGAAAGCGGCGTGACGGGGGTGGTGTGGTTGTACGGAGATTCACAGCCTGGAAGTTTTGCGATCGGCGAACGCCCTGAATGGCTCCCCGCTTGGATAGATGTGGCAGCGGAAAGAGAGCGACCAGGAAGACTACCCGCCCACAACCAAGGTGATGTCTATTGCATGGACCTCTCGTCGACCTTCGCTTGCGCCGCACTCTCCGCGATCCCTGCACAGGGTGGTGTGATCGTCGATGTGTGCGCCTCTCCAGGCGGGAAAGGGATCGTTGCTCGGCGATACCTTCAGCCCGATCTAATTGTGGGCAATGAGGTTATCGGAAAGCGCACTGCGCAGCTCATCTCAAACTATAAGCGATGCCGAATAGATCCTTCCGTTGTCACCTCGCTCGATCCGGAAGATCTTGGATCTGAGATTCCCCAGAGCGCCGATCTCGTCATTGTTGACGCTCCGTGTTCTGGACAGTCTCTTGTGCTCAAAGGAATGGCGGCTCCCGGCGCCTTTCATCCCGCAACGATCGGGATGAATGAGCGACGTCAACGTCGAATCCTCGCGCACTCACAGAAGGTGGTCGCCCCTGGTGGGTATCTTCTCTACGCAACCTGCACATTTTCAAGGGAGGAGAACGAGGACAATGTGGAGTGGTTCCTTAAAACCTTCCCAGAGTTCTCCGCAGTTGTCGTTCCTATCCTTGACCCGTATCGATCTCACATAGGAGACGCAGCGACCTATCGGCTCCTTCCGCATCAAGGGAAGGGAGCGGGGGCGTTCTGCGCGCTCATTCGTCGTAATACCGCCGACGGCCGTTTCGAACGTGAGTCAACCGATAGCGTTACCGCGAAGCTCCGCACAGCGTGGCGTTCACCAACCCTCTTTGTTTCTAGCAGTCCGACGGCGGGGGAGCGTCGCGAACGAAGGCGTGCCGATAAAGGGAAACGCGCAGCGAAGTACGAGCGGCACAAGACGAAGCAGATGTTGCGGCGGATGGAGTAGGGCCTTAGGGTGTTAACGTCCTGTTCACGAATTCACGCCACCGATCACCCCCCAACTGCACGAATCCCAACGATGCCATGCCGCCGCTGTGGTGGGAGAGGAATTGGTGGACGCTGTACAGTTTGAGGAACCTCAAGAACGCTCCTTCCCGCCGCGATCAATGAGATCTCGGGAGATACGAATCCGACATGAATAGCGCCGAGCGCCGAGATGATCGTTACCTTGTGCGCATGTTCCGAGAGCGAGGTAATAGAAGCGACATCGACGTCGCCCCCGGCGACGATGACGAGATCGCCTTCGAGTGAGAGAGAACCGGTTATCGATATCGCCCCGGGAGAGGCGATAATTGACTGCTCAGAGGTTGCAGTCACTCGCGTTCTTTCTCCCCGCAGGTTCTCAAGGGTTATGATTCCCCCGTGTAGAATAGATGGGATCGGGCAATTCTTGGATGCCAGCACACCATCTCCGCGCGTAGCGGTGGCGTTCGTTGGTGTTGATGGGCACGGCACAGCGGAGGTAAAGAGAGCGTCGTAGTCTATCCGAGTGAGAGGGAGCTGCCCAGTTGGTGGCGCCACCATGAGGGGGACTCGTCGTTCACCGCATATCTCATAGTCGAGCTTTGTCCCTTCTACGCGCATACTTCGGGTTTCGCAGAGGGGTTTCGGTTCCCCCGATGAACCGACCTCTCGGATAGCATGCTGTCGAATGGTGTTAGCAAGACGAATATCGCCATACGTTCGGGTGACACCAGTAGCGTCCAGAGAGAGGAGCCTGATCGTTCCCATGATCAGAGTGATTCCAAAGAGTGTGGTTGGAAGCACCCAGCCGTGTTGTGCGCTCCCTGTTGAAGGTTTCATGGAAGTACCTCGTTCCAGATACCTCGTGGGCTTAGAGCTGGAATGATCACGTGTGATATCTCGCGTCCCGAAGTTGGCCGCACCGTAAGTTTAAAGCTCAACAACCCGTTGGCGCGGCGATCAGCCGCAATTGTTATGGAATCCACATTGCGGCTAATTGGTTGGTTCTCCAGAAGGATGTTTCCGGTATGGGAGGTGAGACGGAGATTTGCGGCTCGGTCTACGAAGATCGAGTATTCACGATCAATCGGAACGAAGACCAGTGGACGAGAGGGAATTGCCGACTCTCCCGAAATGGTCCCCTGAATTGAGGTTCCCATCAAACGTGCGCATGTTGGAGAGATCGGCAGAACCTCACCGACAACCTGTCGGGGGCCTTCGATGGTGAGGATGAGGTAGCTCTTAAAAGCGCCACTCGGAATACGGGAGGAAAGCCCGCATACCGTTGCGTCAATCGTAGTGCCGGAGATGGTCGCTGCCGTCACGGCACCTCGATAGCGATTATCGAGGTCTATTACCGTGATGATATCGGAGCCTGTGCGGGGACCCGATGTAGTGGAGATTGAGGAGAGGGGATGACGCACACCGTTTGAAAATCGTAGGGTACTTCCAGAGGTGATCTGCGCCGCAAAAGGCTGACGATTTCGGTCGAGCGCGAAGAGCGCCGCGCTCACAACCGATATCGTTTTAGCGGCGGCCAGTCTACCGTTAATTTCGTGCGTTATAAACGCGGCTACTGAGGAAACGCGTGAGGTGAGGAAAGCGCAGCTCAAGAGGACGAGGCTTCCCAGTAGTAGCCCCCATATCGCATCGAGCGCTACGTCGCCGCGCTCCAGGGACGCTCGTTTAGCGTATGGTAAAAAACGTTTGCCTTCCACACTGACACTCCGAAAGATTTGGATCTGAGGAACAGGTTGGTTGTTCGCACAAAAGTTGAAGCTGCGTGCGTTGCAAGGCTGCGTTGCGAAGTGTTCGGTGGATAAACCACAGGGTGCCGCTCGCCGCAGTGATGACAAGGGTCATTGCGATGAGCGCCTCCATCATCATCATTCCGCATTCCTCCTGACCGCGTACGTTCATGCGCACTCCGTTCGTGTGCGTCCCCTAAGTGAGAGCACTATTGAGCAGAGGCACGAAGGACTCTCAACAAGGATGGTCGCGGGAGATGCCGTGTGAGACGGATAGAAGAGGATCGGACCCTTTTCGTTCCCCTTGAATCGGGCGGTGATGGGAGATCGAAGCTTTCGGGAAAAAATGATGCTCCCAGACGTTGTAGCTCCAACGACATGGTCCGCCGATATCTCAACGGTTATCGGAGTACCGCGAGTGAGAGCTAGCGCGTACGCTCGTTCAAGCATCAGTTGTACGCCTCGCGCCTCAAGTCGCACGGCGTGTTTGGGTATCCACCCTGCGAGGGAGGGCATCGCTAGAGCTCCGAGTGAGGCCACTAGGGAGAGGACAAGGAGCGTTTCGATGAGTGAGAAGCCACGTTGCATACGATCTCTATCGCAAGTTTGCGACGAAAGTTGCTTGGCTTGGCTTGGCGTTGTGAGGGGAAGTCACAGTTGTAGTCCCGGTCCTTGTCATCTTCTGGACCTGCACTGCGTTTATCGCCTGGTGGCTCGGGCACACGCCGATAAGGAGTGTCCGTTAGCCGATCTAACCGATCGTCTCTTCGGAGAGTCCCAAGATGTCCCGAAAACGTTTACGCAGATACACCTCAATCCCGTCGACTACACCGTTGCAGCGAATGAGATTGTCGATCACCTGCGCGATAGCGCGCTTGGACGATATGTCGAGTGAGTCCCGCAATAGCTCAGCGGCGGACGAGCTTCCTCGCATGCTTGATAGTTGCGCCTTCGCTCTATTGATTACTCCGTTGGCGGTTTCATCCGAAAGGCGGAAGAGGCTCTTAAGCCCGCTGATAATCACGGTCCTTTCAAATGTGTCTATAACGTGATCGGATGATGCGATCTCGATAAGCACTACCGCGGCGGCGAGAGCGATCTCTTCTTTGCTGCGAAGGGGGCCCTTTGGCTTAAGGTTCTGCATTCGCGACATGAGCGCGTCAACTGTATGAGAGGAGTTGTTGTCATTGTTGTTCATAGCTGACTCACCACGTCGGTAACCCTTTCAAATAGGTATGGAAGGTCGGTTGGGATACGTGCTGTAGGTTTGGGTATTACAAAAGTGGCTCATCGTGGAATGGAGTGGGTGTCAACGAGCATAAGTGTAACGTAAACCCTTGTTTTGGCTCATACATAGCGCCCTTTCCACGTGAACGTGCTCGTGCACGTAACAGTTCAAGCGCGCATCTTTCTCGATAGTGCTCAACATTGCGGAAGGTTCCGGCAAGGTCAAACAAGTGTCGATGAACTTAGGGTTGGACGGCGGTGCTCTAACAGGGTGGTGAAAAATGATTTCCTGTTGCGCATTTCGATAGTTTGACTGCAATTTCGTTGGAGCCGCCGAAAAAATCCTCCACGCATCTCAGTGGATACGCCTCCGGTTTTTTCGTCGTCTCCGCCTCGTTTCGTCAAAACTCTCAAAATGCTCACGACGGAACCATTTTTCACCACCCTGCTAAAGTCAGCGATCCCTTGCGACGTCATGATCCCCTTGATGGAATGCTCGTCTTGGATAAAGGCTATGATCCTCATCTGTGCTTTACATCTACAAGCTCAAACTTGTGAAATCCGCTATACAAGATAGTCAAGATAACGTTTCGAATGTGCGGCGCGCTTAGCGTCCACACTATTTATTTGTGTTATCTGCCTCCCATTTTTCCTGTGGAAGCAGCCAAATCCTCTGGCGATCATATCCGGCAAAGTCCGGTTGGGTATAGTTCTTTACGCCCTGGTCTAGAAACCCGAGCTTTTCGAGTACGCGGTTTGAGGGACCATTATCTGGATGAACATCAGCGACAACGCGCTGAGCGCGCACTCGCTCGAAAAGGTATCTGACGGCTCCGGCGGCTATCTCGCTGGCAAAGCATTTACCTTGGTGCTGCGGCAAGACCATGTACCCGACTTCGTGGCTGCCTATGTAATCAGGGAGTTTCGTTAAGATGAGCTTCGCTGTTCCGATAGAGACTGACGTTGCCTTATCGACAACGACACCTCCGCCCCAACCGAGCTCGCTCCATTGTTGATTCCAAGTGTCAATGCGTGAGGCGGCTTGGTCCTCGGAAAAAGGCCGACCGAGGTGAGCCATCATCTCTTGTGAACAGTAAATTGCTACGAAGTGGGGTATGTCGGCAGGGATTGCGCGCACGAGCTGCAGGCGATTTGTTTCGAACAGAACTTCGCGTTCGACTCGAGGTGAGAGGCGTTGTGCCGAATCGTGGTGATCGTCGGGGTCGAGCGGGTTAGCAGGCGTCAGGGCCATAAGATTCTACGTTTAGGTATAGGCAGATAGCGTTAAAGCCTCGGGGGCTCGGTAGCGCCAGCGGACGAGCATCCCGAGCGCTCTGTGTACACCCCGTATGGGCGTGAGCTTGAAGGTGAAAGTCGTTTACGGATGAATCCCCCTCTAACTTGATAACTGTAATAGGTTACCATGGAGGGAAACCGTTAGTCGAAGGCAATTGCGTCGTGGTGACACGGGGTGAGAAGGAAGCCGGATTGTTGTCGGGAAGAAACTCCGATGGCAGGACAAAGATGCCGGGTCAGGGATACGAAGGTCATAGAAGGCGTGGGAGTTGGCGAGTTAGCACAAGGTAACGAAGCCGTTGATTCAAACCTCTCGATCGTAAATGACCGGCTCGGGCATTGAAAGCGCACGCTCTTATCGGGGGAGAGCTCGACCATTCCCCTAAAGGGTAACCGACCCGGAGACGGGAAGGGATGGTGGTCGAGCAGTCAGCAGCGGTCGTAGTAGTCGAAGGCTTGTCCCTAATGGGGAAGATATGGCGAAGGACCAAACAGGAGAGAGAAGACAAGGAGGAGCCCCTCGATGAGCTCGGCGTTAATCGCTCGTGTGCATGGCAGCTCGCTCTATCGGGACATCGGCCCTGGTACTACTCGGACCATACCGCTCTCGCTCAGGCACTCACCAACGCTTATCTCCACGAAGAGCTGAGGCTCGTCTCTATCAGAGACCTCTGGTGTCGTTTCCACTACCCCTCTTGAACCGCCGGATGCGGAGCCGCATGTCCGGTGGTGTGGGGATTGGGAGTTCGTCAATTGGGGCGGCTCCCCATTACCCGATTAAGCCGTGCTGCCGGAAATTTCTCGTATGAAACCAATCCATTCAAAATACTCCGTCTGTCGGGGAAGAATGCAAAAATTTGGTTGAAGTACGATCTTTCCAAGTGTACAAGCAAACACAATAGATACATAATTCGTGACTCTTCCGCGAAAAGAAAAACCTTCTGCTGTGCAAACGAGAGGGTACCAGCGATCACCATTTATGGTTTTCCCGCTGCGAGTACACTCGCACCCCCTGCCCCCCTATATCCAACTGCCGCGACATGACAGCATTCACCCCATGGATCACTCCCATCCTGCAAACTATTGTTGCCGTGCCCATTATAAAGTGGAGAAGAAATTTGGTGCTTGTTAACGAAATCTCTACCGATTTGACTCCATCTCTCGCGTTCGCCTTCCGGCGAAGCTAGAGTGGCCAATCCAGTTCGCAGGAGTCCATCTGTTCCGCACCGTGGCGATCCTCTGTGAAATTCCATAATTTTCCTCCACGGCTAACGTTTCAGTGAAAAGTGTCGCGCTAACAGAGCTTGCTGTAAATCCGGGGACTTAAGCGCGCGACATCTTTTCGACTGTTGTGTTATGCGGCTTCAAGAGCCTCATGTACATTATTACCACTATCCGGTATAATTGGTATTGTGGCAATCAGGAGCTTCAAAAATAAGACATCTGAAGAGATAAACTACGGGATCTCTTCAAAGCAGTCGCGAAAGCTGCTGCCACTAGAGTTGCATGAGAAGGCTCGGATTAAGCTGGCTAGAATTGGGGCGGCTACTAGCCTGCAAGATTTCCAGGAGCTCCGGGGAAATCGATTCGAGGCGCTCAAGGGAGACAGAAAGAATCAGTACAGTATCAGGATTAACAACCAGTTTCGAATCTGTTTTAAGTGGGACGGTAAACACGCTTTTGATGTTGAGATAGTTGACTATCATTGAATTGAGGACGAAATATGGGCAAAAACACTATTCACACAACACCAGTTCATCCGGGGGCTGTTTTGCGCGATGAGCTTGAAGAAATTGGAGTCAGCCAATCCGCGCTTGCTGAACATATTGGGGTACTGCCTAAGACCGTCAATGAAATTTGCCGAGGAAAGCGAGGGATCAGCGCTGAGATGGCGTTGAAGCTTTCACAGGCTCTAGGCGCAACTCCCTATTTTTGGCTTAATCTTCAAAACAACTGGGAGTTGAGTCAGATCACTGCACCCAAAAAAATAAGACCACTGGCAGCATAACGTTTCGATGAGCAGGCGCTTGAGCGATCCGCTCGAATGTCATGTTATAACACTAGCTTGAAGAAAATTCCCTAAGAAGACTCATCGCCATCTCATCCTTATCGACAGGGACGAAAAGATGGTCGTGATAAAAAGCCGAGACTCGATTGACACTTACACCGGCAGCGGCAAGCTTCCCTGTTTTTGTGGCGAGGAATCCCACGGCATCGAGACTTGAGTGCACCATCAGACTGATCATCTTCGACTCGAAAAGTGAGTTAATGCCGAGCCGGTCTGCATCCTCCTTTCTGAGAATGGCAGCCATTCCTTCGTCTTCCTGAAAAAACTGCACGCAGCACTCTTTAGCCGCATTAGTAGAAGCATCTGGAACGTGCGCGAACACAAAGGTTCCGTCTCTTGGAAAAGGCGTCATGCTTTTCAGTAATGTTTCGAGATTGGTTTCCCCTTTCGGAGGGGATCAAGAAACCACTATTTCAGTGCCTACCCTGACGGTGCCAGAGTTGCGCCTCCAAGAGCTTACGAGCCGCGTGATGAGGAATACCTATCGGGATCTGCAGGGATATG
>JBDLRS010000089.1:0-38020 GCA_039799965.1 Pseudomonadota bacterium
ACGAAAAAACCGGAGGCGTATCCACTGAGATACGTTGAGGATTTTTTCGGCGGCTCCAACGAAGTTGCAGTCAAACTATCGAAATGCGCAACAGGAAATCATTTTTCACCACCCTGCTAGATGCAAGAGCCGTTATGGAGGCACCCAACTACAGCAGATGCCCCAACTTATCTCGCTTTGTTCGTAGATAGGACTCACTGTACAGGTCCGCCTCTACTACCATCGGGATACGCTCAATAACGGCTATTCCAAAACGGGATAAAGCAGCGGCTTTTGCGGGGTTGTTGGTGATAAGTCGAATGGCTCGGATGCCCATGGCCAGAAGCATATGCGCCCCTACCGCGAAGTCTCGCTCATCCGGATCAAAACCGAGGTGCACATTAGCCTCGACCGTATCGAGCCCTTGATCTTGTAACGCGTAGGCGCGCACCTTGTTCTCAAGTCCGATCCCTCGTCCCTCCTGGCGAAGATAGAGCACTAATCCAGCTCCCTCCTCCGTGATGAGCTTCATCGCCCCATCAAGCTGACGACCACAATCACACCGCCGACTTCCGAATACATCTCCGGTTAAACACTCCGAGTGCAACCGTACGAGCGGCGCGTACGAAGCGGGCATCTTAGCGAGCTCGCCACGTATCATCGCGACGTGCTCCTTCTTACCGGCGTCATCGGCGAACACTATTGCGTGAAAGCTGCCGTAATCGGTCTCGACATCTCCTTCACTCAATTGACGTACCGCTATCTCATGAAGGGCGCGGTACTCACGAATCGCCTGTATGCTCGTGACTCGAATACCATGCCTCGACGCGAACGCGCGCAGCTGCGCCCCACGAGCCATCGTTCCATCAGCATTAAGAATCTCACACAGAATTCCAGAGGGAGAGAGTCCCGCCAAACGGGCGAGGTCGAACGCTCCCTCGGTATGACCCGGACGCCCCATCACACCCGCGCTATTCGCAATAAGGGGGAACACGTGGCCAGGACTTACAAAGTGGTGAGGTTGCGCGTCTGGTTCGATCAACGCCCGCATCGTTCGCGCTCGTCCCTCCGCCGTGACACCACGAGCCGCGACATCCTTGTGATCAACATTGATGGCGAACGGGGTCTGAAAGGGAGAGTTGTTATTGAGAACTTGAAGGGGGAGTCGTAACCGATCCGCGACCTCGGTCGAAATACTCACGCAGATAAGCCCACGGGCTTCTCGCGTGAGGAAGGCGACCATCTCTGGGGTTACCTTTTCAGTAGCGAGAATGAGATCTCCCTCGTTTTCACGATCGGCGCTATCGACTACGATCACGGCCTTTCCGAAGCGAATGTCGGCGAGGATATCTGAGAATGAATCAAGGACGAGAGCGTCTCCTCCCGAAGCTTTTTTAGCCATGGAGGGAACTCAGGATGGCTCTACCTTCTTGAGGTGTGCGGTTTTCGCCGCGCTCCCCAAGCTCTCAAGCGCGTCTACAAACTGACTAACGTCGGAAAACTCGCGATATACTGAGGCGAATCGCACATACGCTATCTTGTCAATCTTCCGAAGCTCCTCAATAACAGCTTCACCAACGACACGACTATCAACCTCTCGAACGCACATCTCTTGAAGCTTCCGCTCGATCGTCTCTACCGCGGCGTCGATCGTTTCTGTGCTCACAGGTCGCTTCTCGCACGCCCGCCGAAGACCACCTCGAATCTTCTCTCGGTCAAACACCTCGCGTCGTCCATCTTTCTTGATGACCGCCGGAAGTGACAACTCTACTCGCTCATACGTAGTGAAGCGATAGCCACAATCCTGACACTCGCGACGACGGCGAATAGCTCCGCCGTCACCGCGAGAGTCAGTTACTGAGCTTTTGTCCGAGTTGCACTTAGGGCAAATCATGGCTCAAGCGTTATCCTCTCGTTAACGAGTTAAACGATGACGATACAATGGGAACTTCTTGCTTAACTCTCGTACGTTATCAGCTACCGATTTGAGTTTCGCCTCACTCTGCGCGTTTGAGAGAGCCTCGTAGATGAACTCAGCTACCTGAGCCATCTCAGCCACTCCCATTCCACGGGTCGTCAGAGCTGGAGTTCCGAGACGCACACCGCTGCACACAGATGGTGGCTGTGGGTCAAACGGCACGGTATTCTTGTTGACGGTGATTCCTACCCGATCAAGAACCTCCTCTCCTATCTTACCAGAAACGCCTATCGGGCGAAGGTCAACGAGCATGAGGTGAGAATCCGTTCCACCAGAAACGATCGTAAGCCCCTTCTTAGTAAGGCCCTCAGCCAAAGCCCGCGCGTTGGCTACAACCTGAGCGGCATAGCTCTTAAACTCTGGAGCAAGGGCCTCTCTCGCCATCACCGCCTTCGCGGCGATCGTGTGCATGTGCGGTCCACCCTGGAGACCAGGGAACACAGCCTTGTTGATAGCCTTACGGTGAGCCTCTTTACCCATCACCATGCCTGATCGTGGCCCACGAAGGGTCTTATGAGTCGTTGTCGTAACGATATCAGCGAAAGGAACGGGAGACTGATATGAACCACCGGCGACAAGACCAGCGTAGTGCGCGATATCCGCCATAAAGATAGCACCAACCTCGTCAGCCGCCTCACGGAACGGCTTCCAGTCGATCTGACGGGAATACGCGCTTCCGCCTGCGATAATCAATTTCGGCTTGTGCTCACGCGCAAGTGTTAGAACCTGATCGTAGTCTATCAACCCATCGCTTTCCTTTACCCCGTACCCTACTACCTTGTAGTGCATACCAGAGAAGTTTACTGGGCTACCGTGAGAGAGATGTCCTCCTTGGTCCAATCGAAGCCCCATGAAGGTGTCTCCAGGCTTTAAGAACGCTTCGAACACAGCCTGATTCGCCTGAACACCAGAGTGCGGTTGGACGTTGGTGAAATCAGACCCGAAAAGCTCACAAACACGAGCGCTCGCGAGATTCTCCACATCGTCAACGACATGACATCCACCGTAGTACCGCTTGCCAGGCTGACCTTCAGCGTACTTATTCGTTAACGTGGAACCCATCGCCTCAAGAACGGCCTCACTGACGAAGTTCTCTGAAGGGATCATCTCTAAGCCGTACTCTTGGCGCTCTGTCTCACGCTGAATGAGCGCAAACACTTCGGGGTCAGACTGCTTGAGGGACTTGCTTCGAGCTTCGTAGGACGGAGTAGTGGAATACATGAAATGCTCCAAAAAATTAGGACAAAAAAGGGCCCTCGACGGGGCCCTGGCAGCGTACCAAATTATCTCCCGTGTGGGATAGGGTTTCGTACGCTTGACGCCATTACGACTGCTTTCCTTGGATGTACTTTGTTACATCGTCAACAGTCTGTATCTTCTCGGCGTCCTCATCTGGGATCTCAAGGTCGTACTCCTCCTCAAGAGCCATGATGAGCTCAACGATGTCGAGTGAATCCGCACCGAGGTCCTCGATGAACGAAGCCTGAGGAGTAACTTCCTCCAAGCTGACACCAAGCTGCTCTACGATAATCGATTTAACTCGCTCTGATATCTCCTCAGGTGTTGCCATGTAACACTTCTCCTAAATGGTCCAATAATAAAAATACAGTCTGTCGCGGGCTGTTTGAGCGAAGATGCCTGTTTGAGCGAAGATGATTGTCGCCCACTCAGCCAATTTTTCAAGTAACTGGCAGGATTCCAACGTCTCTCTTGAGGAATGCGCGATGCTTTTCTCAAACAAAAGCATCTCATCGTCCTCACATGAGCCTTTTACATCGGGTCTCTGGCCTTCGACTTTTTACAACGGGGGAATCTAAGTAGACCCTGGTCTAATAGTCAAGAGGTCGACCCTTAACTCCTTATCCTTCTACCTAATTCTGAGTAGTTAGGCTGTCATTTTTGGTCGCTCTTAGAAATAAAGTGATACTTTGAGCGTATAACAACTATTTTTTGGACCACTTTCGTTAGCAGTAATACCCAACGATTGCACGCTCTCCCCTCTGATGCAGCCACGTTTACTCTTGGAAAGTAACGCGGGGTGCGAAGCACCTGTCACCATCCTGGGGCATCTGCGTCATCCATAGTTTGCGCGCCGAGAGAGCTTATTGCTGACCTTCTATCCGTCGACAAAAAAAGGCGGCCTCCCTGATTGGGAGACCGCCTTTGCAAACAATCACACGAGGCGATGCTTACATATACATTCCACCGTTGATGCTTATGGTCTGTCCCGTGATGTACCCTGCGCTGTCAGACACGAGGAACGCAACGAGCTTTGCCACCTCCTCTCCTTGGCCATAACGACCAAGTGGGATCGACTTCATGTGTTCAGCGCGCAGTTTCTCGTCCAGAGCGGCGGTCATATCCGTTTCAATGAAACCTGGAGCCACTGCGTTCACGGTTACGTTACGGGACGCAAGCTCTCGAGCGAGCGCCTTCGTCATTCCGATAATTCCAGCCTTGGATGACACGTACGGAACCTGCCCCGCGTTACCCATCTCGCCCACAACGGAGCTGATATTAACGATACGTCCCCACTTCGACTTGACCATGACACGAGCCGCAGCTCGCGCGCAAAAGAAGGAGCCGTTAAGGTTGACGCCGAGGGTTGTAAGCCACTCCTCATCCTTCATGCGAAGTACGAGGCCGTCCTTTGAGATACCAGCGTTGTTCACAAGGATATCGAGCTGGCCGTGGCGAGACTTGATCCCGTCAAATGCGTTCTCAACAGCTTGGCTATCCTGCACAGAGAACTTCAAGAGCTCTCCATCGCTCCCTACCTCGCGAATCACGTTCAAGGTCTCTTGAGCCGCTTCTGGAGAGGATGAATAGTTCACGATTATGTACGCGCCGCTCCTCGCGAGCTCAATAGCGATGGACCTGCCGATTCCGCGCGAAGCGCCCGTTACAAGCGCGATCTTTCTCTTAGCGTCTGTCATTTTTTTCCTCCATTAATCTCGTCAGCGGCCTTGCCATCTTTTTGGCCGCGGGTTGTTCGCTTTTCGAACACCCGCGACCATCCGTTTCCCCCGTCGTGGTCAACAGGACCTATCTTTGAATCGAGGTGCCCCAAAGCGGTGTGGAGCTGCTGCATCACGTCCTCATCAACGAACTTACGAGCCACACGAATGCCGTTCATAATAGCGCGACTCTTTGAGGAACCGTGGCACTTAATAGCGATCTGTCCCAACCCGAGTAGGGGTGCTCCGCCGTACGCGGATGGATCGAGCTTATCTTTGAATACACTTCGTAGAACCGGCTTGGCCAACCACAATCCGAATTTAGCTCGGAGGCTGTGCTCCATAGCCTTCTTCATGGAGTCGATAACGAGCCCGACACTACCCTCCATCGCCTTGAGGACGATGTTCCCAACAAACCCATCACACACCACAACATCAACAACGTCTCGGGCGATATCCCGTCCCTCGATGTATCCGATGAAATCAAGCCCCTCAATTTCAGAGAGCATTATGGCGGCGGTGCGAATGATATCGTTGCCTTTGGAAACCTCGGTGCCGTTCGAAAGGAGCGCGATACGCGGACTCTCAATCCCGAGAGCTGAACGGGCGTATTGATTACCCATCAAAGCGAACTGCACAAGCTGAAACGCCTGACAGCCGGTGTTAGCGCCGGAATCGAGAAGAACGGTTGGAGTTGCACCTACGCCCTTGGGAATCAACGAGGCGATAGCGGGTCGGGCGATGCCTGGAAGGGTTCCACCCACGAACACCCCGGCCGCCATAATAGCACCGGTGTTGCCCGGACTAACCACCGCCGAGGCCTTGCCGGCGCTCACAAGCTCAAAAGCAACACGAATGGAGGAGTCAGGTTTACCACGAATGGCTAAACCTGGAGACTCATCCATCTGAATGAACTGGGAGGCGTGATGAACTGAGATGAGACCGCGGTCGCTCTCGGGATAGTTACTAAGAAGCTTATCCAACTCTTCTTGGTTACCGACGATTACCGAGGAGATCCCATCACGCCGGGCAGCCATAACAGCTCCCTCGACCACCACTTTGGGACCGTGATCTCCTCCCATAGCGTCTACTGCAATAGGAAGCCCACCTGTTTTTGGCGTCCCCGTTCGTGGCGTCTCAGTCTGGGAGCTCACTGGTTACTCAGGTACCCTTACCACGCAACTACTTTGCCTGCAGTATCTCTTTACCACGGTACGAGCCACACGCTGCGCAGGCACGGTGTGGAAGTACTGGCTCACTGCAATTGTAACACACGATAGCGTATGTTCGGGTGAGCGCGTGGTGAGAACGTCTCATGTTTCGCTTCGAACGGGAGGTTCGTTTTTTAGGAACTGCCATAAATCACAACCAATTAACTAATACACCCCTAGGGACGTGAGGTTCTATCACGTCTCCCTGGGGTAACTCAACACTACCAGTCCCTACTTCCGTGAGTTAACGGATGAGAAACTTGGATAAAGGGATACTTACTCAGGAAGGTTCTCACACAAAGGAGGTAAGCACCTAAGAACCCTATAAAAATACCAACCTCAGTAATTCCGAGCGGAATGTGGTGAGGACTAACTTCCGGCATAATAATGAGGTAGCGGTCCAACCAAACACCTGTCATGAGGGTCAAACAGACCACGGCGTAGGTCTTTGGAGTCTTCTTCAGATCCCGGCTCAACAAGGTGATGAACGGTATAATGAACGCCATCGGGAATACGATCCACGCCAACCCCTTCCATGGAAACTCACGCGTTCTCAAGATAAGCCACTGGGTCTCCTCGGGAAGGTTTCCGTACCATTGAGGCAAGAACTGAGACCAGAACATATAGCCCCACAACATGCAGAAACCGAAGTTGAGCTTACCGAGGTCCCAGAACTGTTGGCTGTGGATCTGAGCGCCAAACGCAGGATTTTTCTTGGCGAAGAACATAGTCATAAGCGCGAGACCAGCCCATGCGATGTAGATCTGGCTCACAAATACGAACGCTCCGAACAGGTTCGAGAACCACACAGGGTTTTGTCCCATAACCATCTCGAACGCGAAGAGCGATACCACCACCATGTAGCAGATCGTAACGATTGGCGCGTTTACGGACATCTTGCGCTGAAGCGGAATGACCTCACGCTCTGCGCCCTTCCATCCAGAGAGGAGGTAACGATGAATCGGAAGCTCCCACTGCGACTTGTTTTTAGCGCGATCATGAGCGAGTCCAACATCGCTCCGGAGCGACATGAACACAAAACGCGTCATGAGCAAGAACAGGACGAAGAAGAGAATCGCGAAACGGGTGTACACAAAGGTTGGCTCCATCCACCACTCACGCCCCGGCATCGGATGACGTCCCCAATAGAAGAGGTACTCACGACCAAAATAGGTCGTAAGAAAGACAACAAAAGCAACCGGAAGGTAGGCAACGTTAGCCTCAGCGAGACGTCGCACAGGGGCGCCCCACTTGGCGCGAACGATCTGCATGATGACCGTGGTCATCACTCCACCAAGCGCGAGCCCCTGGAAGTATACCGCGTTGACGTAGAAAGCACCCCACGTCTCACCCGCGTCCCCGAACAGGAGACCAGCGGAAAAAACCGCCACCCCTACGAGCACCATAAGCCACAACTTCGCGATGGTGTTGCCAGCGACCTTGATCGGCCCAGCCTCAATCACCTTATCGATGTTCACAGGAACAACGTCTACGTGCGACATCTTCTATCCCCTTCTTACTTAATACCTTGCTGATTACGAATATAGTTCACGATATCCCAGTGATCCGTTGGAGAAAGCTTCCAACCATGTCCTGGCATCAAACGAATTCCGAAGTGGATGGTCGCGAAGATGCTACCATCGGTACGGGTTTTGTATGTGTCGAGCGTGAGATCAGGGGGCGTCTGGAGGGTCTTCTTACCTACCGCACCCGGAGCGTATGGCTTCTTGCTGATATCTCCATGACACGGCAAACAATTCACCGCGAACAAACGTTTTCCATTCGCACATGAGGCGGCGTCGGCCTTTACCGGATTTGTCATCTTCTCAGCCTCTTCGCGTGAAGGGACGTAATACTCTGACATACCGATAGCGACGGTACCTGGCGCCTTTTGACGCATAATAGTACCGGTGCGCTTCTGCACGTTCACCATGTCATCGTTGAATGGAAGCGCCATCGCCTCTGACACCGCCAGTACACCAGCAAGTGAGAGAACGAGAGCGGCTTTCAACTTTCCTACTTGAGCTAACTTCATGAGCCCCTCTTCTCCGTTTACAAACTCTCTCTAACGTCAACTTCGTCCGCGCCCGAATCCATCATGCGCTTCTTCACGTCATCGACCTGATTTCCGGCACACGCGACAACGACGCCGAACTTGTCGTGAGAAAAGCGAGGATCGTATCCCGCCGTGCGCAAAACATTTGGGATCTTACAGAACACGAAGATCGCCGCGAGCGTTCCAAGTCCTCCGAAGAGAATGGTCCACTCATATCCAGGTACAAAGAACGCTGGAATCGAAGCGATGTTCTTCGCGCTCGTTCGCATCGGCCAGTCGAGTGAGCAAAGGATGGCAAGGGCGAATCCAGCCATACACCCCGTGATTGCACACGCCAGAGAAACGATCCGCACTGGACTCTTTTCGGGATACGTTACCTCTTCGATCTCATGACGAGGCACTGGCGAGTACATACGATACTCGTGATTAGCCGACTTCACCTTTTTAACGGCCTCAAGGGCATCGTCCATGTAGGTGAAGATACCAACTACTGCTCGGGTTGATGAATCTACCATCTGACTACCTCCTAGTGCCCTGAACCGTGTGAAGACGCGCGACGCATCGGGGGTGGAATGACCTCCTTAATCTCAGTGATAGCCACTGATGGGAAGTATTTGATGAACAAGGTCATCCACATACCGAACCACCCAAACGCTCCGATCGTGATACCAACCTCAGTCCACGAAAAGTTATAACCACCCCATGCAGCGGGGATGAACTCTCGAGAAAGTGACTGGAAGATGATGTTGAAACGCTCCAACCACATTCCGATGTTGATGAAGATCGAGAGTACGAATAGGAAAGGAATGTTAGTCCTTAACGACTTGATCCAGAGAAGTTGTGGGAAGATACAGTTACAGAAGGTCATCCCCCAGAACGCCAGCCAGAACTCACCGAACGGACGGAACCAGAACTGGAACCGCTCAAATGGGTTGTTACTGAACCACGCTGTATAGAATTCAGTTACGTATGAATAGGTAACTACACCTGACGTAACAAGGATCAGCTTGCTCATCGCGTCAAAATGGAAAAGGGTTACGAGTCGCTCAAGGTGGAACGCCTTGCGAAGTGGAATGATCAAGGTCACTACCATCGCCACGCCGGAGAAGATCGCTCCCGCTACGAAGTATGGTGGGAAGATCGTGGCGTGCCATCCTGGAACGATAGACATCGCGAAGTCCCACGATACGACTGAGTGCACAGATACGACGAGAGGTGTCGCGAACGCCGCGAAGATCAGGTACGCAGCGGTGTAGTGCTTCCACTGAATGTGGTTTCCACGCCATCCAAGAGAGGTAACCCCGTAGAGGACCTTCCGGAACTTGGTGGTGGCTCGGTCACGAGCCGCTGCGATGTCCGGAATCAACCCAACAAAGAAGAAGGTCGCCGAGATCGTAAAGTAGGTCGATACCGCGAACACGTCCCACAGAAGTGGCGAACGGAAGTTCGGCCACAACGCGCGCTCGTTCGGGTACGGCATAAGCCACAGCGCGTACCATGGTCGTCCAAGGTGGATGATCGGGAAGAGACCGGCGGTCATGACCGCGAATACGGTCATCGCCTCAGCCAATCGGTAGATCGGTTGACGGAAGTGAGCTCTGAAAAGATAGAGCACGGCGGAGATGAGGGTCCCGGAGTGCGCGATACCTACCCAGAATACGAAGTTGGTGATGTAGGTACCCCATCCGATCGGATGGCTCTTACCTGACTCTCCAAATCCGCTCCACATCTGGTAAAACCAGGAGGAGGCTCCGATAGCCAGAAGAAAGAGACAGGAGAAAAGAAGAAGGAACCAGCCCGTCCCCGGGGGCTCCATCATCTTAAGAACCGTGTCATTAACCTCAGCGTAGGTTACTGGAGGCTCATGCTTTGAATCGTGTTCAGAGTGTGTGTGTTCCATATAGCCGCAAAGATCTCAAATACTAAGCCTTGTAACGAATATCATTGAGGTAGCTAACCGACGGTTGCGTATTGAGGTGGTGATCGAGCACCTTGTACGCACGCTCATGCTTAGCGACCTTACTAACCTTGCTGTTAGGATCCTTAAGGTTTCCGAAGGTGAGCGCTTGAGTCGGACATGTCTGTACGCACGCCGGTGTAACTTCACCATCCTCAACCAATCGACCAAGGTCCTTAGCGATATCCTTCGCCTCAGCGATACGCTGAACACAGAAGGTACACTTCTCCATCACTCCAACGGTTCTCTTGGTAACATCAGGGTTAACCTGCCAGTCGAGAAGCTCAGGCCACTCATACTGGAACCAGTTAAAGCGTCTAACCTTGTATGAACAGTTGTTCGAGCAGTAACGGGTACCTACGCAACGATTGTAGATCATGGCGTTCATACCCTCTTCGTTGTGATAGGTCGCGTACACTGGGCATACCGGCTCACACGGAGCGTTCTGACAGTGTTGACACATCATCGGAAGGAAGCTGACCTTTAGCTCCTCACCACCATCCTCGGTCTTGATTGAATCGTAGTATCGCTCGATACGGATCCAGGCCATCTCTCGGCCCTGGTTGACGATCTTCTTTCCAACAACTGGAATGTTGTTCTCAGCCTGACACGCCACGACGCAGGCCGAACATCCGGTGCACGCCGCGAGATCAATCGCGAGGCCCCACTGGTAGAGCGGGTGCTCACGTTGCTCATACATCTGCTTCGGCTCGTGGTGTCCACCATGTCCGTCACCGTGTCCCTCTCCGTGTCCAGCAGCGTGAGCCCCGCCAATCGCGTGGGAAGTGGCTCCTGCTGCGCCACCGATGATCGTCGTTCGAGCAAGCTCACGGTCTAACTGATCCGAGAAGTCCTGAACGGTAACAAGGTCACCGTTTCCGAGTCCACGAACAACCTTAACCGCACCTCCCGTAAGAGGAAGTGCCGAGGTACCCGTCGCGACCGTCTTAGGAAGAAGTCCGTAGACACTGCCGTTACCCGCCGCCTTTGCATAACGGCCATATGCGGTGTGCCCCTGTCCGAGCGGGATCGCCACTATGCCAGGGTGTACGTGCTCGGTGACATATGCTGGAACGTGAGCCTCTCCATTATCTGTACGAAGGATGACGGGATCCCCCTGCTTCAGACCGAACCTGTTAGCTGTATCGGGATGAATCTCCGCCCACGCGCCCCACACCGCTTGGGTGATAGGGTCGGCCAACTCCTGCATCCATGGCTTGTTAGCCGCGCGACCATCGAAGGTCTTCACTGATGGATACGGGTAGAGGATCAGCTCATCGTCATGCAGGTGTGGAGCTGAGATTCCATACGACAACTGAAATATCGAAGGGTTAATTGTAACCTTTGAAGGTCCGTTATTTGTGGAGGCTGGGAAGTACCCACCCTTCTCAAGGCTCGTCCTCCAGAACTTCTCGGTGTCTCCTCCGGCCTGAGCCGCCGTAGCGGTGAGGAAGTTTGCCTTCACGAACGTATCGAATGAAGTTACCTCAGCGGGAGCGATCGTCTTGTTCGCGTTAGCTGCGATAGTAAGAAGCACATCTCCTATGCTTTGCGTGTCGAAGATAGGACGCATGGATGGCTGAATGAGGCTTATCGCCTCCTTGGAAGGACGTGTGTATCCCCAATCCTCAAGTCCCGTATGAACGGGAAGGATGTAGTCAGCTAGCTGCGCTGTTTCATCCATAAAGCTGGAGAAAGCCACCACGAGACCAGCTTTCTTATCCCCACCCTTGATGCTTACCTGATTTACAGCGTAGTCATACCCGTGAGCGGCTGGGAATGTGAACGCTGGGTTAGAGCCATAGGTGAAGAGAACATCGACCTTTCCCTGCTGCATATCGTTGATAGCCGCCACGAGGTCCGAAGCGGAGGAACGAGGAGTGGACATCTGAGCGATGTTTACTGTCTTGCCTACGTTGCCAAGCATCACGTTCAAAATGTTTACAGCCACCTGGAGTGGTAGTGGGTTCGCTGTGCTCGACGCGGTACCACCCGCAAGCACAAGCGAAGCATCGGCGTCACTGAGATATTGAGACACAAGGAGGAGCTTCTCCTTCGAGATTCCGGTCTCCTCCTCAACCGCCTCCGGGGTGATCCCTTTAGTGAGCTCCTTAAGGCTCGAGAGCGTGTCAGTTGTGAGTCCCTGTGTGCGTCCACGTTGAATGAGCTGGCCGATGATGAAGAGAGCCACTCGAGCCTCCGACCCTGGATTTGACTTCAACCAGAGATCCGCGTTAGCGCCGGTCAAGGAGAGACGTGGCTCAATGTGAACGAAGCGAAGCGGGTGCTCCGAACGACGGGAATCAGCCCACTGACGAGCGTACCCCACTGGGTTCACGAACGTTTCAAGGAAGTCAGCACCGAAGTTTACAACAACATCAGCATTGTCGATCAAAAACGTTGGCACTCCATAGGTGCCGTACACCAGCTCGGAGGCCTTAGCTACCGCGACCGGCTGCATCGGATCCCACACGACCTGATTGAATCCGAGTTGGGATACCCACGGCGTAAGAAGATCAGCGTGAGCTGCTTGAGTCTCGCCTGTGATGAGCAACTTCTTATTCGTCGCGTTGGCAAGAGCCTCATTAATCTTGCCGTACACCTCGTCCCATGTGGTCGCCTCGAACACTGGGCCTTCAGAGGTCCTCCCCTTCTTCTTGAGCGGTTGACGAATGCGATCTGAATCGTAAAGCGATTGAAGGGTCGATTGTCCAAGAGCACAAAGACTTCCGCGGTTCACCGGGCTGTTTGGATTTCCCTCGACCTTGACTGCTCGCCCCTCACGGGTACGAACCCTAAGACCACATCCCGCGGAACACTCTGTACAGGTAGAGCTGTACCACACCGACACCCCTGGGATCTGCTCGGGATCCGCCTTCACATATGGAAGGATCTCCTGCTTAGCCGGTGACGCGCACGCCGCGGCGCCTACCGCCGATGTAGCTCCAATAACCTGGAGAAACCGACGGCGAGTGATGTTCACAAGCCCCTCTCCGCTCTGCGTCTCCGCCTGCTTGCGGTTCCCATTAAGCTGAACCAATTCGCCTTTCATTTTTAACCTCAAATAAACTCGTGACCCGTTGCGTCTGCTCTACTTATGACCGTGGCATACTAAGCAATCGATACTCGCCCCGCGTTGACGGTGACAGTCGATACACCATCCCATCTTCATCGAGGAAACGCGCTCCACCTTAGCCATCTCTGGCACCTGGCCGTGACACTCCTGACAGGAGACGCCCGCCTTCACGTGACGTTTGTGATTAAACTTAAGGTAGTCAGGCATCACATGGACCTTTACCCACGGAATCGGCTGACCGTTCTTGTAATATTCCTTAAGCTTCTCGATATCCTTTTTGCCCTGCTCGGACTTACCAGCAACAAGCGCACCGTGACATCCCATACAGGTCTCAACCTCTGGAATGGCGGCATACGAAGCCTTGGCCACGGACCAGTGACAGTACTGACACTCCATCTTGTTCTGCTGCACGTGAATAACGTGGCTGAAGTTAATCGGCTGCTCCGGCTTGTAACCGCGAGCTCGCTCAGGAGGACCAAAGTAGTGGAAGTGGTCCCAGATGTTAAGATCCCAAAGTGCCGCTTGGCCGTCGTTGAAAACGCCCGTACGAACGCCAACCTGCGGATAATCTGAGGATTGGGTGGCACCGTCCTGCGCGATAGCCGCAGTCGTTACACTTCCCCCTTTGAATCCAATGAAGAGAGCCGCAACTGTTACAACACAGGCTCCCGCGAATGCTAATCTGATTTTGTTTATCATGGATGAAGCAGATACCAGGAAGGGCCGTCGAGCGAGATTCAGTAATTACTGAACCATCGTGTCCCACCCACCTGTGATACAAAAAAGGTGAAGCCATCTCCCCATGATTTAAGGTACTACTAACGAGACGCTGGAACCGAACCGAGGCGCCAGAACCGGGTCTAAAGACCTAGAACCTTTGACAAAACGCGTCTCGGTCGTATCTCGTTCTAAACCGTGGGTAAATCTTCGGGCTAAGATCTAGATCGAAATGAGAAATATTGAAATATCCCATTGCAACTTAACGATGTTTTACAAACAAACAGTTAGCGGGTTCCAAGGGTAGAGGCTATATGACACATACTCCTGCCAAAAATTTCATCAACGGCGCATGGCGGGAGGCCTCCACGGGAGGAACATTCCCAGTTACTAACCCGGCTAACGGCGAGGTACTCGCTCATGTGCCATCCCTCTCGCCTCAAGACGTGGAAGAGGCGATAACCTCTTCACATGAAGCTTGGTACGTCTGGCGAGACCTTCCGGCGCGCGAACGCTCCGATATCCTGCTCACTATCTCGCAAGCGCTCGTTGCCCGAGTCGATGAATTCGCGAATCTCATAACCGCGGAACAAGGAAAGCCACTCGCGGAATCACGGGGAGAGGTTATGTACTCAGCGAATTATTTTCGCTGGTTCTCAGAGGAGGCGGTTCGCGTCAATGGCGACATCATCCCCGCGGACGCCCCGAACAAGCGGATATTTGTACTTAAACAGCCAATAGGGGTAGTCGCCGCCATCACCCCGTGGAATTTTCCGATCGCGATGCTGGCGAGAAAGCTTGGCGCCGCTCTCGCCGCTGGATGCACGTTCATCGCGAAACCAGCGCCAGAAACGCCCCTTTCGGCGCTCGCTTTGGCGGAGTTGTGCACGCTCGCTGGAGTGCCCGCCGGTGTGTTCAACGTCATTACAGGTGACGCCGAAACGATCGGCTCCCAGCTCATGAAATCTCCATTAGTTAGGAAGGTAACATTCACGGGCTCCACCGAGGTCGGCAAGATTCTCATCAGGCAATCCGCCGATACGGTCAAAAAATTAACCCTTGAATTGGGTGGAAACGCCCCATTTGTTGTGTTTAACGACGCCAATATCGATCAAGCGGTCGAGGGTGCAATCTACGGAAAGTATAGAAACGCCGGCCAAACGTGCATCTGTGTGAATCGTTTCCTTGTGCATGAGAAGATCGCGCAGGAGTTTACCGAACGCTTCATAATCCGCTCTAAGGAGCTCGTCGTGGGAGATGGGGCAACGCCAACCACACAGGTCGGCCCACTTATCACGGATGAAGCGGCGGAAAAGGTTACTCGGCTGATCATGTCAGCTCGTTGTGAAGGAGCGTCCATTGCACTGGCTCCGGTTGAGAGTTCCCGCGGGAAACGATTTATCTCACCTACCGTTATCACGGGTGTGAGGCCATTCATGTCGATCTGGAACGAGGAGATCTTCGGACCAGTCAGCGCCATCACGACCTTCTCAACAGATGATGAAGCTATCGCTCTCGCGAATAGCACACCGCACGGACTCGCCGCATACGTGTACTCGAGCAACCTCTCCCGCGCGATGAAGGTAAGCGAGCAGCTCGAGTACGGAATGGTTGGGATTAATGACACCGCGATATCGTCAGTTCAAGCGCCGTTCGGCGGCATCAAAGAATCGGGATTTGGTCGCGAAGGGAGCAAATACGGCATCGAGGATTACCTCGTGCTCAAATACCTCTCAATCGCGATGCCGTAATTCGGCAAACCTTTAGCAGGGTGGTGAAAAATGATTTCCTGTTGCGCATTTCGATAGTTTGACTGCAACTTCGTTGGAGCCGCCGAAAAAATCCTCAACGTAGCTCAGTGGATACGCCTCCGGTTTTTTCGTCGTCTCCGCCTCGTTTCGTCAAAACTCTCAAAATGCTCACGACGGAACCATTTTTCACCACCCTGTTAGGCCTAAAGATTCGCGGCGAGGGGATGTCACGCACCGCCAACTCCCGTGAGCACTCCAGGAACGGAACCGCGATCGAGATCGGGGGCGAGGCGATGTCGGTTACTCTCATAATCGCGGGCTCGCACAACGGAGACTACCGTCCTCGGTCGCCAGGTCGCGTGTGTCACCGGCTGTGTTCAAGTCACAAGATTGCGTAGACCGGGCACGGTTGCTCCCAGGTACGGGATCCAAAGAACTACCGACTCACGATCGTATCCGCTGAAATCGAATGCGCATACGGATAATCTAAGGTGTAGTGAAGTCCCCTACTCTCTTTGCGAGCGAGGGCGGAGCGAATTACCAACTCAGCCACGAGGCTCAAATTACGAAGCTCTAAAAGATCCGACGTTACGGTGCACTGTCGGTAGTACTCCTGAATCTCACGTCGCATCAGTTCAATTCTGTGGAGCGCTCGCTCTAACCTTTTCGTCGTGCGAACGATTCCGACGTAGTTCCACATCGTGCGTCGGATCTCATCCCAGTTCTGCGTAATCACCACCTGCTCATCACTGTCTACCGCACTTCCCGGGTCCCATGCGGGCGGTTGAAGATCGCACGGACGCTCCCTTTTGTGATCGATCGAATGCAGAGCTGCGCGATGTCCGAACACAACACCCTCAAGAAGTGAGTTCGAGGCGAGCCGATTGGCGCCATGCAATCCGGTGCAGGCGCTCTCACCAGCTACATAGAGATCTTGGATATCGGTACGCCCGAACTCATCACTCATCACCCCACCACAAAGATAGTGAGCGGCTGGGACCACCGGAATCGGCTCTTTGGTGATATCGAAACCAAACTGGAGACATTTCTGATAGATCGTCGGAAAGTGCTCCCTCACGAAATCCGCAGATCGGTGTGTAATATCGAGAAGTACATAGTCATCTCCCCGACTCTTCATCTCATAATCGATCGCGCGGGCTACGACATCGCGAGGCGCAAGCTCAAGCTGTGGATGGTACTTCTGCATGAACGGCTCACCGTTCATCCGAAGAAGCTTAGCTCCCTCCCCTCGCATCGCTTCGGTAATGAGGAAGCTCTTCGCTTGGGGATGGTAGAGACAGGTCGGATGGAACTGAAAGAACTCCATGTTTGCTACTCGCGCTCCGGCTCGGTAGCACATGGCGATACCATCACCGGTCGCAACATCGGGGTTAGAGGTGTACAGGTAGATCTTTCCAGCGCCACCGGTCGCAACGAGCACCTTATCCGCCAAAAATGGCTCAATAACACCATCGTCTTTGAGAACGTAGGCGCCGATTACCTTGTTAGGCTCATGAAGCTCACGGTTGAGCTTGTGGGTGGTGATAAGATCGATCGCGTTCGTGCCGGTGAAGCATTTGATTGAGGGGTGCTCTTTCACGGCGGCGAGGAGGGTGTGTTGAATCTCTGAACCGGTGGCATCACCCGCGTGAAAGATTCGGCGTCGAGAGTGCCCCCCCTCTCGGTGCAGATGAAACTCACCGTGCTCCCCCTTGTCAAATTTGGCTCCGAGAGCGACGAGCTCAGCGACCCGATCCGGTCCCTCCGTCACCACAATCTCAACGATATCTCGCTTACACAGCCCACCCCCACACACCAGGGTGTCGTGGATGTGAAGATCAAAGGTATCGTCCGGCTCGTTCACGGCGGCGATTCCACCTTGCGCCCACAAGGTAGAGGAGAGGTTTGGATCCTTCTTGAAGAGCACGGCAACGGTGCCGTGCTCAGCCACTTTGAGCGCGTAGCTTAAGCCGGCTATGCCGCCACCAATCACGAGGAAATCGAACCGCTCCATACGGTCACGATACTCCCCTTGGCGACGTATGTTCAACTGGAGCGGCGACCTCTTCGGAAATACGCGACAACTTTCTTTTGATTTCAATCCAAAAGAGGCTGATCCAATCCTTTACTTTGACGGAACCTGCCTAACTCAGTAGACTTTTCCTCCCATGACAACCGATACAACCTCACCTCTCCTTATCCGCACGAGCGAGATCCCGTTTGACTCTTTTACCGCTTCTCAGATCCAGCCCAGCATCGATACCGCGCTTGCGATGGCCGAAGCGGAGCTTGAGGCGATAAAGAGCGAAAAGGGCCCTCGCACGTTCGAGAACACAATCCGCGCTCTCGACAACCTCGGACTCCCGCTCAACTACGCGATAGGGATCGTCTCCCACATAGAGTCGGTCGCGACAACACCGGAATGGAGAACTGAATACAACGCGGTGCTCCCGCGGGTGAGCGAGTTCGGATCAAAACTCCTCCTCGACGAGGGATTGTGGAGAGCTCTCAAGGAGTACGCCGCAACCCCTGAGGCGGCTCAACTCACCGGCGAAAAGAAGCGGTTGCTCGACAAAACACTCGCCGACTTCCGTAGAAGCGGAGCGGACCTTCCCCCTGAGAAGAAGGCACAACTTGCCGCTATCAATACCGAGCTCGCGCAGATCACGAATACGTTCTCGCAAAACGTCCTCGACGCTACTAACGCATTCGAATACGTCACAACCGATGAAAAGGATCTCGCCGGACTTCCCGAGAGCGCCCGACAGATGGGGAAACGATCGGCCACCTCAAAAAGCGTTGAAGGATGGCGCTTCACATTGCAAGGCCCAAGCTTCATGGCGGTTATGACCTACGCCGATTCTCGTGAGCTTCGAGAGAAGGTGTACCGCGCCTACAACACCCGATGCACATCGGGAGAGCTCAACAACGTTGATATCCTCAACCGCATCCTCGAGCTTCGTGCTGCCAAAGCTCACCTTCTCGGTTTCAAAGACTTCGCGGACCTCGTGTTAGAGGACCGCATGGCGAAGACAGGCGACCGCGCGTTTCAATTCGTGAACGATTTGCGAGAGCGAATCACCTCCCATTTCCGCAAGGACCAAGAGGACCTCACCGCGTTCGTACGGGACGAACTCAAGACCGATCCGAGCGAAATGCAGCCGTGGGATGTCGCATACTACGCCGAGAAGATGCGCCTCGCACACTACAACTTCGATGAAGAGGAGCTACGCCCCTACTTCCCACTTCCTCAAGTGATGCGAGGACTCTTCTCCTTTGTTGAAAAAACCTTCGGCCTCACCGTACGTGAAAACAGTGCGCTGAAGGCGTGGGATAGGGAGGTTACCACCTACTCCGTGTACGACACGAAGAGCAATGAACTCCTCGGACACTTCTATTCGGACCTCTTCCCACGTGAGAATAAGCGGGGCGGCGCTTGGATGAACGGGTTCATCACACACATAACGCATAATGATCCATTGCCTCACGTTGGATTGATTGCCAGTAACTTTACCCCGCCAACAGACACGAGCTCATCGCTTCTCACGCACAATGAGGTAACGACCCTCTTCCACGAATTCGGTCACTTGATGCACCAACTCTGCTCACGCACCGAGATGCGAGGCTTAAGCATGGATGGCGTGGCGTGGGACTTCATCGAGCTTCCCTCTCAGATCCTTGAGAACTGGTGCTGGGAACGTGAGGCGCTTGACCTTTTCGCGGTACATCACGAGACAGGTGAGAAACTTCCAGAGGATCTCTTTCAAAAGATGACGAAGGCGAAGAACTTCCGCAGGGCATCACACATGATGCGGCAACTTGGATTCTCAACGATCGACTTCAAGCTTCATCGTGAATATTCGAAGGAGAAAGATGGTCCTATCCTCGATTACTGTCGTGAGCAGATGAACGCATTTGCGACCCTTCCGCTGCCGAAGGACTACGGCATGATCGTTGCTTTCACTCATCTCTTTAGGTCCGCTGTGGGATACGCCTCTGGCTACTACTCCTATCAGTGGGCAGAGGTGCTCGACGCTGACGCCTTCTCACGTTTCAAGCGAGAGGGGTTCATGAATCCGAACACCGGCAGGGAATTCAGGGACAAGATTCTGAGCCGAGGCGACACCCAGGATCCAGGAGATCTCTTTAAGAGCTTTATGGGACGGGAGCCGGATCCGTCAGCGCTGTTGGAGCGGTCGGGCTTGTTGGGATAATCCTAACAGGCTATCGGGGACTAACGAGAAGCACGGAAGATGGGGGATCTTGCTAGAGATACTTGCGGCACCATGTTTGCGCGACAGCTCAACCTGCCGGAACTACTAAAGAAAAAATCTTTCTTTTTGGACCCAGAGCAACTGAAAAAACTGCTAGGGGTTAGCAGAATTGGGGAGATGATCAATCCTTACCTATGCTCACTGGAGACCGGCAAATATTCCATAAAATACTGAGGTTCAGACTCGTTTGAGTCTTGAGCCTGATGTCGAGACTCTCCCGTGGCCTTAAAGCCCTGTTCCCTGAAAAACAGCTGCGCATTCACATTTGAGTCTCCCACCCATAGCGTTATGCGACTTCTGCGGAGAGGCCAAAGCTTTTCCTTCAGCCGGTCGATCATGCATGTGGCGATCCCAGATCTCCGATAGGAAGGACCGACGGCTATGTTTATGATTGACAGATGATCCGTATAAAGTTCATAAACAATAAAACCGAGCACCATCAGGCGATACTCAGCCACTACACCGAAACAATTTCTTTGTCTAATTTTAGAAAGGAACTCGTCCTCGGTCCATGGGTTCGCCCTTTTACTTGCTTGTTCGATCGCAACCACAGCCTCCAAGTCCCGTTGTATCAGCCACCGGATCTGGATCTGATCTGGGAGAATGGTGGTCAGGTTTCCAGTCGTTGCCCCGCCGGCCGCTCCTGCCTCTGCACCTGGTGCTCCCTGGGTGCTTTCCCTCAATCGTGTATCGTTTATCTCTGACGGCGAGCGGACAAACCGCTTTACGCTTTTCTCAGGTGCGTCCGACTCCGGTTGGGTAAATCCACACCTAGCAAAAAAACTCAGCCCTGCGGAGTTGTTTGAATCTACCTCCGCAGTTATCAAGCCCTCGACTCCATAGGGGTCCTTAGAGAGAGCTTCCACAAGCATCCTACCTATTCCGTTTCCCTGAAATGCAGGGGTAACCGCCAAGCCTAGGATGGCTTTGTCACTTTTATCCATCGTATAAATTACATAACCTACAACCCCACGGTGAATTTCGGGTCCATCGTTGGTTGACGATTGATTCGGATGATAATAGGCCAATTGGCAGCAGAGATCCCCTGAACAGATACGCCTAAATGTATCTGGATGCCAGGGGTTTTTCTGCCCCACTGTTTCAATCCGTAGTTGTGCTTCTTGAAATTCAAAACGATTGAACCACTCGATTGTAATATCCCCACAACAAGTTTTTACTCTAGGATATACAACCCCTTGATCGGTCGCTGTATTCTGGTTGGTAGGGTGTGGTTCCGCGCCGACTAAAGCGTGATCTGATCTACTACCACTCATAATAACCACACGATTTTGATAAAGATTTCACGATTTGCCGCTCGCGCCGCTGGGCTAGCGGATTACGATCTGACCGCGGCTTCACTAGCGTAAAAGCAAAAAGATGGAAAGACCATGAGAGAGAAAAATTTTGTTCCTTTCCATAAGTGTCTGCTACAAGAGCCATTGGGGGCAAAAAACGAAGTAACTACCGAGCAAGTGCAGCAACGAGGAGGATTTGCAGAGGTACTGTCGAGAATTTGCTAGAGCGATTTGCAATAACCCTCGCCCCTGCACTAAAAAAAGACAGCTTGGTGAGGAGCTACTTCAGCGATACACTCAAAAGTGCCACCGTTCGTTAAGGCATCAAAACTCCATGACGATATCGTGAGCGGGCATCAAAAACCCCTACGCGTTGCGGTTGGGAAGCGGAGCCATGGGACAACATACAGAGATGAAATCCATCGACACCGAAGCCCGTCTTGGGTGGCAAGCCGCTGAGGAGTTACTCCGTCCATTCGGCGCGGTGGCCGCGAATTTCTCTGAGGCGATACGGCTCCTCGTTCATCACTACGAGATAGGATCGAGCCGCCTCCCCCTTGCGGCCGAGAATCACATCATCCGCCTTCTCAAAAATAGCACTATCAAAGCCACATACTATTTCCTTACCAAGGAGCACCGACCACAAGTACTCACACCGGGTAAGTTAATTGACGCAAAGGACTTCTTTGAGGCGTATACCCCCATCGAGCACGCCGTTATCTTGGCGTACTGCTACCTCTCTCGCAACTTGAGTCGCAAAACAGATAAAGACGATTGGGCCTACGTCGAGAATCCGCTCTACGAGGCGCTGACGACAGGCGGAATCATCGGCCAAGGAATTCCAGAGGTGGGGCTCGCCTTCGGTCTTCTCAGCCGTGGTTTGCGCTACCTCGCCTTCGCGCCGTTCCTCCGAGAGAACCGTCGTGGCTTTAAAGATTACCGCATTCACCTCAAGAGCAAAGACCGCGCTTTCGATATCGCCTACGAGGAGAACACCTTCCAAACCAACAACATTCAAATAGCCGCCATCGTTCTTGAGCGGATGGGGTTCAATCATTCAATGGCCCTTGAGTACGTCGCTGCCGCGACCGGTAACAGAGACCATACACCTAGTCAGCTCTACGGGATTCCGTTCAGCATGGCGGAGGCATTGATCGATTCGTATATGGAGAGCGGTGAGATTCTGGAACGCACTCCTAAGTGGACTGGGAAAGAGATGTTGATCTCTGTTGAAACGCGCGGGGCTATCATGACGAAGCTCAATAAAGCGATCTCAACAAAAGATAGAAACGAGTGGCTTAGCAAGGGGAGCTCGAGTATCAATCCCGAACAAACTCCGGAGCTCTTCGTTGAGGCCTAGCCCAACGCCTCTCTCACTTTCTGAAGTCCCTCTCCCTTGAAAAACTCAAGCGAGTCAGGATTTGCTAACGCTGAGGAATTGCCTGCGTCCTCTCCTTTCAGGATCCTTTTAACGGAAAGTTCCGAGAGCTTATTGTTCGACGTACGGGGCACCTCGGGCGCCTGCACAATAACGGCGGGAACATAAAAAGCGTTAGAGCGACGGAGCGTCTCTCGAATCTCTTGAGAGAGCTCTTCAGTCATCGTCTCGCCCGACGCGAGCACCACGAACAACACAACCCTCTCTGATGTAGCTCCAGGTGGCACGTATCCAACGGCAAGCGCCTCACGTACCGCCGGCACCTTGTGGAGCGCAGCATAGATGTCGGCGGTCGCGACCCGCACACCAGCGGGCTTGAGAGTAGCATCGGAGCGTCCTAAAAAGATCAAGCTACCGTCCTTCGTCTCCACTAGAAAGTCCCCGTGCCTCCATACGCCGGGATACTCCGAAAAATAGGCTGCTCGATACGCCTCCCCGCTCGTATCATCCAAGAAGTAGATCGGCATGGAAGGGGCCGGATTAACGCACATCAGCTCGCCCTCCTCACCCACAACAGATTCACCTGATGCATTAAACACCCGTACATCGTACCCAAGGCTCTTACATTGCACCTCACCTCGAACTACTGGTTTGAGAGGTGTACCAAGACCGAAACAGCCAATGATGTCGGTACCTCCTGAGATACTTTGAATCCAAAGTGGCTTGATAGCGTCAATGATGTAATCGAACTGAGAGGGATAGAGCGTTGAACCGGTAGAAAGAAGCGCTCGTAATGATTCAAGAGGGAATGTGTCTCTGGGACGCACCCCCATCTTCTCACTCGCGCCAAGAAACGCCGCACTCGTTCCGAAGAGGGTGAACTTTTCGGCCTCCGCCATGCGCCAGAGGATACTCCCCTGCTCAATCAGAGGATCCCCATCATAGAGCGCGATCGTCGCGTCAGCCGCTAGCCCCGAAACGAGCCAATTCCACATCATCCAACTAGTGGACGTCTGATAGAAGATCACATCACCTGCTCGAATATCCGAGTGCAAGACCTGCTCCTTCTTATGCTCAAGAAGGGTTCCTCCCGCTCCGTGCACGATCCCCTTCGGTTTACCGGTCGTACCCGAGGAGAACATGATGTAGAGGGGGTGCGAAAAAGAGAACGTTGGAAGATTCACCGTCCCAGCCGATCTGGCGAGGATAGCACTGAGACTCTCACGAGAAGGTGTCATCGAGACCGTTGTGCCATCTCGCCCGATACCGAGATAATCCACCACGATGACGTGCTGAATGGATGGCGTGTTTCGTACGACCTCGTCGATTATTGAGGTCACGTCCACCTCTTTGCCACGCCAGAGATACGCCATCGGCGCTATGAACACCTTAGGGCGCACCCTTCCTAATCTTTGCAGGAGTCCGTCCACTTGATAATCGGTACCACAGCTCGCCCACGTTGCGCCTATCGCAGTTGCGCCAAGCATACAGATAACCGCTTCGGGAATATTCGGAAGAAAGGCGAATACACGATCCTCGGGTTGAATTCCTTGAGAGCGAAGGTGTTGCGCTACCGAGAGCGTCATCTCACGAAGCTCGCGTCGGGTAATCAGGCGACGGATGCGATCCTCCGACCATGCCGTGATAGCGATAGCATCGGAGGGGGCTCGAAGGAGGTTTTCCGCGAAATTTAGGTGAAAGTCAGGGAACCATCTCTTAGCGAGCGGTGTTGGCCCCTCCTCGGCGCCCCACACCCGCTGTGAGTCCCCCACTCCCTTCACATCAACGAGAGCGAGAACTTCCCGCCAGAAGGCTTGTGGTTCTCGTACCGACCAGTGATGCAGATCTTCAAATCGTGAGAAGGGGCCTATCCCCTGGCGTTGAAGCCGGTCCAGGAAACGACGGAGCGAACATCCCGCCATGAGCGCCGGACTCGGCCTCCATACGATCGATTCCTCGGTACTTTCGTTGGTCATCTTCTTATAAACGGGGAGAAAACACCTTAGCTCAAGGGCTCTCTTCAACTCTACACAACCTCTTAGAGAGCGTCATCGGATTTCTCATGACGCCCTGGGGGATATCCGCGGATTCCCGTCCATGGTATATCTATTTCATGATAGATCCTCGCTATATGGATCGCGCCCTCGACCTCGCCGCTCTCGGCGGCCGCGCCGTTATGCCGAATCCTATGGTTGGAGCGGTGATCGTGCACAACGATACGATCATCGGCGAAGGCTACCACCAAGCGTACGGAGGTCCGCACGCCGAGGTGTTCGCGGTTCAATCCGTACGAGACAGATCGCTGCTCAAGGACTCGACGATCTACGTATCGCTCGAACCGTGCTCTCACTTCGGCAAAACCCCTCCATGCGCCGACCTCGTTATTGAGTCCGGTATTACGAACGTCGTCGTAGGATGCAAGGACCCGAATCCGAAGGTAGCAGGCCAAGGGATACAGAAGCTACGCGATGCGGGGATCACCGTGCACGAGGGAGTTCGCGAACGAGAGTGCGTCATGCTCAATCGACGCTTCATCCTCTTTCAACGCATGAAGCGCCCGTATGTTATCTTAAAGTGGGCGGAGACCGCCGATAGATTCATAGCGCGGGAGGATGGCTCATCAAAATGGATCAGTTGCGAATTCTCTCGACGCACTACCCATCGGTGGCGCTCGCAGGAGATGAGTATCTTGGTCGGAACAAGAACCGCGCTGATTGATGACCCTCACCTAACCGTTCGACACGTTGAAGGTGTGAATCCCCTTCGAATCGTCATCGATACCAATCTTACCCTCCCCTCCTCCCTAGCGCTCTTCAACAACGAGGTTGAGACCTGGGTATTCAACGCGTCACTTAGCAAGCGCGAGAGCGTAACCGAATGGAAGCGAATCGATCCCGCTCGCTCGATACCCGAGCAGATCGTGGAGGAGCTTTTCGCCGAGAAACGATCGTCGGTTTTTATCGAAGGCGGCGCGCATACGCTGCAACGTTTCATAGACGCCGGCCTCTGGGACGAGGCTCGCGTGTTCCAAAGCAGAAAAAGATTCGAAACGGGGGTGGCGGCTCCTACGCTCGGCGTTGCGGGGCACACCACGATGCCCTCCGGCAAGGACCGGATAGAGGTCTTTCAACATCCCGATCTAGCCGCGCGCTTGGGTATTAAGGATAGCTCCCTCCTCGCGGTTACAGCCGATCGGGGCGATTAAGCTTTCAAGTTTGGGCGATAATTAAGCAGCCACCAGAGCTTCCTTCCCCCCTGACTCTCCCCATCTTTCGCTCCTGTCTGCCTCCCCCCGTTACTGGCTCCCTCCGCCATGCTGTGCTACCCTTCCCAGGTAATCTTTCACTTATTATGTGGGTGAGTATGGCCACTTCTCTCTTTTCAGATATTCAAATGGCGGCTCCTGATGCGATCCTCGGGATAACCGAGGCGTTCCGTAGCGATCCAGCCCCATCAAAGGTCAATCTCGGAGTAGGTGTATACCAGGACGCTAACGGAAAGATCCCGGTGCTCAACGCGGTACTTCAGGCGGCAAAGATCTGGTCATCGCAAGAGGACACGAAGACCTACGTCCCTATCGATGGAGTACCAGCGTTCGTTCAAGCGAACCAAGAGCTCCTCTTCGGCAAGGACTCCGTGCTCCTTAAGGAGAAGCGAGTGGCGACTATTCAGTCCGTCGGAGGAAGCGGCGGATTAAAACTCGGTATCGAGTTCATCAAGCGATTCATGGGACAGGATACCATCTACATCAGCGATCCGAGCTGGGAGAATCACCGCGTAATCTTTGAGGCCTCAGGGATGAAGGTGGAGACCTACCCATACTACGATTCTAAGACGTTTGGATTACGCTCGGCTGATATGCTGGCGACCCTTCAAACGTTGAAACCTCGCACGCCTGTGCTTCTCCACGCGTGCTGCCATAACCCAACCGGTGTCGATCTCGATCAGCGCACGTGGCAGCAGATTGTCGATATCTGCGCGGAGCGCGAGCTTATTCCATTCATCGATTTCGCGTATCAAGGCTTCGCGGAGGGTATTGTCCCCGATTCTCGACCGATTCAGCTTTTCGTTGAGAAAGGACTCACCTTCTTCGTGGCGAACTCGTTTGCCAAGTCCTTCTCAATCTATCGCGAGCGAGTGGGCGCGATCTCCGTTGTGACTGGGTCTCAGAGGGAAGCGGCCGCCGTGACGAGCCAGATCAAGAGAATCGTTCGCATGATCTACTCCTCGCCCCCCTCCTACGGCGCTCAATTGGTGGCTATCGTGCTCACTCACCCAGAGCTTCGCCCGATGTGGGAGAACGAGCTCGCTGAGATGCGCGAACGAATTCATGAGATGCGACAGGTATTCGCCAAGAAGCTCAAGGAGGTCCTCCCCGATCGAGATTTCTCGTTCATACTCAAGCAACGAGGAATGTTCTCGTACTCGGGACTCTCAGTAGACGTGATGAAGGCGCTTCGGGAGAAGTATCACATATACGGGCTCGACAGTGGCCGTATCTGCGTCGCTGCACTCAATCATCACAACGTGGACTTCGTGTGTGAATCTATCGCGTCTCTCGTAAAGGGCGCCTAACCCATGACGCTCAAAGCTCTCTTGCTTTCGCTCCTCTCGTTCATCACGACGGCGGTGGCACAGGAGAGCTTTGAGATCAAACCGATCTCCCAAGGCTTTGAAGACCCGATCGCCATCACATCTATCGCTGGGGAACCCTCGAAGATATTTGTGGTTGAAAGAGTCGGCACGGTAGCGGTCATCGAGAACGGCAAACGAGCTACAAGAGACCTCCTCGACATCAAAAACATCATCTCAACTCAGGAGGACGCCGGGCTCTCGGGCATCGCGTTTCCGCCAAACTATGCCCAAAACAAAGAGGTGTACGCCACCTATACCGACAAGCAAGGGGACACGGTCGTTGGGCGCTTTCCTACTAAAATCGATCAAACGGCAGATGAGGATTCCCTGATCGTCGTGCTCAAAGTAGTACAGCCCTATCCTCATGGGCATCGGAGCGCCCTTGCCTTCGCCGGAGATGACACCCTGCTCATAGGATTAGGGGATGCCCCTCAAAAACCAGGCGTTTCATCTCTTGCGCAAAACTCTCGCTCCCTTTTCGGAAAGGTGCTGCGTATCGCCGTCACGGACCCAACACGATACACTATCCCCTCAGATAATCCGTTCGCCAAGAGACATGACATGGCCGCGGAGATCTGGGCGCTTGGGATACAAAATCCAACCTCCATCTCATTCGATCCAAAAACGAAAAGGGTCATGTTGATCGATTCTGGACGCGGGATTCAGGAGCTCAACCTCATCGAGCGAGGTAAGAACTACGGCTGGAATATCACTGAGGGCGAGAATTGCGTTGTCTCTACGTGCGATATGTCGCACTTTACCTCTCCCGTCTATTCATACTTCGCAACCACTCAAAGCGATGCAATACCGGGATTCTTCTACAACGGGACAACTATACCCACTCTTCAAGGAGCATACCTGTTCGCGGACTCTCACTCGAAAACCCTCTTTAAGCTCGCTCCGAGTGGGGGCACATGGTCGACCACACCAATTGCCCGAACTAGTTTCCCAATAGTGGCGATTGGCCAGGGAGTACAAGGTCAGATCTATATCGCGACGAGTGACGGCACGCTTTCAGCGGTTATCGGAAGCGCCTAGGTACTCCTAGCCCGTTAAACCACCACTTTTGTTACAATTCTTCGATTCCCCAAGCCCCCACCCAGCATCTCTACCTTAGTCGTCTTGGAACGTATCGATCCTGCGGGACCTGAAGCAGGAACTTAGTTTATTAATTTCCTAGACTTACGCGCCACTTAGATTGAGGATGGTCGTCCCCGGTCGCCTCAAATGGAGTATTAACCGTGTCGAACAAACTGCTTACTATCAGTGTAGTCATACCAGTTTATAATGAGCGTAAGACCATCCGTGAGCTCATAAAACGGGTTAAGGCTGTGCCTCGGGACAAGGAGATCATCGTTGTCGACGACGGATCGACCGATGGCACCAGTCAGATCCTCCGAGAGTTTGAACAGGACCCTCAGATACGAGTTTTCCATCAACCCAAGAATCTCGGTAAAGGAGCCGCACTCAGGGTAGGTTTTCAGGCGGCAACCAAGGATGTCGTTATCGTTCAGGACGCCGATCTTGAGTACGACCCGAAAGATTACGAAGCGCTCCTCAATCCGATCGATGAGGGACGCGCTGACGTAGTGTACGGCTCTCGATTCCTCTATATGGAGCATCGGGTGCTCTATTTCCGGCACATGGTAGGTAACAAGATAATTACCCTACTATCTAATCTCGTCACCGACCTAACGCTCACCGACATGGAGACCTGTTACAAGGCGTTCAAGCGGGAGATCATTCAGAACATCGAACTCCGCTCTCCCCGTTTCGGATTTGAACCTGAGGTAACCGCGAAGGTCGCTCGACTTGGCTGCGTCGTGTATGAAGTGCCTGTCCGCTACTATGGACGTTCGTACGCCGAGGGAAAAAAGATAACATGGAAGGATGGTATAGCGGCTCTCTTTCATACGATACGCTTCTCCTTCTTTGACAGAAAGTTTATCAAAGACGCCCAAGCAATTCGGAACGCGCTTGTCTCGCCGCCTCCGGATCCGGATGTCGGTGTGGACACCCTTGAGGTATTCGAGGACGCTCGTCGCTACAACGCTTGGATCTGTGAACGAGCGGGCGATTCGATCGGAGAGCGTGTACTCGAGGTAGGGTCCGGAATAGGCAATATCGTATCCGAGGTCCTGTCACGTGCACACGTGAAGTCGGTGGTAGCTACTGATGTACGAGCCACATCCCTTGCGGTACTGAAAGATAGATTCGGCCACGACGCGAGACTCTCGACCGAGGTGTGGAACGCCGAGGAGCCTCCTCCTCAGTCCCTTTTGGAGGATAAGTTTGATACCGTCATATGCTCTAACGTCCTGGAGCACATCAACGATCACGAACGAGCGCTTAAGCATATGTGCCAAATCTTGAAGCCCAGGGGACGTCTCGTCCTCCTCGTTCCAGCGAATCCCGCCATTTTTAGCGGACTAGATGAAGAGCTGGGGCACTATCGACGCTATACCAGAGAGGAGCTCCAAAGAGTGCTCTCGGCCACAGGATTCCATGTAAATGATATGATCTCTCATAACCTGGTGGGGGCGATCGGTTGGTGGTGGGTAGGAAAAATTCGTGGACGGCGGACTCTGCGAGCCCAAGATACCAAGAATTTTGACAAGCTCGTACCCTTGCTCAAGCATCTCGACCCGTACATCACTAAGGCCTTCGGTGGCGTCTCGTTGATAGCCTTCGCTTCTCCTCGGGCGAAAACAACCACTATCATGGAGATCTCACATACACTGGACCACGAGAGTGATTCAGATGACGTGATGGAACCTGAACTCCCACAGAGTCACTTAGACGCCTAACCGCAACGGGAGCAGACCCTATTTCGGCGGCAACTCAAACGCCTGGCACTCAGATTGAAACTTGCACTCTCCGTGCGAGCCATCGCAGAATGGGTGCTTCTTCGAAGCGCCACAACGACAGAGCGAGATCGCGGTGCGACCGTTCAGGTTAAACACGTTGCCAGCGGCGTCACAGATCTCGAAATTGGTACCCTCAACACGAAAGGGACCGTTGTTCCGAACAGTAATCTTTACCTTTGCGTCACTCATAGCTCTCTCCTATTGAAGCGATTTACGGAAATCATCAAGTTTCGTGATCGACTCGTTAATCTCTTGCGCCTTCCCCTTAGTCTCCTCGACAAGCGCCACGGGGGCGTTCGCCACGAACTCCTGATTAGCCAGGTTTCTCTCGATACCTGCCAAGGTCTTCTGTAGCTTCTCGATGCGAGCGGACAACTTGCTTGAGATATCTTTCGCGTCGATATCGGACGGTAATGCGAGGTAGCCGATTCCACCATCGAACTTGAACGGCACGTGTCCAGCCGGTGTCGACTGTTGCACGTGCTCAGCGAACTCACTGATACCACCTATCGTCTGGGCGACTCCTCGAACGGGCTCAAAGTTTTTCTTGGCTGTCTCCGACAAGAAGAGAAGCTTCGCGCCAAGAGCCGCCTTGAGCGAGATGTTAAGGGTCTGCTTCACGTCTCGAACACCTCGAACGATTGAGGCCATTAACCCGATCTGCCCCTCCGCCGCGTCATCCTTACGATAGAGCTCCGCGTCAGGCCATGAGGAAAGCGCGATAGAACGGCAGTCTCCTGTCTCAGCGGAATCCGTAATCCCCATCTTCTGCAGGGTCTGCCACAACTCCTCGGTCACGAACGGCATATACGGATGAAGGAGCTTGAGGATAGTGCGCTGACACACGAGCGCCACCTCAAGAGCCTTTCTCTTTGACTCTCCACCAGCCCACAAACGGCTCTTGATGATCTCAAGATACCAATCGCAGTAATCGTCCCAGAAAAAGCTTCGAATAGCTCCAACCGCGTGAACGATATCACTCTTGTTGAGGTAGTCATCGTGCACGCGAACAACCTCTCCCAATCGAGAGATGATCCATCGATCCTCAAGCGTTGAGAGGTCAAGCTTTCGCGAGTCGCTCGTAATCCTTTCCTCTCCAAGATTTCCAAGGAGGAGTCGTGTAGCGTTCCACAACTTAATCACGAGCCCCTGCCCGTTCTTAAAGATATCATCGTGGAGCTTCGTATCCTGTCGCCCCATCGGGTAGTTCATGGCGATAGAGACGCGCACCGCGTCGGTACCGTACTGGTCGAAGAGGTTAAGTGGATCTGGGGAGTTTCCGAGCGACTTCGAGAGCTTTCGCCCCTGCGAATCACGAACGAGTCCATGAAGCGCGAGGGTGCTGAACGGAACCTCTCCGAGCAACTCAAGCCCCGCCATAATCATGCGAGCGTCCCAGAAAAAGAGGATATCACGGCCTGACATGAGCCAGTTGTTAGGGTACCAGAACTCAAGCTCGTCGGTCTTGTCTGGCCACCCCAGGGTTGAGAACGGCCAGAGCTGCGAGGAGAACCAGGTATCGAGAACATCCTCATCCTGTCGAAGCTTGGTGTTTCCACACTCCTCGCACGAGGACGGGGCCTCAACCTTCGCGGTCACATGACTGCACAAATCGCAGTAGTACACCGGAATACGGTGTCCCCACCACAACTGACGGGAGATACACCAATCTTGTATGGTGTCCATCCAATGGAAGTAGTCGTGTTTCTCGGAATCGGGAACGATCGAAAGCCGTCCATTCAACACGACCTCTTTGGCTTTTTCCGCGAGTGGTCGCATCTTCACGAACCACTGATCCGATACCTTCGGCTCAAGAACGCTCTTACATCGATAACACTCCCCAACCGCGTGAGAGTGCTTTTCGATCTTCTCCATCAAGCCCAGCGCTTCAATGTCCGCGACAACTTTCTTGCGCGCTTGATAGCGATCGAGTCCAGCGTACGCCGCGCCAGCGGCCTCAGTCATCTTGCCTTCATCCCCAATAACGACCTCAATAGGAAGGTTATGCCTTAACGCCGCTTGGTAATCGTTCGGATCGTGCGCAGGTGTGAGTTTTACGACACCCGTTCCGAATTTTCGATCTACGAAATCATCGGCGATAACGGGGATACGTCTATTTTGAATCGGAAGGAGAACCTTACGACCAACGATCGAGGCGTATCTCGGGTCATCGGGATGCACCGCCACTCCCGTATCACCGAGCATCGTCTCAGGTCGGGTGGTCGCAACGATAAGGAACTCGTTGGTCGGATTTCCTTCGTCATCAACGAGGGGGTACTTGAGATGCCAGAGATGACTGCCGTACGTGCCGTGCTCAACCTCATCATCGGCGAGCGCCGTCATACACACCGTACACCAATTCACCATTCGTTTACCGCGATAGATGAGCCCTTTATCAAAGAGTTGCACAAAAGCCGTCAGCACGGCTTTCATCAACCCCTCGTCCATAGTGAAACGCTCACGCTCCCAGTCACAGGAGCATCCAAGCCGCTTGAGTTGCTCGATGATGATACTTCCGTGCTTCTCCTTGAATTCCCATACGCGCCTTAAGAACTCTTCGCGTCCGAGGTCGCGCATCTTGATCCCCTCCTTCTCGAGGGCGCGCTTAACCACGTTCTGCGTAGCGATACCGGCGTGGTCGGTGCCTGGGATCCACACCGCCGCGTACCCACGCATGCGGTGCCAACGGGTCATAACGTCTTGAGGAACGTTGTCGAGAACGTGCCCCATGTGGAGGATGCCGGTAACGTTCGGCGGAGGGATGACCACGCAGAACGGCTTCTTGGATTTATCAACAGTACCTCGTGAGACCTTGAGGGTATCCCACATCTGGGAAATTCTTTTCTCGGCCTCTCCGTGAACGAACTGTTTGGGCATCTCCGCGGCGGACATGATGACTCCGTAACGATTAAAACTCTATAAACGCAATCGCTTTAAGACCTTAAGGGTCTGAATCAGCCTGGATAGACTAGCACCTGAAGGCGGGCATGTCACGGTCGAGGTTACGTCCACTCTACCCTCCCTATCCCCTATCTAACCTTAGTTTTGCCTGACTTCTTACCCAAGAATGTTTTCGGTTCTAGCGGCAAGCGGAGCCCCCGTATACCCTATGAGCACGCTATGAAAAATAAGAACATACTCTTCGCCGCCCTCCTCTCACTGATCCTTCCAGCTACCATCCTAATCGCCGAAGAGGTACAGACCTCCATGCAAAAGCTGCTCACTCCGCTTCGCACCCTCCAGCCATTTTTGGCCGATGAGGTCAAGTTTACTGACGACGACAACTCTGACGAGATCCACAAGCAGCTTGTAGCCCTGCGCCGGGACTTCCACTCCCTTGAAAGGATTCCGACCCACTATAAATCCCAGCCCGGGTTCCAAGAGAGCATCAAGAACGTAGCGGAGCTCTTGGACGACGCGAGCCGGCGATTCGATGAGGGACGCACGGAGTACGCGTGGTGGAGACTTCAACGACTTCCCACCGATTGTTTCTCCTGCCACGCGACATACAAGGTATCGAGTCAGTACTCAAACGCGGCGATGATAGACGAATCATTGAACCCCCTTGACCGCGCTCGTTTCCTCATGGCGACCCGTCAATTCGCTGAAGCAAAGAATACCCTCACAGCGACTCTCGCGGATCCCGCCTACCGCCTCTATGATGATCAGATTCTTCGCAGCCTCCTGCTGATCGAGACACGAATCTCACGAGATCCCCAGGAGAGCCTTACGATGTTCAGGGGGATACTCAAGTCCGATAAGCTCCCACTCGACGACGCGCATACCGTTGAGCGATGGCTTAAAGGTCTAGAGGCATGGTCAAAAGCCCAATCTGTTGCAGAAGCCACCAAACTCACCGCTGGAGAGAGGCTCATTCGAGCCGGTGCCACGCGCGGTATCGATTTTACGCAGGATGATGTCGCCCTCCTGCGGGGAACAGCTCTTGTTCATGAAAGCCTTGAGGCTGGAAAGCTGAGCGAGGCCCAGCGCCGCAAAGGTATCTACCTCCTTGGCTTCGCGTACAGCCACCTTCCCCATTTCTTCACCGAGGGATGGGACGAGCTCTACCTTGAAAAGTGTATAGAGGAATTCCCGAACACCCAGGAAGCTACATGGGCTTACGACATCTACAGCGATAAAGTGATGGATGATTTCACCGGTAGCGGAGGGAGTAACATCCCGGCTGAGGTGAAACTGCACCTTGAGGATCTCCGGAAAAAAGCGTTCGGAGAGAAAGAGTTCGCACCCAAGGCATAACCCTTGGGCTCAACAAATATGAGTATCCTGCCCATATAGTCTCGGCCAAATCTTTTTAGCTGGAAAATTGTGCGGCGCTCTCACCCATGACGAGTCTTTTTGCGATCATATCATCTCTTCCGCAAAACCCCCTACTCTAGCCGTGCATGGCTTGTGGGACGGCTAACGAAAGCTCTTCGCTGAGCATTCTTAGCCCCCCGCGCAAACGAGGAGGACAGCACATGGCACAAGAGGAGAAAGGCACAAAGCGCTTACGAGGATTCGCCGCTATGGATACTGAAAAGCAGCGTCAGATAGCCAGCAAAGGAGGCAAGATCGCGCACCAGCGTGGAAATGCCCATGAGTTTACCCCAGAAGAGGCTCGGGAAGCTGGACGTAAAGGCGGAGTAGCCGTAAGCAGAGATAGGAAACATATGGCCGAAATCGGACGTCTCGGGGGAGAAGCCCGGAGTCAGAGTCGAGGCCAACAACAGCAGCCCCCACAATAGCTGGAGGTTCTCACAAACCAGGACAAAGGGATGGTGAGGCCCCTTGCCCTACTTCCAAACGTTCTCCGAAACCCTCGCTCCGAGGCTCTCCATAGCAGCTCTCGCTCGGGGGCTCACACGTCCCCTCACATGAATTTCGACCGAAGAGAGGGACTCCTCCTTCGTCACTCGATCCCTGAAATCGTCGAATATGCCGGCGACCTCTTGGGTCCAGAAGAGATAATCCACGGCGAGAGGCACTACTAAAACGCCCTTCTTCGTGACTCCTGCGGGAATGTAGAGTGAACTCACGATCTTTTTAAGGGGGGTCTTCTTGTGCAGATTCTCAAGATATTCCGCCACAGACACGAAGTAGAGGGTTGAGGGTTCGTTCCTCGCTTGAAGAGCGGCCTTGATAAAGAGCGATCGTCCGTCGACGGTTTTTCCGAGTGCGGTCATCGAAGCCGTTACAAAACGCCGAGTCCACGGATTATAGGCCTTGCTGTTCTGGAACTGCTCAACCATATCATCCGGAAGATCAAGAGCCCGAAGTTCAGCCTTATTCCTCTCTTTGATGACGTCGGGGTCCTCATATAACGAGAGCTGCTCCGCCCGACCGTACCATCGGTTGAAGGTCGTCAACTGCCCAAGAAGTCCGAGCCCTGGAACGAAGCGGAATGCGAAGCCCACAGCCGTTCCCAACCCGGCGACTCGCACGACTTCGTCCTGCAGGACCGTGTTTGAGCTGTAAGGGTTCACCTGGAGCTTTTGAAACAATGCACGTTCACGGCCCGTGTATCCGATGAAGCGAAGTCCAAACTTTTTACCCGCTCGAAGGGTCGACGACGCTCCCTCACTCGCGTCTTGAGAGCTTGTTTGACTTTCTCCGCTCACCAAGTCGGAAACCCCCTGAGCCGCGCCCTTAGCCTGCCGATAGGCCCACGAAAACAACTTTTCCGCGCCCTCCGGCACTGCCTTAACGGTATTGTACATCTTGTCGGGGTCCGAAACCGTAGTGGCGACCTTCTTGACCGCGTTCACCGGTGCCATGACCGTCGCTTTGCCACCCTCATACATGGCATCGCCGATCACCTTAGAGCTCGACAGCTTATCGAGCTCATGAAGAGCGTTGAGCTCTCCGATTCGAAGCTCCAAGAGCTGTTGCCCCTCAACATTGAAACTTCCAAACTTTGACTTCACCGTAAATTCGTTGAAGTAGCCATCACTGGTCACTCGTGGTTCGACCTCGTGAAAAGGCCCCTTACGGAGTGGCTCAGGCAGCACATCCCTTGCTTGAAGCACTAGGGGCTTTTCAAACCGAGATTGCGTGTGCGCTGCTGGAGCTAGAACTAGTCCGCAACTTACAGAGAGCAACAGAGCGAATCGAGCGGGGATACACGAATTCATACGAACCGATGACCTCTGTACGGGAACTTGACCAGAACAACCGTGTTAGCGCTTCAAGAGGTCTCTAATCTCGGTCAAAAGTTCTTGGTCCTTTGTGATTGTCGGGACCGCGGGTGTCGCTGGACCCTCCTCAGACTTGATCTTCATAACCCAACCAAGAAACTTGACGATGAACAAGAAGAGCGCCGCAGCAACGATGAGGAAGTTAACCACCTCTCCAAGGAAGAGCCCGTATGGGATCTCCTTCCCATTGAGCACGAGCTTCCACCCAAGATATCCTTGCTCTCCCGGAAGGAGACAGCCAACGAACGGCATGATTACGTTTTTTACAAGGGAGTCTACGATCTTTCCGAAAGCGCCTCCGATAATCACACCCACCGCGAGGTCTACCACATTTCCTTTAAATGCGAACGCCTTGAACTCATTAACGATCGACTTCGCCTTATCGGTTGCGACTTTCATGGTGTGCTCTCCTTATCGAAGCTGGATAAAATTTAGAGGACGTCTCGGGCACCCGAAGGGGTCGCATGGCCCAAGGCCCCCTCTGACCCGTCGGATTGGGGAAGCCTACCGTGCCCCTTGAAAAAAGCAACTGGGAAGGCAGCGGGCTCGCTAACTTCTGCTATGGTGTGGATAAAGAATCTCATTACTGTATTTCAGAATAACCATGCCCATGTATCGCCAGATCGACGATGTAGTTGCGGGCAAGGAGGGGCGGGCTCTGACCGCCCGTAAGGTTGGCCGACCTGGGTGAAATAAAATTCCTCATCAAGGGAGGCGATCCTTACGGGCGGTCATAGCCCGCCCGTCCATAATCACAGGGCGATACGATACACCTCGCCCTGAAATGGCCATTCCGTCTCAGATTGTGATAAGCCCCGCTTGATTGGATTGTTTTTGATATACGCGATCTTTTCCGCAAACATGGCTTGGGTGCGAATTGTCGTGTCCCAAAAGTCTCTCTGCCACACCAAAGCGCCTCCTCCAATCTGCACAGAGGATTGTTGTTTCCACCACCCGATCCAAGGACTCAAAGGGGTTTGATTTCGGACGGCCTCGACGACGATGATGTGAAGGTGCTCAGGCATCAAAACATACGGACCTACCATCCAGCGGGAGTTGTCGGACCATACGTTGCGCAAGACAGCATGCACTCGATCATACGCGAGCAGGGGTGCGCGATTTTTTGTGCAGACGGTCAAAAATATCGGTAAGTGTGAGTCGATTGCATCGCCACCGCGATGGTGTGGATGTTTACGGCGTGGATAAAGAATCTCATTACTGTATTTCAGAATAACCATGCCCGTGTATCGGCAGATCGACGACATAGTTGCGGCCATGGAGGGGCAGGCTCTGACTGCCCGTAAGGTCGGCCGACCTGGATGAAATAAAATTCCTCATCAAGGGAGGCGATCTTTTTCTGCATTTCAGAATGCCCATCCCCGCGTATCGCCAGATCGACGATGTAGTTGCGGGCAAGGAGGGGCGGGCTCTGACTGCCCGTCAGGTTGGCCGACCTGGATGAAATAAAATTCCTCATCAAGGGAGGCGATCTTTTTCTGCATTTCGGAATGCCCATCCCCGCGTATCGCCAGATCGACGATGTAGTTGCGGGCACGGAGGGGCAGGCTCTGACTGCCCGTGCAGTTGAACCACCTCTATGAATCCACATGCCTCATCAAGGTTGGCGATCCTTACGGGCGGTCATAGCCCGCCCGTCCATAATCACCGGGCGATACGATTGCTGCATTTCAGAAT
>JBDLRS010000090.1:0-5156 GCA_039799965.1 Pseudomonadota bacterium
TGAGAGTTTTGACGAAACGAGGCGGAGACGACGAAAAAACCGGAGGCGTATCCACCGAGATACGTTGAGGATTTTTTCGGCGGCTCCAACGAAGTTGCAGTCAAACTATCGAAATGCGCAACAGGAAATCATTTTTCACCACCCTGCTAGTGAATCGTAGGGGTCTCTTCACCCTCTGAAGACTCCTCTTCCTCGTCAAATTCCTCGTCCTCCGCCTCTTCCGCGTGGCTCTCTACTCTCTTCCGAAACCTGAAGTAGAGGTAGACAGCTACGCCTACGCCAACAAGTACGAGGAGCAGCTTGGCCTGTTTCACGACTTCGACGATCCGATCGTAGTGCTGACCGAAGAGGTACCCGATCCCGAGCATCAGTGGAGTCGTTATGAGCGCGGCTATGGCGTCGGCGATAAGAAATCGGGTGAAGGAAACGCGAACTGCGCCGCATACGAGGAACGTTATCGTTCTTAGATAGAAGAGATGTCGAGCGATAAAAATGGTAACGAAGGTCTTTCGCTCAAGATTGGAGCGAAGTCCCTGAAGCTTGGACGAGGTCATGTACCTCTTAACCCACCGCTTCCGGAAGAGGCGTGGGCCGGTCATCCATCCGAGTCGATAGATGATGAGGTCGCCAGCGATGATACCGAAGTAGCAGGTGAGAAGCATGATCCACAGGTTCGCGTTCTCTGACGCAACGAGGATGCCCGCAATGATAAGGGAGAGGTCTTCAGGTACTGGCAACCCGAACGCGCTTCCGAGAAGGATCGCGATAACGAGGAGGTAGGCAACGAGGCCATGTGATGCAAGGAGCGCGTCAAGCATCCCATAAGTATAGTGCTTTCGACCGGTAAGCGCAAAAGGTCTGGGAGGGGAGGTAGGGCAAGCTCGTGTATCGCCAAGCTCTCGCCAGATTCGAGATCGAGTTTGGTTGCTCACTCCGCTCCATCGCTTCCTGTCGTATTGTTTTCGGCATCTGTGCTGGTTGGTGTCGACGGCTGCTCTGCCGCAAGTACCCGCTGCGCCGGCCCGGCCAGCGCCGGATTTGGGCTCTTGGCGAACTCTTGCAGGGCGGGAAGCGCCACCGCTCGCGCGGAACGCATCTTGGTCTTCATAAGCGCCAGCGCCGCCTGTAAACGGATCTCAGGCACCTGATCGTGTTGAAGCGCGCCAGCTAATGGCGGTGCTGCGGGGCTCGCCGCCGGCCCGTATTTTCCGATAGCGATAATCACCGAGGCTCGAATGAGTGGAGATGGGTTCATGATCTCTCCTACGAGCACTGGAAGAACCTCCATTGTTTCCTGTTTGAGTGATTGCTCAGGGCGGGGAAGGGCCGCGGTAACGGCGGCTGCGACTACCAGGGGGGAGTCGCTTCGCATACGTTGCTCAAGTTCGCTCGCAGTGAGGGAGTTCTCCGCCGAGAAGCCGCCGAGCGTTGTGATCGCCGCAGCCTGAACCTCGGGGGTCGCATCAGAGGCTAGAGCGTGCAGGGTAGAGAAGAGGTCCCGCTGGAGTTGGGGAAAGTGCGCTGAACGAAACGCGATGACCTGTCGTACCGCGGGCGAGGAATCGCGTCCGCCCTCGATGAATACATCTCGCACAACCTCGGTCGGTTTTCCGATGGTCGAGACGATCTCGACTATCTTCTTTCGCTCCTCGGGATCTCCGTCGCCGAACCGCTCGCGCAGTTCCGGCATCGCTCCTTCGCCAAGAGCGAGTATTTCGACCCGAGCCTCACTTTGAAGGAGTGGGTCATCGCTGAGAAGTCGATTCACCGCGCCCCGAGCCTCAGGATGCCTGGGGAGAAGCGAAAGCTTCGCGCACGCTGAGATAGCCATGACCCCGAGAACGATCACTGCGCTCACGATCGTGACGCGATGGCGGAGCATAAGGGTCGATACAGCCATGACGTGCCTACGCGATGTCCGGGGTGAATCCACGACGCATCGTATTCTCGGTTACGACGCGGGGTTCCATAAATTGGAGGAGATAATCGGGACCGCCAGCTTTTGAGCCAACCCCTGACATGAGGAATCCCCCAAACGGTTGCCGCCCGACGAGCGCTCCGGTGATTCCTCGGTTGATGTAGAGGTTCCCGACGCGGAACTCCTCCTTCGCCTTATCAAGGTTCTGTGGGTGGCGCGAAAAGACGCCTCCTGTAAGCGCGTATTCCGAAGCGGTCGCGAGTTCGAGCGCATGATCGAAGTTTCGAGCCTGCATACACGCGACGACCGGTCCGAAGATCTCGTCGGTCCATACCTTGTGCGAGGCTGGAACGTCTCGGAAGATCGTTGGGGGAATGAAGTTTCCACGCTGAAATATCTCCGCGGGCACCTTCGCCTGCGCGAGAAGGGTGAGCTGCTCAGAGGCTGAGCTGATGGTTGAGGTGATCCGGTGATACGCCTCTTGATCTACGACAGGGCCAAGGAAGCTCGATGGGTCGCTTCCGATCCCCACGATAAGATCGTTTGTCGCAGCCGCGAGTCGTTCGATGAACGGTTCATATGCGCTTCCAACAACGATAAGGCGTGAGCACGCCGAGCACTTCTGTCCGGCGAATCCGAATGCTGAGGAAAGCACCCCTCGTATCGCGTCATCGAAGTCAGCGTCCTCATCGACGATGATGGCGTTCTTTCCTCCGAGCTCCGCCACGATCCGCTTAATCATGCGCTGGCCAGGTGGTACCTTGGATGCGGATTCCACGATGGAGAGTCCGACCGGACGAGATCCGGTGAACACGATCATCGCTACCTGCGGATGTTGCGTGAGATAGGGCCCGACCTCCTCGCCTTTGCCGGGAAGGAACGCGAAGGCGTCCTTGGGAACTCCCGCTTCAAGGATAATACGGGCGAGTTGGTGTCCGATGATGCTCGATTGCTCGGCTGGCTTGAGGATGACGGTATTTCCCGTAACCAGCGCGGCGACCGCCATTCCGCAGGCGATTGCGAGCGGGAAGTTCCACGGCGCGATGACTACGGTAACGCCACGGGGTTGGTAGAGGTAGTGATTCTCTTCGCCCATGACCTGTTCCGTGAGGCGTGGAGGGGCGATGCGGCGTATCTCCGCCGCGTAGTAGTCACAAAAATCGATCGCTTCGGCGACATCGGCATCTGCCTCTCGCCACGTTTTGCCAACCTCGCGAATGATAAGAGCGGTAAGGAGCCCCTTTCGCTCACGCATAATCGCCGCCATGCGATTCAACGTCTTCGCGCGATCCTCGGTCGAGGTTGCTCTCCATGAGCGCAGCCCCTCGGCGCAGGTCGCGACGGCGCGCTCCGCCATCTTGATATCCCCGAACTCGACTACACCGACCGTCGCGGTGTGATCGCTCGGATCGGTACGAGAGAAGGTGTCCCCACTTCGGAGCTCCTCGCCGTTGATGATCGGCCGAGCGTAGAAGGCGCCCTTTGTGATTAGGTTGTCGACCTCTCGGAGTCCCTCCTGCACGGAGCGGCGATTGCGCTCTTCACTGAAGTCGAGGAGTGGCTCATTCTTGAATGGGAGGGGTTGTGTCATGGTGTCATCCTCTTGGTATGAAGGTGTATTAGCTATTTTGGTAGAGAGGTTCCGTCTCTTGTGGTGGTTCTATCGTGGAGATCTCTTGGCTTTGAGGTGTGCCTCCATCCTCAGGCTGCATCACCGGCTCTTTGAGAAGGTTTGAGACCTCATCTTCATCAAAGAAGGTGTGCCTGAGGAAGGACTCATTTGAGGTGTTCTCAAGGAGTCTGCGAACGAGGTATCCCATTCCGGGAAGGAGCTCTCCAAGGGGAACGTACATTCGAACGAGGTAGCCTCGTTTCATGAACGCCTTCGCGATCGGCTCGGCCATGCCGTAGAGAACCTGAATCTCGAAATCCTTCTCGGTCAGCCCGACCGACTTGGCGTAACAGCACGCGTGTGACAGCGACCGTATATTGTGCGAGCCGAACGCCGGGAGGCACGCTGCGCGGTTGTCGAGAAGTTTGCGAGTGAGGTGCTCGTAGTGCGCGTCCGATGATTGCTTCTTCGTCCAGAGTGGGAACTCCCAATCGTTCTGACTGCTCACCACTCGCTCGAAATCCCAGTAGGCCCCCTTAACCAACCGAATAGCGATCGGAGCGCCACGTTGTCGCGCGAACGCGAGCATCTCATCGACACGGGCCTCAGAGTTCTTCGCGTACGCCTGGATAACGATGCCGGGGTAGGGGATGTCGAGGAACTCTTCAGATCCAAACACACGTTTGAACGCCTCGTAAATGATCGAGTTATTTCCAGAGTCTTCAGCGTCGACGTACATCAACGCCCCATAGTGTTTGACCCTTCGAGCTATCTCAGCGAGCCGCTCGCTCAACACCGCGACACTTTGTTCAAAGTTGAGCACGTTTGTCTGCGAGTAGAGCGCCGAGAGCTTAACGGAAACGCACACGGGGCTTGTCTCGCCTGGATGTCCCGAGATTATCGGCGCCCCCTCTTTCCACGTTGGAATTGTAGCGCCAAACGTTTCGATCGCATCGAGGTATCGGTTCTGATATTCCTTGGCCTCTCTTTCACACACGCAGAACTCCCCGAGGAGGTCGACGGTGAAGGAGTATCGCTCGTTGCGAAGGCGTTGAAGGACGGGGAGCGCTGACGTTGGGGAATCGCCCGCGATGAACATACTCGCCATCTGTTTGACCCCCTGTCGCACCATCAATGCGGCGACGTTCGCCAGGAGGGGATTCTTGCAGAGACTTATGAACCAGCCTAGCGATGGGTGCATCTTGTTCGCTGGCGGAATAAGGTATTCGCGAACGTGCTCAGCTATCGCCTCGTTCGATTGCAACGTTGGAAGCACGTCAACGAGTCTAAAGAGATTGACCTTGAACTCCGGGTGGCTCATCGACCATCGCATAAGGAGTGAGTTCAGGTAGCGAGGATCGAGGAGCGACGGGTCGGTGTCGCCGAGGTCGGCGAAGATCTCACGTCCCATCTCAATGATCGTGGCGTTGCGTGCGGGGTCGAGCGTCATCGCGATATCCGGATGAAAATTCTGTGTAGGTAGGGACGTTTGGAGTCCCTTTCTCCGTCTAGCAGGGTGGTGAAAAATGGTTCCGTCGTGAGCATTTTGAGAGTTTTGACGAAACGAGGCGGAGACGACGAAAAAACCGGAGGCGTATCCACAGAGATACGTTGAGGATTTTTTCG
>JBDLRS010000091.1:0-6907 GCA_039799965.1 Pseudomonadota bacterium
AGGGTGACTCCCTGCACCCCAGTGTCTCTCCCACTCAAACTTGGCTTCGCCAAGATTTGAGTGACGGGCAGGGTGACTCCCTGCACCCTAGTGTCTCTCCTACTCAAACTTGGCTTCGCCAAGATTTGAGTGACGGGCAGGGTGACTCCCTGCACCCTAGTGTCTCTCCTACTCAAACTTGGCTTCGCCAAGATTTGAGTGACGGGCAGCGCGCCTCGGTCGGCTAGATGTTGCGCGTGTGCAGCGATCCTTTGATGTTGCTTGACTCTTGCGACCCGGCATCTCCTGCAACAAGGAAAGCGGTGCCACATGAGCCGTTTCACCTACCTTTGTGCAGGCTTCCCTAACCGGCCTCATAGCCACTAACGCACTCCTGCGGAATCGTGCGGACAACGGGAGCGCGACGTTCCGATCGCTGAGAACTATGTCTTTGAAGCCACGGACGTGCCTCCATTTCTTTCATCGCACCTGATTAGGAGACCACTATGAATAGATCCCCGATGTATCTCACCGCACTCATGTCCCTCACCCTTCCGTTACTATCAGCCTCGGCCGCTGAGGAGGAGATGAGGATCGATCGAAATAGTCGCGCATTTCGCGAGGCCGAATCAAACCTGAGAGAGTCCACCGCCGTCTATCAACAGATCTCTGAAGGTAAGATGGGCAAGGTGCCTCAATCTGTTTTGGATAAAACCAAGTGCGTGGCGATCTTCCCGAAGACCGTAACCGTTTCGGCCGGTCTCGGCGGAACTCATGGTGATGGCGTAGGCTTCTGTAAGAGTTCAGCGGGAACGTGGGAGAATCCGATGTTCCTTAACCTCATCGGTGGAAGCATCGGCGTTCAAGCCGGCGTAAAATCCGCCGACATCGTTCTCTACCTGACGGGCGATAAGGCCGCCGACGCCTTGCGCCGAGGTAACTTCAAGGTAGGTGGGGAGCTCAGCGCGGTTGCTGGAACCTTCGATAAGACCTTCGAAGCGCCTCAAGCTGAGGTCATTGGATACCAGCGTGCTGAGGGGCTCTTCCTCGGAGCGAGCGTCGACGGCATCAATGTGTCGCGTGATGAGTCCGACGAGCGCGCGTTCTACGGAACCAAGGAGGCGAACCTCACCGCTCGAATGCCAAGCGATCTTGAAAAAGAGGTAAATCAACTTCGAAACGCCCTTCCTCCTCACATCGGATAACCGATCCAACGTAACGACCGAGCAGTGTACACGCCTGGTGGGCTCTCTCGGTCGTTCATTTCCAAGGCATCACCATACTTATCGTCGTGGGGACATCATCATCGTCCTCATCGCGGGACGTATCGCTCGCGCTATCTTTGCGGGTACCACCCTAGCGCGTTACACCGCTCTATCGTTCCTCGCTCAAGGCGTATCGAACCGACTCGCATCTTTCATCAGAGAGTCCTTGAGCGCGAGCGATATCGACCGCCGCGAGACCGAGACGAGCATAGATCTCTCCGAGAAGAGCGTCTCGCTGCGCTACGGTCCTTGCTTGAAGCTCTACAACACCGCTCTCTCCCCGCGCGATCGGACCGGTAAGAGCATTGGATGGACCGAGCCGCATCACGTTCTCTACGGTGCCTCGCACGAGGGGCTCCATCAGTCGCCATGAGAGTTCCTCAGGAATACCCGCCGCGCCATAGAGCCGATGAGCGCACTCAAGAAGTGAGACGAGGTAGTTGCTCGCGAACACATGACCAGCGTGGCACAACACCTTCCCCTCTTTTGAGAGAGGGAAGACTATCCCACCCAGTTTCGTAAATAGCTCGCGCACGACCTCTTGGGCGTGGGCCTCTCCCTCAATACCGCAGAAGGTGCCAGGAAAATCAGCGATTGACATATCGAGGTTTGCGAAGCTCCTCACAGGGTGAACGCTGGCGATGTGCGCGCCTTTTTTCTTTACCGCTCGCAACACCTCAGAACTTAGGAATCCACTACAATGGAATACGACCGCATCGGGGAGAAGAGCCCCCTCATCAGCTATTCGCTCGGCGACCTCCTCCATCACTTGATCACCGCAACCGATCAACCACAACCCGCTCGAGGGAAGGGCGGATACCGTTGTGTAGGCCGTTCCAGATCCGATCGCCTGGACGGCCCGATCACCGGATTCTTCAGAACGGTTACAGAGATGCACCTCCTGCGCGAGGCGCGACTCTACAATCAAACGCGTTAACGCCTGCCCGAGGCGTCCGCATCCCACAACATTCAAACGGTGATGTGCCACACAAACTCCCTACCGGAAACTGACGAAGAACATCAGGTTTACCGCAAGTGGGAAGATAGCCGCAAGGAACAGCAGCGCTTGAGATATTCCACCCTCAAAATAGCGAGAGAGCAAAGCGTTCCCCGCTGGATTCGGGGCATTCGCGAGCACCGTGAGCCCCCCGGCCGCTACCGCGCCCGAGAGAACCACATATCTGAGTTCCTCTGAGAAGTGCGGCACAAGGGACGCAAGGTAGGTAATCGCGGCGTTATCGTTGAAGGCCGAGAGAACCACTGAGCTCAGCAGCAGAGACCCCTCACCCAGTCGATTTAAGAGAGGCTCAATCCACCACGCTTGAAAGGTTCCATGCACCACCAAACCCGCCAGAAAGAAGCCGACCAAGAGGGGCATACGAAGAGAGACGGCGCGTTGAAAGTGTCGGGTCGCGTCAACGAAGGCGAGGAAGAATAGAAATCCTCCGATGACAAGTTGGGGACTGTGCGCATTCACAACGGTCCACGCCATAAAGAGAAGGTTCACAACCACAACCCCGAGCGGAACAGACTTCTCAAGTACGGGATGTGAGGCATCAAAATGAGGAACTCGCTTAGCGATAGCGTGAAAATCTCGTCGAAAGAGATAGAGGTACGCCAACGTTGAGAAGCACACAGCCGCCAACGCCTTCCACCCAAAGGTCGTGAACATGAAGGGGGTATCCCAATTCCATTTCGCGGCGACGATAATAACTGGGGGTGCGGCGAAATGGGTTAGGACTCCTCCCACCGAGATATTGGTAAAGAGTAGGCCAACAGAGGCGTAGGCGAGGATCTTCGAAGGCTTATATCGATAGAAGTGTTGTCCTAAGAGCATCGCGCATATCGTCATGGCAGCCGGCTCAGTGACAAGCGAACCAAAGATCGGGCCGATGAACAGAATAGTTGCCCACCACGCAGCGGGCGTTCCTCCCATCACACGAGCGATAGCCGAGAGCACTCGCTCCGCGATGTAGAGGACCGGTTGCGATGAGGCGATCGCCATAATTACCACCACAAAAACCGCCTCGTTGAAGTGAACTGAATGTTCAAGGATATGTTTCGTGAGGTCCCATCCCTTCGATACGGTTATGGCTACAACCAACGGAACGACCCACAAACCGAAAACCGCCTCAAGTTCCCCAAGGTAGTGTAACAACACGGTCAAGAACCGTAAGGGAGAGTCCCCGTCCCCGCCTTCCTCAGAGCGCTCAAGCCACGCGATGTGCTCACGCTCCTCCCTGCGCTTTGCAAGACGAAGGAACCATGAGGCGCTAAAGGTGTGGACAATTGCGCACAGGAAGATAACGGTCGCAAAGAGGTTGAGAGGCTCAACACGTATGCGGTGCAACAACACCTCCCACAACCCAAGCAGGTTCTCATCCCCATAGTCAGTCAGCGGTACGGGAAAGTTGATCTTCAAAGGGGCACACTCTCCTCTAGAAAGGTAGGCACGCGGCGTAACGACGCTCCCGGTAAGTGTAAACCGCCGCAGGTCCGGTGCAAAGGTTTGGTTTATCGATTGGGGGGGCTGGGAATACTACGTAGGCCCCTTTCCCAAACGATGCCTCTAGAGCACCGTCTCTCCGGATTCTAACCGAACGGTCTCAGCTGGAATCTCCTTCGGATTCGAGTCGGACACCTTCACCACCACCTTCCCCACCACCTCTACACGATGGCCAAAGGTCACATCCCCATGGACCATGAGCGATTCAGCGTGCACAAGGGAGGGTACAACCTTCATTCGACGCTCAAACTCCCTGATCAATCCGAAGTGCGCCACATCAAGGGATACCAGGGGCAACCCGTGCGCTTTGCGAGCAGGATTCACCGTCATGGTATAGTTCGGGTTCAGCACATAGGCGTCAGAGCGAACCACAAGAAGGTCGTTGTTGGACTTCACCGGCGCGAAACGAGAACGAGGCACCTGAAGCGCACGACCTCCGTCAAACACCTCTATGGCGGCCCCCATCGCGGTCTCGATCTGCACAACCTTGCGACTCGAGGTATCACGTGGGTTCACCGTCTTTTTGTTGCTGATGAGGGGCAAAGGAACCGTCCCCTCGTGAGTTCGCGCCACCTCAACGACCGCTTTGAGGTCGAGCCAGATATTATTGGTGTTGAAATGTCGATAGAGAGTGACGTCCTGAAACTGCGAAATGATCTCGCCCGTCTCAGTGGTTGGTGCCTGGCTGCTCTCTCTGAGTAGCAGACGTCCCGTTGAGCGCCGACGAGCAAGGTGGCCACCCTTCGCGTCAGCCTTAGTCCGCTCCGCCGTCTCCATCAAAAAGGGCGCGCCAGTTCGGGCAAGATATCCGAGGATAGCAGGCTCTACGGTCGCTCCGAGATTATCGGCGTTAGCAACAAAAAGGTATCGCTTCCCCAAAGAGAGCAACTTCTCGGCTAATCCGGTCGCGATAAGCGATGGATAGATGTCACCGTGTCCTGGTGGATTCCAATTCAGATCCTCGTTCGCCTCCTTCGCTGGCGTCAAGGAATCAAGGTATATCTTGGGATGTCGGTGTTGTTGAAAGGTTGCGGGTAAGCCCGACGGACTCAGATCAACGTACTCACGCATAACACGTTGGACATCCTCGTCCGTGGAGAAGCTCGTCATGTGGATCAATGGTATCGCTATCCCGGTACTCTTACTGAGCGCTCTAAGCTGCAACGCGATAATGTCGTTGAAGGAGTAGCCATCCTTTACCTTGAGAAGGGACTTAGCCTTTTCGAGTCCCATGGTGGTACCCAAACCACCGTTAAGTCGTACCACCACCAATTTGTCGAGAAGCTTCATGCCCTCTTCCGCGGCAGTTCCCGAGGATAGAAGATCCTCAAGGGTATCAATCGTTGCGACGGGCTCTATCTCATCCTCGTGAATGATGCCGGTCGCTCCTTGAATAACGCACTCAAAGAGACGCTCAAAATTCGCGATGACTGGGGCGGGGAGACCATCCCGCTTCATGATATCAGCCGCTTCTCGTAATCCTTGATGCTCCACAGGGTCCTTTCTCGATTGACGTTACCCACACCTCTGCTCTCCAAAACATCAAAGGGAGAGCGGCCTTATCATGCTCGAAAAAAGCCGTTCGCGCACTACCCTCGATTACCCCACTGTCCCCCGCACCACTAAGGATTCAAAGGTCACGACCTCGTAGGCTCCCGTGTGGGGTGGCAAGAGCGCGGCCCCTCCATCCGCGAGCTCAAGGCCTCTCCCTGTTTGAAGCGATGTTATCGTAGCTCCACGCCCAACGCAGAGAACTACGGAGGGAGCGCCGCCCGCCGGAATAACCGCGCGAGAGGAACCTTCGGGAAGGATCTGCAGTTGAAACTCATCTGTGGGGGTCGAGATCACGAGAAACCCGTCGGCCCCAACGCACGGGTCGGAGATCCCAGTCACTGCGGGCGAGCAATCAATGACCTCAAGGAGGGTTTCAACATCTTTATATTTGGGGGTCAACCCGGCGCGAACCACATTATCGGAACACGCCATACATTCGATAAGATCTCCCTCAAGGTATGCGTGGGGAACATTTGCTCCGATAAAAATAGCTTGCCCCGGCGCGAGATGAACCTGCCGCATGAGAAGCATGGCGAATAGTCCGGGATCTTCCATGCCATACTTGGCGCTGAGTCGCGTGAAGAGCGCGGACTCCTCTTTCAGTTCCGGGGCGTGCGGAAGCGCCTGCGCGAGGCACTCGTTACATTCCCTGCTCCGCGCCTCACCGAGAGCAAAGCACGCGACGAAAGCGGCCTTGATCGCCTCTATATCCCCCTCGTCACCGCCTTGCGTTATACGTTCAACGAGATCCCCTCCCACAAATCGTCGCACATCAGGAAGAGCGGCAAATAGCGTTGAAAGAGCGGCTCTATCCTTCACACCGTAGAGCAACGTAACAGGAGAGAGGGCGACCCCAACCTCAGGCTTATGATTATCATCCGGGTAGTGTTGAGGTGCTCGACGATGAAGCTCTTCTGCTTTGGCCTTCGTGGGGTGAATCTGAATCGAAAGCCCATAGTCCCCGTTCACCGAGAGGATCTTCAGCAAGAACGGCAGTGTGCCGTTAAACCGTCGCGCCACGCTCTCGCCGAGCAACGCGTGGGGGTATCGACGGAGCGCCTCATCGAGCGGGAGTATCGTACCGTCCGGCAACTCAAGATTCGATGGCGCTTTGTGATGTCCGCCGATCCAAAACTCCGCGAGTCGAGCATCTGCGGCGTGACCGGGTACCATCGAGGAGATACGGGACCGATGGCCCACCTTTCCCCAGGCCGACTCCTGAACCCGTCCGGTCAACCGTAAGGGACCGCCTATGAATGAATCCGCAACATCGCTCGACACGGGAACCTCTTTACCAAGGGAGAAAGCTTTGAAAGACTAACGGGAATACGCGCGGCTTACAAGGAGATAAGGTCGTAAAATAAGCAACTTAGCGAACACACCCCACTCTACACTCCGAGTTCTGCTCTGAGCCGATGCAACGCCGCTCACACCTAACAGCTACGGCTGAACACGTTAAAATCACTCGATAAATTAGCTACCAGGGTGGTGAAAAATGATTTCCTGTTGCGCATTTCGATAGTTTGACTGCAACTTCGTTGGAGCCGCCGAAAAAATCCTCAACGTATCTCAGTGGATACGCCTCCGGTTTTTTCGTCGTCTC
>JBDLRS010000092.1:0-71083 GCA_039799965.1 Pseudomonadota bacterium
CGAAGATCTTCGCAGGACGTGTGCCTAAAGGTCTTGCGCATATCTCCAAACGATCAACGCAAGAGAAGTCCGCATTCGCGCGAATCCTCAAAAAAATCCCAGATACCTACGTCAGGTGCGACTAGGATTCAGGAGATTATCTTTCACCACCCTGTTAGACCTCTATCTGCACCAAGAGCGGCGCATGGTCGGAGAGATCGGTCCACGGAGGGCCGTTGAGGATCTCGCCTCCGAGCGCTTTGACTCCACGGGCGTAGACCCTGTCGAGTCGGAGCACTGGAAACTTACTCGGAAAGGTTGGGGCGTGCGTTCCTCGTAGGGTGTGAAACACCTCATGAACACCGATATCATCAAAGAGCTGCTTCGTCGCGCTCTCCTGCCAGTCATTAAAATCGCCAGCGACAAGCAAGGGCTCACTCTCATTCACACTCCGTATGACTCGCTGACAGAGGTGCTTGAGCTGCGCGTCTCGTCCACGTCGAAGTATATTGAGATGAACGCACATACCGTGAAGCGGCACATCGCTCCACGGAACTTTGATAACCGCGTGCAAAATACCTCTTGATTCAAAGGCGTTCGTTGAGACATCGATATTTTCATATTCGACGATCGGATATTTACTTAAGATGGCGTTACCGTGGTGTCCGTGCGAGTACACGGCGTTCTTACCGTAGGCGGCGTGAGGCCATCCAGCTTCCGCGAGGAAATCGCACTGCGAGAGCTTTGGCCACCCGGCGAATCTGCTGGCGTGTTTGTCGTGTTGCCCAAGCACCTCCTGAAGGAACACGATATCAGGCTGAAGGGTCTGCAGCGATTCGCGAATTCGCGGGAGCGTAAACGCGCGATTTCCAAGACCGAGCCCCTTGTGAATGTTGTACGATAGAACTTTAAGGACCCTCGTATCGACCATGTGTGTCGCTACAGTACATACCTAAACCAGAGGAGAACCCGACCGAGAAACCTTTCAATGAACGGGCGTTGGCGCCAATTCTCAAGGGTTACCTCAACAGAGCGACTCAGATCGGTTGCGAACTGATCTCTCATCGCCGTGAGGGATCTCTCATCGGTGATAACGATATCAGCCTCAAGATCATGCAGGAGACTTCGATGATTGAGGTTGCTGGAACCGATAAGCCCCCACTCATCAATCACCATCGTCTTTGCGTGCAGTACTGAGCCTCGGTATTCAAATATTTTAACCCCAGCGGAGAGGAGACCGAAATGGAAAGCTGAGGTTATCCACGGAATAAACACTACGTCCGAGAAACCTGGAACCAGTATTCGCACATCTATCCCCTCTCGAGCCACGACAGCGAGCGCTCGAAGCAGGGAACCATCCGGAACGAAGTAGGCGTTCGTTATCCATATTCGCTGTCGTGCCCGAAGAAGTCTCACCAAGAGATCTACGTAGTTCTCTCGCCGCTGCCTCCCCGTTACGTTTAATCGAACAAGGGGACTAGTCTGTAATCCCCTCCGTCGGATCTTGCGTTTCAATCTTTGGAACCTGCCGACCCAGATATCCTCAAAGGTGTTACTCAGCACCTTTACCTCACGCCCCTCAACGATGACACCACTATCTCGCCACGCCGCGACCCCCATCTCAGAGGCGAGGTGATACCTGGTTACGTTGAAACTTCCAACAAATGCGGTGCGGCCATCGACGATGCAAAGCTTGCGATGATTGCGATGATTGAGCCTCCGAACCACCATGCGCAACGTGTACCGTTTGTCTCCTACACGCCGACGCCGCTGCCACCACCTCCATTTATCCCATGGAGGTTCGTGAAAGACTCGTACCAAGATTCCTGCTTCCCTCGCTCGCTCTCGGTAGTGCCGAGCGAAACCGGTTGAACCGATGCCATCGATCAGGAGACGAACAACAACACCTCGACGCGCCGTTCGGGCAAGCACCTCAAAGAACCACTCTCCCGTTCGATCGGTGGCGAAGATGTAAAATTCCACGTCCACACTCACGGTCGCCGCATCGATAGCGGCCTCGAGAGATTTAAAGAAGAGGTCTCCGTCGTGAAGCACCTCACACCGCTCCCACGCCACGGGTGGCGCTATCTGCGGAGCGGGGGTCGTGTCGCGAGGAGGAAGGTTCATGAGAGGGTGTTCTCAAGCTAGACAGGTGTCGCGGTTCAAAACAGGGGTAACGCCTCTATTCTACTGAAGACTCGCCCTTTCTCCTACTGTTGAGGGAAAGCCTCCCTCAAAACATATCGTACTATCAACAGCTTGCATGATGGCAGCATCTTTGCACTGGCATCCCTTCAAAACCGTTTATCTGCCAGGTTGGAGGCCAGAAAAGATGAGACTATTCGACACAATCATTATCGGAATCACTATGGGGGTGGCCAGACTTTTGAATGGCTTACTGCGAGGGTGTAACGCCCTTTTAAGCCCGTTTCGAGAGGAACCGGTCCTTCCATTTCGGAAATGCGACAGGGAAGCCCAACTTAGTAATAACAAGATAGACACTCGGTTGAGAGACCTTCGGGTCCATCTTCCGGTGACGAGCGAGGACGCTACCCGCCGTCAGATAGTCCAATAACAAATTCGAGCTTCGGAACATAACACGGATTTCGAGAAGTACATTTTTCAGGGAGACTGTGACCATGGAATCAAACATTATCGATAAACTCTTCGCTTCATTCGCCGAGCTCGAGAGCGCGATAACTAAAGCTCGTCAGACCTTCAAGACTCGTGAGTCTGTGCCGGAGGGAGTTGTGCGACGCCTTGAGTCATACGACACCATCTTGGCGAAACAACGCACACTCGCGGTAACGCTGTGTGAATCTATCGCCTCCAAGAATTGGGATGAGGTTACTCGTCACGTGACCTTGATCAACAGCCTATCGGCGATGATTAGAGATGACGCCAAGGCTATCCTTACCGCTATCTCGACCAACGAGGACGGACTTACCGACGAAGAGACCAGCAACTTCTGCTAAGTCGGCATCCCTGAAAAACGCCGAAGGCCACCACTACATACCGTCGTGGTGGCCTTTTCTCTGGTAAGAATAGTACCCGACCTAGCTCGCCGCTCGCATCAACTCATCACGAACCTTCTTGAGGATCGCGATATTGTCGGAGTGCCCCGTCATTCGAGCGGTTACCTTTCCGCGCAACCTTCGCCCAAGAAGGAAGAGGTCTCCGATAGCGTCTAAGACCTTGTGACGCACCGGCTCGTTCGGGTACCGCCATTCATCGTTGATAGCTCCCTCAGTTCCAATAAGGAGGAAGTTATCGAACCTACCACCGAGCGCAAGCCCTTGGCGTTGAAGATGTCCGACGTCTTTTACGAAACTAAACGTTCTGGCCGCTGCTATTTGATCCCGGTACGAGGCCGAGTCGGTCAAGGTGAATGAGAACTGCTGCTCGCCAACAGGCTCAGGGTACCGAAGGGTATAATCGACGCTGAACTGATCAGCGGGCTCAATGCGGATAGACTCCTTGCCATCCCCTACTTCGATAACTTTCTTAATATCGATCTCGTACCACTCACCATCCTGCTCAGTTAACCCCACCTCTTCAAAGAGGCGGCAGAACTCACGGGCGGAGCCGTCCATGACGGGAACCTCTCCGTTACACTTAATAAGAACGTTCGAGATACCGTAGGCGCACAGCGCGGACATAAGGTGTTCAATCGTACCTGCTTGTGTCTGCCCAAGGCGAACGGTAGTGGCGAATCCGGTGGACTCAACAAAATCGACGTGGGCTGGAACAACGGTGGTCTCCGAAACTCCAACAAAATGGATACCGGAATTAGGGGGGAGTGGCTCAAGGATCAATCCGCTCTTGCGACCGGAGTGAAGTCCCTGACCGTACAAGATAGCAGCGTGCGAGAGGGTCTTCTGCGGCATAGCCCGACCACGAAGGGTCTGCTTTGTGAATACAACAGGATTGATCGTCACCGACTCACGAAGAGGCCCAACAGATGCCGGCTCTATCGCCTCCCATCGGGGCTCGTTGTCCAAGGCTGGGATCTCAGCTTGGTTGAGAACGCGACGAACGAGTTGAATCGTTCCGGAGAGATCAAGCGGCTTCTCAAGGAAGTCCATCGCTCCAAGGCGCGTCGCCGCGACGGCGGTCGAGATCGTGGCGTGACCACTAATCATTACAACAGGTAGGTCCTGGTGAATCTCTTTAATCTTTCTTAAGGTCTCCAGACCGTCCATCCCCGGCATCCAGATGTCGAGGAGCACGAGGGCGGGACGGGTATTCATGAGGATCCGGATGGCCGACTCGCCATCCTCGGCGAGAACCACCGAGAAGCCCTCATCTTTGAGGACTCCCTCAAGGGAACGACGGATACTCGCCTCGTCATCAACCACTAACACAAGTTGATTTGTGGCAGTGGCATCCTGATAGCTGTGCGGGTTTGCGAGGGTATGCATAATCGACTGGCCCTTTGTTACTCTGTGTATCCTACCTGTCCCCCAGGTTTAACGCAAATTCTTGAAAAAACCGAGGTACTTAGCGTTGCTGCTCCCGCCCCGAACCAAAAGCTTCCAATCGTTCATGATGGTGGAGGGAGTGCCGATACACCACGGTACCAGTAAGCCACCACCGAGCGAAACCCGCCGTCGTTTCAAACCAGGCATCGACCATACGGAAAGCGTCATCTTATTAGAGGGTTATGCTATCAAAATTGTTCCGGCGCACAGTAAAGCAGAATGAAGAACACCCACCCCTTGCAGACGGGGTGCGGCAATCTATTGTCAGCTACCTCGGGATCAAATCATTACCGATTATGCCCAAGGTTGCGCAGCAGGCTTTTCAGCTCGCAACCTCACCCAATGCCGAACCCGAGGATTACATCGCAGTGGTAGAACGCGACGAGGGCCTCTCTGCCCGCGTGCTTAAGATAGCGAACTCGGTTTACTACAGCCGAGGATCGGACAGTAAAACGATCACGGACGCGGTTACCGTAATCGGTGTATCCGAGCTGCAATGTTTAATGAACGCGACCGCGCTCTCGAACTTCTTTCCCTCTCGACATCCTCTTCGCGCCCTCTTCTGGGCGCACGACATAGCGGTCGCCATAACCGCTCGAACGCTCGCCAACGCGCTTCGTCCGAACCAGGCGGATATGGCGTTCCTGGGAGGCTTGATGCACGACATTGGAAAACTTTTCATGCTACAGCAGCACACGACCAATTATGAAAAGGTAGTTGCTCGCGGATTTGAAGAGGGTCTCCAATCGATCGATGGAGAGACGTTCGCGTATCCCTTCGACCACACCCAGGTAGGACATCTGATCGCCGAACGATGGCATTTCACCCCGGAGCTCACCGCGGTGATTAGCAAACATCACAAATCATGGAGCGAAATTCCAAAGGACTCCGTTCTCGCGCTCGTCAAAATAGCCAACATCATCGCGCACACGCTGGCCCTCGGGGCTGGGCGAGAGGCGAATCAAGCGCGACGGATCTACGAGACGATGCTTCCCGAAGCATGGGAACACCTCGAAGTATCAGAGCCCCTTCGATCCGAGCTGCTCGACAAAGCCGCCTCCGCGTTCGATCAGGAGCGCTCCATATACGAATCATGGAGTAACGGGTGCTATACGTAGCAGGGATACTGGCGTTACTCCTGTGCGCTCTCGCCGCGTTGTATCTCGCAACGATCGCGCAACTCACTCGTATCGTAACATCGGCGGATGAAGAGACTCCGTACCCCCTATTTTCAGGGGCTTTTCGATGGATTCCCCTCATCGGAGCAAAAACAGGCGAGCTCGAACGTCTTGTCGCTGACCTTCGACAATCCGACACCGACCATCGCACTCGATACAAGATCCTAACGGAGAACGTAGCCGCGGCAGTGATGCTCCATGAGGAAGATGGCACGATCCTATGGTGCAGCCCCTTTACCGAGGTCATCACCGGATTTTCCCTCTCGGAGATCTACAGAAACAAGAGCACCTTTCTGACGGCGAACGTTCAGGAGGAGGATCGGGAGATCGTCCAACGAGCACTTCAGATCGTCGCGACCGGTGAGCCCTTTCAGTGTCGATACCGCTTTTACCACAAATCAGGGATGGCTCTGTGGCTTGAGACGCGAACTGTTCCCATTCTTGACAACACCTCGAATGAGTATGTCGCGCTCTCCATCAGCATCGACGTAACGGCGCACGTCATGAATCAGTTGCAAGTTGAGGAGAGAAACAAGGACCTCAATGAGTTCACCTATATGCTCTCTCACGATCTTAAGGCCCCGATCCTTACCGTTTCGGGAATGCTGGGCATCCTTGAGGAGGAGGAATCGATCAAGAGAAATCCGCAACTCGCGGAGCCCCTCTCGTACATTCGAAAGGCGACTAAGCGATTGCAGGATCTCGTCTCGGGAGTGCTTGAACTGGCGCGCATCTCGGCGGCAGAACGAACGCTTGAGCCGATTCCTCTACGCGACGTAATCAACGAGGTGCTTGAGGATCATCAACTACAGATTCAACAGAGCGAGGTGAAGGTCACTACTGTTGAGGAGCTGCCGGTGGTTTTGGGGAACAGAACCCAACTCTATCAGGTGTTCAGCAACCTTATCGGCAACGCGATTAAGTACAAGAATATCGATCGCCCTCTGGTGATCTCGATCGGGTCCGAAAAGGCGCTGTCGCGGCGTAAAACATCGATCGTGATATCTGATAATGGACGAGGTATTAGCTCAGACAAGATCGACTCGATCTTTAAACCGTTCAATCGCGCTGGAGAGGAGGCGATTGAGGGCACCGGAGTCGGTCTTGCATCGGTAAAGAAGCTTGTTGAAAAGCTTGGGGGAAGTATCAAGGTCGAGAGCGAAGATAATCGGGGAACCTCGTTCACAATTGAGCTGCGAAAAGCGCCGGAGTCGGTGGGGGTGTGACATCTCTCTTCAAAGCCTGTCACGATCCCTTTACTATTTCGTCGGGACCAGATCAGCCCCGTGCCCAAGGAATGAGAGCATCTCATTCACGATCGCGGTGAGCTCTGGCGCCCAAGTACGAGGGTCGGAGCGCATCTCCGTCGCTTCGGGGATGATCAAGGTGGTAGTATACCTCTCACCGTTCTTGAGTGACTCAACGGAGATCGACTCACTGGTTGCGTCATATGAGAAGAGAGCCGCCTCACCCTCCGAGCGTCTAACCTGAGAAAGGTAGGCCTGCGTGAGCGGGTCGGTCGACCCGACAACGAAACTCAAGGTAGGCTTCCATGAGGCGATAAACCGCTCTCCGCTTACGACTGTGTGAACATACGAAACATAAAGGGCGCGAAGGTCTCGCTCCTGCGCTGGAGATATCTTTTCAAGCGATTCGATCTTCCACCGCGCCTGGAACTCCTGCTCGCACACATCCCACAATCGAATGCCCCGAAACTCTATGCGGCAGAGATCACCTTTGCCGATTGAGGATATCCACTGCGCACTCTTGAGCGCGTCATCTGGAACGATGTACGACGACAGCTCTCGCGCTTTGATGTTCGACCATTGAGCAAGAGCCTTTTGCTCCCCCATGCACTGCAGACACGAAAAAGGCGTACGGCCGCTATGATGCTTCTTGTCCCGCCCGCACGCTGGAAGAGCGCCGTCACACCGAAGCTGCGCCACATCTCCCCCCTGCTTATCCAGGTAGTTCGCGACGAGGTACATAAGACCACTTTCGCGATAAAAGGAACCATATGGGGAAAAGATCGCAAACTTCATAACGCACACACAGAAACAGGACGCTTACTCACAGGGTCACGATACATGACATAGAAAGCGGTATGAGGGGTAAGTGAATCCGGCCCCACCGAGATCTTCTCCGCGCGGGAGAGTCCCCACAGACACTCATGCGGCGTCGTCTTCTTGAAGAGCGATTCCTCTAGGGGTATCTCCATCGCTGATTCAGGCGAGATATTCCCAACTGGGAGGGACTGCGCCTCCCCTCCCACTCCGTGGAATATAGCGGGCCGCATCGTCTCCTGTGTTGAATTGACCATGATGAGCGAGGTAGTGACGAACGCGTCCTGAACCCCGACTCCCACGAAACTCCGACGACGCGCAGCGGCGAGCCGCTGCGAGAGTTCTCCTTGCGGCTCCATACTGATCGCCCCATCAACATCGGCAATGAAGGGAGCGCTGTAGTACATGATCGATGTCTGAGGAGAGACGAGTTCAATTGCGGCTTGAGAGGAGAGAAGGTTCAGTCTCCCCTGTTGCGAAGAGAGCTGCATCTCTAACCCGAAGATACCTGATGCCTCGTTTCGAAGGGTCGGGAACGCCTCCTCAAGGCGAACCCCGTCGGGCTGATTGAGTCGCCCTCCATCGAGCATCACAGACCGTTTCTCGATTCCCTTACCGAAGAGGGAGAGAACGCACGTTATCGGCTGATGACTCGTTGTGGATCCCGCGGTCGGAAAGAAATGTACACGGGTTTTAATGGATGATGTTGAGAGACAAAACATCACGGTCTTTACGGCGGTGGGAGCTGCGCGATCCATAGAGCCTCTATCCCCAAGAAAGTAAACAACGATATAGGTCCTGCTCAGGAGACTCACCGAGGATACGCTCGACAATGTGTCCCGCTATGGGCGATTGGAGCTTCCCGGATAATCGAACATAGGCTTGCACCGCGCCTTTCTCCCACACCTTTTGATCAGCCGAGGACAAGAGCTCGTTCTCAAGCGAAAGCACACGACTTCCGTTGCCCGGCACCGTGAGGGTCCACTCAGGAGAGCGGTTGCCGTAGAACAATCGACAAGCGATCTGTCCCTCCTCCTCGCCTGCGTTCACGAGGACTACCATGTGCTCTCGGCGGCCCCCGATCACAACGGGAATGAACCTGTTCTCGCGGGAGGCGACCGGCACGGGATCTTGATAGAGCACAACGCTTGAGCCGACCGTTTGCCGGAAGATGTGTCGAGTGCCTTCCGGAGAGGTAACCTTCAGGTGACCGTGCGCCACTCCGCCTTGCATCTTAAGCGCCGCAGTGAACGGCTCAAGTTCAACGAACCCCACCTCGGAGCACGGGAACTCTACTTCAACCGAGTTCACCTGCGTTCCATCCATGTCGAAGATCTCAAGCTGAGTTTTGGCTCGCCCGTCTCCGGAGGTATCTCTCCCAGGAGCCACAAGGAGGGTACTGGAATAGAGAGGAGGAGCAGCTACCCAAAAATGGCTGGTTGTCTCAACATCGCTCATGACTACGTAACCCCTAAAAGAGTCCAAAGATTTTCGATTATCACCCGAGGTGTCTCGAGGGTGCCGTTCTCTGCGACAGGACGCACACGAACCTATCAGAAAAAAACTCTGGTTTACAGCTACTAAATGAGCAAACCTAACAAGATACCAGGAAAATCTAAAGAGCGGTGGCTGATTAGCCGATACTCAAGGTAGGAAAAGGAATTTCGGAAGAGCTGTCATGAATAAAGAGATAGCAAAAGAGGCAATGATGGTAGACCACGGCTACCGATCGCCGATCATTGTGGCGCTGGGAATGTTCATGATATTCCTGGCAGCCGCTGTCGTTCTGAACCGCACACTACCCCCAGAGTATCGGGCGTGCATACTCATGCCAGGCTTTTGCTCGGAGCGTAAAGAGGAGCACCGAAGCGCGCCTTTGGCAGATTTAAGCCGCCTACGACCCGGGCCGAAGTTCAACCTGTTCGCTCCTGCTCCGCGGCGTTATTGAACCTTTACTACGGGACCTCCCCCTTCCTCTTTGATTCCAACCTCAGGCCCACTCAATACCTTTGGAGCGGAAGATGTGCTCTTGGGTGCCACAGGTGCAGCGGGAAGCGCAGCGGCTGGGCTGCCTGGTACCGGAGCGATGCGGGGAATATCCCATCCCCCCTCCTCTTGACTCCAACGGCGTCGCGAGGTCTCGGTCGGATCAATCGATTGCGTCATGGTACCAAGGTGTCGAACCGGTATCCGCTCAAGGGAACCGGGCAGACTACCTCCACGAAGAAGCTTCGTCAGTTCAGGTGTCTTACTCATCTCAACAGAACCAGCAGAAAGCACAACCGATGTCGACGGATCGATCAGGCGCGCGTTCACATACACACGCTCAGGAGACGCTACATAGGTACCAACAACCACTCCGGCGAGATTTCTCTCCGGTCTCACCATCCCGACGTCCCGCGAAAGCGCGAATTCACCACCACGATCAAGGAACTGGAGAGCGTCGGTGTGACGAAGCTCGATAACGTCGAACCCCTTCATCGCTAGCTCGCTCATGAGCTGTTCACCCACCATGCGACCGAAGGTGCTTGAAGAGTAGAGGTCATCGACGTTCACAAATGTGGTAACTCCGATCGGCCCAGGCGCTGAGCCGCGGTAGTGACGATCTATCTGCGCCGCTAGCAGCGAGGTCTTGAAGCGACCAGGGCCGTAGTTGTCGTAATCTTTATTCGGAATGGGCCAGTAGGCTGGCATATCATCGTAGCGAGGACTGCATCCAGCGGCACCTGAGAGCAAAATACCGGTGCAAACGCCTAGAAGCTGGCATACTCTTTGAACTCTAGAGAGAAGTGTATGTCCGGTTTTCAGCCCTACTGGAGTAAACATAGTAACCTCATGCAATTAGCTTCATCCTTACAAACTTCAAACTGGATTCGGGGCGCTCTCCGTGTCGGTCTTTTGACACTCCCTATAATCTTATCCAGTTGCGCGATGCTCTTTCGCCACACGGGCGAGACTTGCACAACTCGTGCCTACGTACGAACAGACATACCCGCCTTCATAGATCAGCGGTTTAAGGGTGGAGTGACCGCTCGCATGGCGGTTATTCCTTTTGTTACGCAGGCAAACTTTACCGCTCAAAACTCTGAGCTTCCAGGAATTAGCGATCAACTCGGATGGACAACTCAACGAGAGCTGCTGGCCTATGACACGCTTCCGATTATTGAGGTATTCAATCGTCAAGACTGGCCAGGTAAGAAGGATGACTTCTTTACCGGTAACTTTGGAGCGCTCTCACTCGCTCGCTCCGCGGGATACGACCTCGTACTCGTCGGATACCTTGAGCGACTCTCTCGGCTCGATGAGTGGACGATCCATACCAAGATTATCGATGTCGATTCCGGAACGACCCTATGGTACGGGACCTCACGCGTTGTCACGAACAGACACGATATGTTCGAGGTGAGCGGAACGTTTGGAATTACCTCTCAACGACCAGATATGCTCTACACCGAAGCGATGGTGACTGAAGCTGGAAGGTGCATCGCTCGTGATATCATGCACGATCCCGCGGATGACCCGAGCTTCTGGTCTTTCCTTCCCTGGGTGTCGTAGGGGGGCTCCAAGAGCGGGGATGCCCCCGCTCTGGAGCACTACGCGAAATTTTGACTACTTCTTTTTGGTGGCTTTCTTGGCGGTACGAACGCCGCTCGCTTTGCGAGCCACTCGCTTTGGGCCCGCGGAGCGAGTCGACGGAGCTTTACCACCTCGCGTTACCGCGCTCTTGGTAGTGGCCGCTCTCTTCGCGGTAGCCTTTTTCAATTTCGGTGCTGGTTTTACGGGAACCTTCTTCGCGCTACTCTGGTTTGAGATCTCGTCGATAGCGGCCAAAACCTCCTCAGCGTGACCTTCGGGTTTTACGGTCTCGAATATCCGCGCGATCTTTCCTTCCTTGTCGACGAGGAAGGTCTTGCGGAAGATCCCTTGAAAGGTGCGCCCCATAAATTTCTTGGTTCCATGAGCGCCGTAGGCCTTAGCGACCTTAAAATCCGAGTCCGAAACAAGTGGTACCTTCAGGGAATACTTAGCGCAGAATTTAGCCTTGGTCCTCTCATCACCGCCCGAAACACCAACGACTCGAACGTCACGCGACGCGAACTTCTCGATTAATTGAGAGAACTCCTTCGCCTCCAAGGTACAACCCGGCGTGTCATCCTTTGGATAGAAATAAAGTACGGTGTACTCTGCCTTCGACGTATCGAGCGAGTGCGCCTTTCCATCTTTATCTTTGAGCGAGAAACGGGGCGCTGGTTGGCCGACCTTTAAACTTGGCATGGGGAAGAAGCTCCTATAGAGTTAGACGATATGCAGGGGGAGTATAGCCACGACGCGGGGTTTGCGGCAGCTCCTAAAGGAGAGATGGTGGAATAAGGCGAACGAGTGCAATCGCGCCCAGGCACCGGCTCAGACCACATATCGTAACGACCAACGCCTCTCCAATGCCACTTGCCCTTGCCCAGGCATTCAAGGGAACATCTCTACAAATACCGAACATCGAACTACTCATGATACCCCCACTCGACATCACCCACACTCCACCCCAGCTCGCTCCATGCGAGCATATCGCTGGCAGTGAGAGGTTTGCCCTCAAAGCGCTGGGCCTTCAGGCGCTCCACCTTCAAAGCGATGGACGCTCACTCGTCGACGTCACCCTCGATCTTGAGGATGGCGCACCCATCGGGCAAGAGGATTCACTGCGAGCAGCCTTCATCTCGATTCTCAACTCAGGTCATAACACCCACAAACAGGTTGGGGTTAGAATTCACGCCTCAACCTCACCACACTTTGAGCGCGATATTGAGGAGGTCGTGACGCGAGCGGGGTCATCCCTCGCGTACATTACGATCCCTAAAGTTACTTCAACTCGGGAGGTAACGTGGACAGCCGGAGTCGTCGAGCACTTCGCGAGAAGAGCCGGCATCCAACGGAGAATTCCACTTCACCTTCTCATCGAAACGCCGGAGGCGATTGAAGCGGTTTACCACCTCGCAGCCCATCCAGCCGTTGAGACCCTCGACTTTGGGCTTATGGATTGTATCTCTCATTTCGGAGGCGCGTTCCCCTCCTCTGGCATGAGAAGTCCCGAGCAGTTCAACCATCCGCTCTTGGCAAAGATCAAGAGCGATATAGCGCTCGCGGCCCTCAGCCACAACAAGGTAGCCAACCACAACGTAACGGTGGATATTCAAAATCCTGACCAAGCGTTTCAGGACGCCTTCAAAGCACGTCACGAATTCGGATTCCTCCGAATGTGGAGCATTCACCCCGATCAGATCTCACCCATCATCCGTGGCATGACTCCAACAGAGGGCGAGGTAAAGGAAGCTCGGGAAATCATCGCCGCGGCTCAAGCGGCGAGCTGGGGGCCGATTAAACACAACGGGCGCCTCCACGACAGGGCGTCGTATCGATACTATTGGGAGATCCTCTCTCGATCGAGAGCAACTACTCCGTAAGTCCCGATTCATCCTTGAGCGTTAACTGCAGCCGGTCGTTGAAGCCAACCGTGTCGAGCACCGACTCTATCGAGCTCTTTGGAAGTCCTCGCTCCTTCGCCACCGCGTCAAAACGCTTACGATCGACGAACTCCTGAATCACATCATCCGCAAATTCGGGAAATACCTCGCGAACCCGCACCGGATTGACCTCCGTGCGCTTTACTTTCTGGATCGAACACTTGCCGTAGGGTCCATCATAGGCTGGCTCTCCATCAATCAGTTTCAGTCGAATCGTTTCGCGAATCTTCGCTTCACGGGCCTGCAGGAACGCCAGTTCATGCGAGATAGCGGCGCTGATCTCGTAGCGGTGCCTGAGAACCGCGCCGTACTCCTTGACAAGATCGCCCACGGGAAGATCGAGCTCTCGCGAAGCCTGCTCCTCAAGGCCAGCAAGATAATCGTACAACGTGATCGCGACCTCCGCGTCGAGTCGAGCGTACGCTATCTGTGCGTCAGTGAGTGGGCGGAGTGACCAATCGCTCGTCTGCTCCTGCTTGCTCATATCAATGCCGAGCAAAAGCTTACAACAGGTGCGCAAAGTGTGGTTCGGGAGGTCGGGTCGAAGCTGACGGGCCATAGTAAGGGTATCTTTAATACCCTTCACCTTTATATCGTATCGGGCGAACTGCCGCTCCTCAAATGAGGCGTTATGAGCGATGATCAGAGGATGTGGGGCAGCCAGCAACGGGGCGAGCGCCAGGGGCGGACCCGCTTTAATCACATCCACGAGTATCACTCGTTGCTGACTCGGCACTCCGATCTGTACGAGACAGAGCTGTTCATTTCCAACCTGCCATCCACTCGTCTCAGTATCAACGGAGATGATCGGCTCGTTTGCGATACTCGCGGCGACACGCTCTACCTCTTCAGGTGTTGTGGCCCATTCAAAATCAAGGGTTGGTTGCGCGTACATGGGGTCGGTATGACGGAAGTGGGATAAACTCTTGGATCGAGTATAGAGGTTGTGGCTCGAACAATAAAGCGGATTTCCGGCCCTGGCGAGCTGGGCAAGTGCTATCTGAAGTGAAGTTTGATAACGCGGAGGTCGCCGCGTTATTGAACCTCATCTGCCCTTCACGCTTTCGCCGCTTCCGCGTTCTTTAACCAAAACGCCCCGATTTGTGGCGATATCACGTGAAGAGGGTTGAGGAGGTACGAGATACCTAGCCTACCCATCCTTGAGTTTAAGGATCTCAGTCCCACCAAAGTACTCCTCACGAGCTGAGGCTTTGATATTTCGAAGGCTATCGATCATCTCGACCATCCGACGCACATCATTTTTAATGGCAACCACCGCCCCCATAAACTTGGAGTCGTCCTTTGGAAGCTTCTCAATCAAGAAGCAGTTCAGCATGATAGCGGAGAGTGGCTGCCCCAACTGATGCGCCGCCGTTCCGGCGAGCTGGCCAACAGCGACTTGACGTTCGGTGGCAACCAATCGTTCCTGCATCCTTTTGAGCTCCTCGGTTTTGGCGACGAGCTTTACGTTCAGATCTCGAACCCGCAGTAACGCCTTAACGCGCGCCCGTAGCTCCTGATAATTAAAGGGCTTTGTCAGATAGTCATCGACCCCCTCCTCAAGAGCGGAGATCTTATCCTGTATACTGTCACGCGCCGTGAGCATGAGAATCGGAACCAACTCACCACCTGGGATGGTCTTCAGCCGGTGGCACATCTCGATCCCATTAACCGCTGGCATAGTGTAGTCGATAATAGCGAGGTCAGGGAGCTGACGTTCACACTCCTCGAGGGCCTCCCCGCCTCCGTGCACGACGATGGGGCAATGTCCCAGAATAGAGATGACGCTCGCAACAACGATTCGTGAGTCCGCATCGTCATCGGCTATCAGGATGCGGCGCTCAGCCGACACTTCGGGGGTCTTTATCTCCATGCAAGCTAAGATTGCCTGGAGGCCGAATAAGTATCACTTGCTGAAGCAAATTCCGCGAAGAATCTCCTCTTTTAAAGCAGGGTCCGTCTCCAGGATGAGACTAAGGAATTGATGCATTTGGGCTTTTTCGACACCCTGGTCCCCCAACTTGTCTGTGATGCTTGAGAGGAGGAAGTTCAAAGCCTCCGTTTCCGAACTTCCAGCCGGCGCGGAGGGAACGGATGCGATTGCGGCCTCCCCCTGTGGCCCGAGGCGCCGCCTGGCATCAGCGGACACCTGGCGCCGGGTATGGAGGCGAGATGAAGTTACACTCGTCTTTCGTATCGTACCCTTCTTTGTCATACCAACAGCCCTCTTACTTACCCCGGAGTATCTGGAGATTATCTCGACTAACCCCTTGATTCGATAGAACTATCGCCTTTTCGAGCGAGGCGATAGTTTCTATTGTACGCCTCCCCCTATCGTACTCAAGCGCCGCAAGGTTATTACGAACCCGCCCAGAGGAGGGGTGGTTCTTGAGGTAGCGCAGATATATCGCCTTTGCCTCGGCAGGGTCTCCCTGCAGCTCCTTCACAAGTCCCAAGTTAACCAACGCCTCGTCATACGATCGATCCATCTCGTACGCCTCAATAAAATACCCTTCCGCTACCTCGTACAACCCCTCAAGGAGGGCAACGCAGCCGAGACCATCAACAGCAGCGGCCACCGGAGCCACCTCGAACGCCAGTTCATACGCCCTTTTGGCTTCACTAAACCTCCGCTCACGCAAAAACCTCGTTCCAACGTCCACCAGAGCCTCGGCCTTACGGGCGTCCATCTCGGGAACAGCCCTGGAAGCGGAACACCCCACCATGTGCGCGAGACAGAGGAGTATCGAGAGTCGATACCCAAAAGTTGCGTGGCTAGGCGACTTTTTTTTCATAGATCTCCTCAGTCGCCTGATTGAGGAGCGCAATCCGGTGCACATCCTCGTTCAGCTCGATGGTTCCAACATGAATCACCTCAAATCGAGGGGCTATCTCCTCATGCGCGAGGACCGGGATCCCCTCCCCTCGTATCCGCACGAGGTCACGCAGGTAGGCTCGTGACCGCTTAGAGGTCAGAAGCACCGCTCCAGGCTTAACGACCTCCACAACACGACACCAGATAGCGTCCACCAGCTCTCCCCCGATGAGAGAACCACTCTCCTCAGCCTTTGTCAGTACAAGGTCAAGAAGGGGCTCAACCGTAATTCCCTCTATCATGTGATCTCGAGCGACCGTCGCGCACACAACCGGCCCAAGCGCGGAGCGTACCTCCGCCAACAAAGCGCGCTCATTCATCCGCCCGCCGTTCTCAGCAACCACCTGCAAGATCACGTCGAAGTGACGAATCGTAATGTGCTCCCGCAGCAACGCTCGCAGTATCGTGGTGAGGTAGGTTAACGACACCACCGAGGGTACAACCCCAACAACGAGGTCTGGTACCTTCTTCTCAACATAATCGAGCGCGCGCCGGGTCATTCCATCGTCCACAAAGGTATCTTTATACTGATCGATAACAGATCGAGCGTCTGCGGAGAGGTGTTCCCATGCTCCCGCAACACACCCTCGGGTATCGCTCATCACCTCCATCCCGCGGAGAAGGATCCGATATGCGCCCGTTGGAGAGTCCCACAACGAGATCCCAGCCGGCGAGAGAACGAGCCCCCATCGCGAAAATGCGTGCGACCTAAGCGCCTCCAACTCCTCCGCGACACATGGTAACGGAGGCATCTTACTGAGCCACTCTCTGTTGACCTCAAGCTGTAGCGCAGGAGAGAGCGTCGCCTCGAACTCTCGCGCAACATCCCCTCCCTCGTTGCGCTCGATCCGAGATCGTCGCGTCACTAAACTAAGGCACAACACCACCGCCACACCGAGGAGTGGGATATGGGGCATCCCCGGAACGCACCCAAGCGCGAACGCGGCGAAGGCGACGAAGGCGCGAGCCGCGCGAAATTCCCCAAGCTGCGAGAGCAGATCCCCCGAAAGAGATGATGAGTCGCGCACTTGAACGCGAGTCACCACGAGCCCAGCAGCAACCGAGTTCAGCAATGAGGGAATCTGAGAGAGGAGCCCATCTCCTATAGTCAGCAAGGTGTAGCGATGTACCGCGACAGCGAGCTCCAGCTCATGGATGAACACCCCCACAAGAAGCCCCCCGACGATATTCACAAAGGTCATCACGAGACCCGCTACCACATCCCCTTTGACAAACTTCATCGCTCCATCGAGCGCGCCATAAAAGCGCGATTCACTTTGCACCTCCGCTCGCTTCCTTCGAGCGCTCTCCGGGTCAAGGAGACCACCGCGAATCTCAGCGTCGATCGCCATCTGTTTTCCGGGCAAAGCGTCTAGGGTAAACCTTGCAGAGACCTCAGCAACCCGCTCCGCCCCCTTCGCGACTACGATAAACTGAATGAGGGTGATGAGAAGGAAAAGCACGAAGCCAACCACGAAGCTCCCCTGAATCACCACGGATCCAAAGGCCTCAACCGCCTCACCAGCGTGCCCCGTACTCAGCACCGCGCGCGTCGTGGCGAGATTGAGGGAGAGACGCACAAGGGTGGCTATCAACAATAGCGAGGGCAAGGTAGCAAGTTTAAGCGGTTCCCGAATGTGCAGGGCGCCTATCACCAAGAGGAGGGCGAAGAGGAGATTTCCGCACAGCAAGATATCGAGCATGAGAGGTGGAAGGGGAACGAGCATACACCCGACAACAAGCAATAGCCCAAGCGGAACGACCATCTCCTGAGGTGAGAATGTAGCCTTCCGTGTCATCTCGTCCCCCCTCCGTGCACGGTTATCCAACACGCATATTTCGAATTGGCGCCATTTCGGTCTCATGCTGCGAACGCGCCACGTTCGACGCCATCGAAACCGTTTGCATAATCTGCTGAATCTGGATCTGCTGATTGAGCAGATTGGTAATGCTCGCTCCGTCCATGATCGCTCCCCCGATCCCAGTGAGGGCGGACGCCGTCGACGCCACCGCGGTCCCAGCCGTTGTTACCCACGAGCCAAGCGAGCTCCGGGGCTCAGGCGCGGAACGCGTCAACGGCGAATCCCCCACCGATACACCGAATGACCCATCTGAAGCAGAGCGAATGGCGTGAAGATTTGACATAGATGTCTCCCATAAAAAGTTGTTCACCCGTGTATCGTCACTCCGAGCGATACGTTGCGTGAAAAGGCCTTACCAGCCAACCTTGTCAAGCACGGTTGGTGAGTCGCCCTACACCACAGCTTCGACCGTCAACGTGAACTTTCCATCAGACATCGTGAAGCGTCCCTGGGCGAGCGTTGTAGAACCGATTCGCAGCGCACACCGCTCAGGGATGGAGCTCCCGAGATCCAACACACTCCCCGGCCTGAGAGACACGAGATCTGACAATCGCATCTCTATCTCACCCAAATCTAATCGCACCCCTGGAATCCTCTGCTCCAAGAGATCACCTCTCTCAACTATTTCCATCGTCATATGTCCTCCTCTCACGCACCCACGTCCAACTATGCCGACCTCCGGCAACTCCAACACCACATCCTCCACCGGAATTCGTTCCCCCTCTGTTCCCTTACCAATCGTGGATAAGAAACCAAAAAGTCTGATTCGCGTGATAGGATCTCGAGGCTCCTCTAAGGCGCGTGTCGGTGGATCGAGAACCGGCAGAGAGGAACCGCACCACACAGCGCTTACGACACCCATTACTTTGCACACCCGCCACGATTCCGGTGGAGTGGCGCGCAGAGAGAGCGTAAAGGGAAACGCTCGAGTCCCTCCGAATCCCCTAACAACCGCGCTCGCCTGCTTCACGAGATCGAGGGAGCGTTGCAGGGGCGAGCGCGAGGAGGTCCCATCCTCGTATCGCACACCAAATCCCCGCTCCCCCTCTCCAACAAAGATAAGCCATCCATACTCAGGGGGATTGGCTTCGAGAGAGATCTCTTTGACGAACCCACTTGATGTGAGCAGTCGCGAGAGGTATCGCGCGAGAGGTAGAAGCGACCGCTCACCCTGCAAAGACTCTCGGTTATGGATATGAAATTGGGGCTCACTCATGAGGCATCCTCGCGAGGCTCAGCTGACAACACCTCAAGACAACGATAGTACCCATCGGTGGCCGAATCCGACCCGATGGTAAGAAGGAATCTCTCCACCTGAGCAAGATGCCCAGGAGAGAGCCCGAGGGTCGATGGCTCAATGCTCTCCACGAAACAAGCCATAGCTATCCGATCTAGGTCGTGCTCTCGCATATCTTCACCCCTCAAAATCCAATTCTTTCGGAAGCGCAAACGTCACCTTCCGCTTCGTTCGACGCCGGGCATACCGAAGCGCGGCAGCCCCACATCCTCCGACGACAACACCTCCCCCGACCACCCACCAGACGAAGGGCCACAAAGGCAGATCGCTCTGCACATACCAGGCATCCGAGGGGATAGATCGTTCCAGACGAAGGCTCTCTACCTCGCTCGCAGCGACGACCTCACTCTTGAGCACCCGAACGACATCACGAGAGAGGCCCGCGGCGCCGGCCACAAGAGCCGCGACCGCGTCATCACCAGCAACAAATCCCCGGTCGACGACTAAGAGCACGGATCCGGATCCTCGTTGTTGTTCGACGTCCCCAAACAACGGATCCTCATCCGGCAGATTGACGTGCACCCTCGCGTCAAGCACGCCTGGAAGTGCGGATAAACTCTCCTCGATCGAAACCGCTACGGAACGCTCATATCGAAACCACTGCTCCTCGCGACTCGGAATGACGCCACCTTTACTCGCAGCCGACTTCGTGTCACGGACCGGAAGAACCCTTCGTGTCTCAAGATAGGAGAGCGCCGGAACAATCTGATCACGATCTACCGAGATAGCCCAACGACCGTCCGGTTGCCGCACCTTTTGGGCGGCGAGTCGCACGATGTGTAGATTGCTTACAACGCTATTTGCCTCTCGTTCAGAGAGATCGTGAATGATCTGTTCCTGGCAAGCGGCGCTCGCGAGCACTATCGTGAGAAGGAGCGCGAACGTTCGGGCACTGGATCGAAACTTAGGACTTCGCTTTACTGTCCCCTTCAACCAATTTTTCGCGTAACATATCCAACGCTCGATCATGCAACCTCGACACCCAAGATTTCGAAAGTCCCGCGTACTGCTGAGCGACCTCGCTCAGCGTGAGGTCGTGGAAGTAGTACTGCTCGATGATGGTTCGTTCCTTTTCAGGCAAAGTTGCTATCGCCACACGTAATTTTTCCGCGGTTTGCTTCTTTTGGAGATCGCGCTCTGGATCCGAAAAAGCCGTTCCTCCAAAAAAAGGAGTCTCAGATGAGTGGCTCACCAACGCTAACGCGACCGCGCTCTTGCTAAGAAGGTTGATCCCCTCAGTCGCGCGAGGGTCAGACGAGCCAACTCCCGCGCGTCGCTCCTCCAGGGATTGCGCCCTTAACTCCTGTGCGCTCTCCAGGGCTTTAAGAACTTGATACGCATATCCCGAGATCTCGCAGGACGCGCGTATGTGATCGATAACGGCTCCGCGGATTCGCAAAAAAGCAAAAGCGCGAAAATCACTTCCTCTCCCGGCATCAAATCGCCCAGCGGCTTCCACCAATCCGAGAAGACCCGCGGAGATGAAATCATCGCGGTGTCGGTGAGGAAGGCCCATCGCCCTCATGATTCGAGAGACCAATCCCTCAACGAATTCGTAGTATTCCTCAATGAGCACGTCACGCTCTGAATTATGATTGAGAACCGCTCCCATGATCTCTCCACAAGCCCCTCGACAGAGAGGGGACTCGACCTGCTCGTCATACATGCCTGACTCTCCTTATGTATTTCCGATCGGAAGCTTTCCGATCGGAGATTTTCTGCCCGACGTCTCATCGTTTACAGAAGGGAAAAGTTGCGTGCCCCGAGCGACTTTTTGAACAAAAAATCGATCAAAAAGCTCGGCGCAGAGTGCCACAACTGGCGGAGGAGCAAAGGAAAAACGGCGTGGCAAGCCCAGCCGAACAGATTCGCATAGGATCGGGCACTTTACTTCGCGCCCCCCTTCTCGTAGGCTTCTTTTGATAACCCCTTGAAGATTCTTGTTATGTATCCGCAAACTCGCCTTCGTCGACTTCGCAGCACTCGAGCACTCCGAGAGATGGTCCGTGAGACCCGCCTCGAGGTCTCCAACATGATCGCTCCGCTCTTTGTGGTCCCAGGCGAGAAGGTACACCGCGAGATAAGGTCGATGCCGGGTCAGTACAACTTCAGCGTCGACACCGCCACCGAGAAGGCGATCGCGTTGTATGAGCTCGGTATCAGCTCAGTCTTACTCTTCGCGATACCTGAGTTTAAGGATGATGTAGGATCATCCGCGTGGCATCCACAGGGGATTATCCCCAAGGCGATCAAGTCGATCAAGAAGGCCGTTCCCGAGATGATGGTGGTGACCGACCTCTGCTTTTGTGAGTACACAAGTCACGGTCATTGCGGCGTTATGCACGATGGGAAGCTCTGCAACGACGAGACCCTCCCCAATCTTCTGAAGCAAGCGCTCACTCACGCGGAAGCCGGAGCTGACATCATCGCCCCAAGTGGGATGCTCGATGGAACGATCGGCTTCCTGAGACACGGGCTCGACGAGAACCACTACTCAGAGGTTCCGTTGATGAGCTACGCGGCTAAATTCGCCTCATCGTTCTACGGCCCCTTCCGCGACGCCGTGCAGTCAGCTCCTGAGTATGGAGACCGAAAAACCTACCAGATGGATCCCGGCAATATCCGTGAGGCTATCCGGGAGGTTGAGCTCGACGTCCAAGAGGGAGCAGACATCGTGATGGTGAAACCAGCCCTGGCCTTCCTTGATGTTATTAAGGCCGTCAAGGATACCTTTCAAATGCCCACAGCCGCATACAACGTGAGTGGCGAATACGCGATGGTGAAAGCTGCCGCGAAGATGGGATGGCTCGATGAGAAGCGCGTGATGCTTGAGTCGTTGACCAGCATAAAGCGGGCGGGCGCCGACATCATCATCACCTACTTCGCCGAGGCGTTTGCTGAGTTGCGCAAGCGAGGTGAGGCTTAGCAGGGTGGTGAAAAATGATTTCCTGTTGCGCATTTCGATAGTTTGACTGCAACTTCGTTGGTGCCGCCGAAAAAATCCTCAACGTACCTCAGTGGATACGCCTCCGGTTTTTTCGTCGTCTCCGCCTCGTTTCCTCAAAACTCTCAAAATGCTCACGACGGAACCATTTTTCACCACCCTGTTAGCTTAATTTGTACAACCCATTGGGTTAATAATCCTACATTCGGCAGTTGCGGGTCTGAAAATGGCGCATCTGATTAAAACCACTTTGTTTTTTGAATTTTCGGTGCTCACTCTGACGGTGCCAGGGTTGCGCCTTCCGAAAAGTTCAAAATACTTCGTGCTTTTAGCCACCTGCACCATTTTCATCCTCCTTACCTGCCGAATGTAGGTTTACAAGTCCTACCGGCCTATCCCCTCCTCCAAAAATCGGATATGTAACCCCTCACATTTGTAAAGGAATGCGTATGACCAACGAAACAATCGCCATCCGTCACGACTGGACTCGAGAGGAAGCTTCCTCGATCTACTCACAACCGTTCCCCGACCTCCTCCATCAAGCGCAGACAGTGCACCGCGCTACATTTAATCCCTGTGAGGTTCAACGTTCGACCCTCCTCTCCGTCAAGACCGGGGGCTGCCCTGAGGATTGCGCCTACTGCCCACAATCGGCTCATTACAAGACCGGAGTTGAGCGCCATGCGGTACTTCCGCCAGAAGTGGTGCGTTCAAAGGCCCTTCAAGCGAAGGAGCAAGGGTCGACCCGTTTCTGTATGGGCGCCGCATGGCGAGAGGTAAAGGACGGAAAAGATTTTGACGCTATCCTTGATCTCGTGCGCGAGGTAAAGGGTCTCGACATGGAGGTGTGCTGCACACTCGGAATGCTCACCGAGTCACAAGCGCAACGACTTCGTGAAGCTGGATGCTACGCGTACAACCATAACCTCGACACCTCGCCTGAGTACTACGGCGAGATCATCTCAACCCGCACCTATGAGGACCGCCTCAATACCCTGCGGAACGTGCGAAAGGCCGGAATGACCGTATGCTGCGGTGGTATTGTTGGCATGGGAGAGAAGGCGGACGATCGTCTTGGACTCCTCGTTCAACTCGCTACGCAAGAGGTGCATCCTGAAAGCGTACCTCTCAATATGCTCGTGCGCGTAGAGGGAACCCCTCTCGCGGAGGGCGAAAAGGTCGATCCACTGGAGTTCGTTCGTCTCGTAGCAACAGCTCGCATCATGATGCCATACTCGATGGTTCGCCTCTCAGCCGGACGCACCGAGATGTCGGATGAGATGCAAGCACTCTGCTTCGTTGCTGGCGCGAACTCTATCTTCGCTGGCGAGAAGCTTCTTACGACTCCGAACCCAGGAGAGGACCACGACAACAAGCTCATGAAGCGGCTCGGTATGAGCTTCCGTGAGCATAAGGAGTGTCATTCCTCGATTGCGGCGTAGGAAAAGGCCGCACCTCTTGGCATCTCGGCTGTGCAGGACCGTACATGGGAGCGCGATCTCCCTCTCGGTTGTGCGACTCATGGCGGGTACAACAAGCCAAAATCACGTCAAGTAGTTATACCCCCGAGCGTTACGAGCCGCCCAACCCCCCTATTACAAACTGACACACGCCCCAAATCCTCAAGGAGTCCCGCAACGATACCGATACCTCCGGTGTCTTAAAAAAAGGGGGCGGACACCCCTCAGGAGCTACCGTGACAGAGATGCACGCCCAGGAAACAAAGCCGACAAGAGCTCGCTTCTCACACCTATTCGACACCGTAATGGAGATATCGGTGAGTACTCTGCCCCTTGTCTTGGTGGTGCTCGGTATCGGGATGATGAGCTTTTCGCCGCGAAGGAGCTCCGTCCCCCTCTTCCGTTCCTCGCAAGAGGCTCAGCAATTCTACGCTCAAAACGGCATGCGATTTTCCTACGAGAAGCCGATCGTCCTTGTAGCCTCGACCTGTTCAACGTGTTCCACGCTGACTGGAACTCTCAAGGAGCTTGGAATCCCATTTGAGGAACACGATGTACAAACCGAGCAAGGCGCCGCGGCGCTCATCAAACAGGCCATTAAGGTATCGGGGACGCAAACACTTCCGCAGGTCGTCATCGGCGACCACCTCGTTAACCCCGCCCCACACTCGGTTAAGATTGCGCTCCGAAGACTTAACAAGTAGGGGTCTCTGATACCTCCTCAACAGATCAACGAAGCCAGCAACTTATCGGATAGTTCGACTCGTCCTGCGGGTTTACTCCCCGACCATAATTCGGCACTATAGAGGGGCCAAAAACCTCTACCAGCCGGCTGTCGGCACAGGACCTACATGAGTCAAGAGAACACCTTTCGTAAGGTTGAGTCCCGTCCAAACCTTCCCTCCCTTGAGAACGGCGTCGTCGAACGGTGGCAGCGAGACAACACCTTCCAGCGCTCCGTTACCGGCAACGCCTCGAAGCCGGAATTCATCCTATACGACGGTCCTCCCTTCCCAACCGGAAGCCCCCACCACGGAACTATCTTCGTCTCGATCTTAAAGGACGTCGTCGGCCGCTACAAAACGATGCGTGGATACCACGTACCACGCACCTGGGGATGGGACTGTCACGGTTTGCCGATCGAGACGATCGCTGAAAAGAATCTCGCCCTCAAGGATAAGAGCGAGATCGAACGTACTGTTGGGGTCGCCGCCTTTAACGCTGAGTGTCGCCGCATCGTGTCCGAATTTAATGACGCGTGGAAGAGGTACATCAACCGTATCGGGCGCTGGGTCGATATGGACAACGCCTACAAAACTCTCGACAGATCGTTCATGGAGTCTGTAATCTGGGCATTCGGAGAGGCGCACAAAAAGGGACTCATCTACAAAGACTACCGAGTAGCACCGTACTGCTACCGATGTGAAACCCCACTCTCCTTCTCTGAGATCCGTGTTGATGACGCCACCCGTCCAAAACAGGACCGCACGATAACTGTGAAATTCGCGCTCAAAGGCATGGACGGCGTATCCGCGCTCGCCTGGACCACTACGCCGTGGACCCTGCCATCAAACTTAGCGCTCGCCGTCGGTAAAGAGATCGAGTACGTCATCGCCGATACCAACGCCGGTCGTGTGCTCCTCGCGAGAAATGCCCTCAAGCGCTACGAGCGAGAGCTTGGGAAAGAGCCAACGATCATCGCGACCCACACAGGGGCGGAGCTCGTTGAGAGGACCATAACCTATGAGCCGCTCCTTCCGTACTTCAAGGATGAAAAGAACGCGTTCCGAATAATCTCCGCTGATTTCGTCTCAACCGAGGATGGAACAGGTATCGTTCATATGGCTCCAGCGTTCGGTGAGGACGACTACTGGGCGTGCCGCAAATACCAGATCGAGGTTAAGAACCCCGTTAACTCAAACGGATGTTTCACCGCTGAGGTTACGGATTTTATCGGACAGAATGTGCACGACGCAAACTCAGCGATCATCAAGGTGCTCAAGGAACAGGGAAAGGTCGTTCGGGACGAAACGATCGAGCACAACTACCCACACTGCTGGCGTTGCCGTACCCCTCTCATCTACCGCGCGCTCGACGCGTGGTACCTTAAAGTTGAGCAGATCCGCGACCGACTCATTCAAACAAACGAAGAGATAAACTGGTATCCAGCAACCGTGAAGCACGGGCGTTTTGGAAACTGGCTTGAAAACGCGCGAGACTGGAACCTTTCCCGTAACCGGTACTGGGCGACCCCGATCCCGGTATGGGAGTGTGGCGATTGTGGCAACCAAAAGGTGTACGGAATCGTTTCCGAGCTTGAGAAAGACGCCGGCGTGAAGCTAGCGGACCTCCACAAGGAGCACCTCGACGCGGTTGAGGTACCGTGCTCATGCGGCAAGAAGCTCACGCGTGTACCGGAGGTTCTCGATTGTTGGTTCGAGTCAGGCTCGATGCCGTACGGACAGTTCCACTATCCGTTCGAGAACGCTGAGTACTTCCTCTCTCATTTTCCGGCGGATTTCATTGTCGAGTACACCGGTCAGATCAGATGTTGGTTCTACTACCTCCACGTACTCTCGACCGCGATCTTCGACAAGCCCGCGTTCAAGAACTGCATGGTTCATGGAACGCTGCTTGCGGCCGATGGAAAGAAGATCTCGAAAAGCCTCAAAAACTACACCGATCCGTTTGAGCTAATGGACAAACACGGCGCGGATGCTCTTCGCGCGTACCTCTTTACCTCCTCAGCGGTCGGCATCGAGGACCTCTCATTCCGAGATGAGGGCGTTGAGAGCATGGTGAAGTCGATCATGCTTCCGATCTGGAACGCGCTCTCGTTCTTCACCTCGTACACCGAGGTCGATCACATCGCGCCTCAGGATATCGGTCTTGAAGGGAGGGAGCTGAGCGAACTGGACCACTTCATCCTATCCGAGGCGGAGATCCTCAAACGCTCCGCTACCGAATACCTTGAGACCTATCGAATTAATGAGTCTATGCGACTGTTTTCACCGTTCCTCGATACGCTCAACAACTGGTACATTCGACGAAGCCGTGAGCGTGTGTGGTCGGACGATCCACGCTCTCCAGAGAAGCTCGCGTTCTACGCTACCCTCTTCGATGTCTTAAAAACCGTATCACAGACCCTTGCCCCGCTCTGTCCGTTTATCTCGGAGCTCGTGTGGGAGCGTCTTGGGTTCAAGGATAGCGTGCATCTTACGGAGTGGCCGGCGGTTCGTGAATCATTGATTAACAACAAGCTCTCCAAGCAGGTCAACCTCATTCGAGCGATGGTGTCTGCCGGATTGTCAGTACGCGCTCGCGAGAAACTTCGCGTACGACTCCCACTCGCGTCGGCGAAGGTCGCCGTGAAAGAGAACCTTGCGACCGAACTTGAGCCGTATATCCACGTTCTCTGCGGAGAGCTCAACGTGAAGAGGGTTGAGTTTCTAGCGGACGCCTCCTCTATCGCGACATTGAGCGCCAAGGTAAACGCCCGCGTGCTCGGGCCTCGACTCGGATCTCGAGTTCAAGAGGTGATTCAGAGGGTACGTAACGGAGAATTTGAGGTGCTCGGTGAAAACACGATCATGATCGGCGACATCACCCTTAATCCAGGAGAGGTTGAGGTCGGATTCGCCGGCAAGCCAGGACTTGCGGTTGAATCAGGAAACGGTTTCGTTGTAGCCCTTGATACGAACGTGACCCCAGAGCTCGCCCTTGAGGGACAGGCTCGTGATCTTGTGCGGGAGATTCAAGATATGCGGAAGGAGGCCGACCTCCACATCGCGGATCGAATCCAGCTCTCTATCCGCGGCGCGGATGAGCTCTTAAAAGCGCATGAGGGATACGTAAAATCAGAGACACTGTGCATTGAGGTGGCGCCATCTCTCTCGAAGGCGCTTATTGAGCGCTCCGTGAAGGTTGAGGGCAGAGAGATCTCGGTCTCGTTAGCAAAGGCATAGGGGTCGAAAAGCATAGGGGTCAAAAAGCATCAGGATCGAGACGAAGGATCCGAGAACGCTCGCCTCCCCCGAGATAGAGGGATCTCATGGCATCATTGAGGAGCTGAGACCGGCAACGGTCGACGTCCCATGTGTCGATTCAAGGCTTTTGTCCCGACCCTACTGCCGTGCCAGCCTACCCGCAATCCGCGGGCGTTCTGTTCCGGGCAACCACCGCTCAGGGTTGATATCAATTCCACCGCGACGGTTGTAGAGACACCCTACCCACAGTTTTGAGGGGCTAAGAACCGAGAGGAGATCCATGAAGATGAGCTCACAACACTCCTCGTGGTATCCTTGGTGACTTCGGTGCGAGAGAAGGTATCCAACCAAGGACGCGTGACTCAGTTGCTTTCCACGATAGTAAATCGCCACACTCCCCCAATCAGGCTGCACGGTCACCGGGCAGAGGGAACGCAATAAGTGAGAGTGAATCGTCTCCTCCACAACCTCCTCGCCAGCGTGCAGACGAAAATCTTGCGCCGCATCGATCTGCGCGCAATCAACGCAGACACCTGGTGCCGAAACGATCGAGAGATCTCGCCACCGGTCCGATGTCAGGATAGAAACCTCGACCTCTGGACATTGCAAGCGGGAGCGAAGTGAGGTTGCGATGCTCCCTTCAACCTCCGCCAGGGATGAGAACTTCGTGAAATTGAAACCACCAAGGAAGAGCTTCAAACTTTTTGATTCCACAACGAGCGCCGAACGTGCTGGATACGAGATGGTTGCGATTCCCACCTGTGGGATTCCGGAGCTATCAAGCCAAGAAACCTCGAACGCAGTCCACCGATCCAGCCCCTCAAAAGGAAGGGGGTCACGAAGGTTCAGGCGAGTCCGAGATGGTCCCCGTTCAATCGGGAAGAGGATCGTATCGTCCACGGCATTCCCATAGGGAACGATTTTTCCAAGAGGATTTGACATACGCTGTAAGAACCTACACCCAGGCAGCGACTCCGTCTATTACTCTCACGGCTCGTACATTCAGCTCGCTAAGTACCAAGAGTCACGAAGCAAAACACCCCGACGAAGAACTCGTCGAGTCTACCATCCTCCCATAAAACACCTTATCAAAACAGAGAGATAGCACCCTACTTCGATCTTTTTTGAGCTTAAGATCCGTGGTGAATGGTACGATATTCTCTGCGAGGGTTCAGAAGACTTTCAAAGGGTTATGACTATCGCTCGCCATCGCGCACCACAAACCGGGGCTCTCTACGTAGAAGCGGCGATGATTCTACCGGTGCTTCTTCTCGTGGTGTTCGCATCCATCTTCTTCTTTCTCTTGGCGGCGCGTCATTTCTCGCTCCAAATGCTAGCTAACGATATCGCGAAGGACATCAGCCTCTCCCTTGGACCTCGATTTGGCGTGAATACAGGCACTCGGACCAGTTGCGGAGAGGGCACCGTGGCTTTTCCACCAGTAACCTACCCACCAACCCCCTCCCCATCCAAGCTCAGTCTGACCACCTTGCTAAGCAGCCGCTACACGATGAACGCGAATGGATGTTGGAGGGTATGGGCTCGAGAGAACTATCTCTTAGCGACTCCTCCAAGCGCTGCAGCCCTTCAGGTAACGCTCACAGCGTATCCCAAAACCCAATGGTTCGACTCAATAGCCGCAAACACGCCGTTACCCACCGAGGTGGCTATCGGTGACTACGTCGAGATTCAACTAAGGTATCCAGCTCAAGCGATCCTGGGAGGAGGGATCGCGATGTTCGGCGCAACCCCTAACATCTCGATCGTTGGCACAGCGATAGCGGTGTTGGAGCGGCCTACTAGATAAGATTTTGTTGAGGCTCAATGCGTACCATGCGATTCAAAGAGCGAGGTTATGTGAGACAAAAGAGGAGCGCCCCCCGAAGAGAGCTCGGAGGAGGTCTCGTGGAGTTTTGCTTTACAATACCGGTTCTCCTGTTGATCGCTGGGGCCACGATCGATCTCTCACGCTATATGCGCTTCCTCCAAGTGACGACCTTCGTAAGTCAAGAGACCGCCGCTCAGATCTACCGACAGTGCAGCGATATTACGATCTATGAGCCACCTACACTTGGTACGACGACGCTCTCCATCGATGCCGTCAAAACACAAACGGCCGTGAAAGCCTGCATTGAGCGGGTTCAGGGTGGGGCTCAGCAACTGCTTACTAGCACCCTTGGACGCGCCGCCGTTTCCTCGACGGTATTTCGGTGGAATATAGATGATCCAACCGCAACCACCGCATGTGGAGGGGTCGTCACCACAGCGAATCGTGTAACCGTCATCACCGCGCCAGCAAATGTGAGAAGCACCGGCGTCTCCGCAGAGACCCTTCAGGATATTGACGAGGGAGACTGCGATGAGGACGGAGATGGTAATTCCGATTCATCTCCATCGAACGGATCATCTATGTACCGGGGACCGCAATCTACCTCGGACTCGGGCAATCTCAACAATCTTCCGGCAGGGCTTACAGAATCGGGCATTGAACTCCGAGACAGCGGCATCTATCAAACCAAGAACGGTTCATCATCTGCCGCACGACAACTTGTCTCCACCGCCACCTTGTGTCAGCGCGGGCGTGTCGCTACCGTAGAGGTTAGTTACGCGTTCGAGCCAGTTGTAAAATTTTTACCCCATATGATGATGAAGCTAAACACCGATGGTTCACAACGAGAGACAACCGTCCTCTAAGCAGGGCGGATTCATGGCGGTGATGTTCCTTATTCTGTTGGGGCTGTTCCTGACCTTCGCCGCCTTTGCCCTCGATCTTGGAAACTACTACCTGTGGCGGCTCCGCCTCGACAAAGCCGCTCGGGCAGGAGCATCCGCCGGACTTGGATTTCGAGGAATACAGGGGTGGACCTATTCGAACACAAACGTCGCTGCCGTCGAGAACGCGGCAAGGCTTGCGGTTCAAGACAATCTCCGGGCGTACGGCTTCGATGTAGCGGACGGTCAAATTCCTGTGACGTACGATCCCGTGTCGGACTCCATTTCCGTAGAGGTCCGCCATCGGCCTTCGACCATCCTCATCGGCAAACTCGACAATATCATCAACTTTGGATTTAACTCGCCAAAGAACGCCGTGGGTAATTCCACGCCGATAAGCGCGACCCTCAACCTTACCCGAACACATGTAGCGAATCTAAATAGAGCGAACGTGGTGCTGATTATTGACGTGTCGGGCTCTATGTTGTGCCCCATCCCTGCGGAAGATCCAAGTCTCTCCCTTGGTAACCCACCATGCTCATGCAGACGATCAAATAGCTGTGGCACTGCCACCACCAAACTCGATCGACTCGTCCAGGGAGTTCAAAGGTTCGCCCAGCACTTTAATCCGACCAGAGATCGGGTCGCGGTGATACCTTTTAACTTAGCTGCGGTGCGACTCTACTCGTTTACGGGTGGCGATTCATTCCGAACAACAAGAAATCGCGTCGCGATTCCAAACGCAAGTGGAGTCGGCAACTTCCTGAATGCCAACTCGACCACTGCTGAAAATTTCCTCACAAACGCCGCCACACTCGGGACAGCCCTGAGAAACATGGCCGGAAGCAACACTAACCACTGCGATGCTCTTGCGGAGGGGATTTTAGAGCTGGAGGGATTGAGCGCCGTCGATCTCCTCACGGAGAATTCCGCAAATCCCGAAACCGACCGCAGGAATCTCGAACCCTTCGTCGTGCTCTTTACCGATGGAGCGCCGAACGCGATGCGTGGTATCTTCAACCCCACCGTTCTTCCGCCCGGACAGTGTGATACCTACAACGGCGCCACAAGAAGTCCCACCGGCAACTGCACGACTAGGGACTTTTATCATTACGCCCTTGAGTGGGTAGTGACGGAGAGCGGAGTCACCAAACAATACCGCGGACCCGGCCCGTTTGTGGAGAGGGAGCTGGTAGGCGATATCCCAACTATTTTTAATTTCCCTATCGCGGCCAATCTCGTAGCGCCGATCGGAAGCAAAACCTGCGGCGTCGAAGCGGTGGATGGTAATCCTCTGATCTTTGAACAGACGATTACAAGGACGACGACCGGTGGCCCAGGTGGACGAGGTCACATTACAAATGGATGCTTTTCACCCGGTACCACTACGTTTGAGTTCGCAATTCCAAATACCAACCCTGATTCATCGGGTAATTTAACGAGTAACACCTACCGTGCGTCGGTGCGTGGAGTCCCTATCAGCACCGCTGACACCACTTGGAGGGACCCGAATTGGCCGTCAATTCTTCCCGCTCCACCGCCACGGGGCTACGGGCTTCAAAAATACGATGAACTTCCCTATTACTGCGCTATTGAGGCGGCGGACTACATCCGAACCCGATTCGGTGGCACAATATTCACCGTTGGACTTGGAGACGCGAATACACACCGTACGGGAGGAGGCCAAGACACGACGTGCAACGATCCCCTGCAAGACCCTGACGACCATACCTCGCGAAAGGATTTCTTTTTGGCGAGGTTAGCGTTCGCCCGTTCTATGTTTACCAATCAGCTTCAACCGAATACGGTGCGCTCCCACTACCGGATTGCGGGAGATCAGTCGAATCGCTCAATCTCACAATGCTCTGACCACAGACTTAAGGCAGCGGACAGCAGCGGGAACCTTCCCCCTACGGTGCGGGTCGGCTATACCTCTGCCGATGGATTGGGCGACGGATCCACAACCTACCTGGACCTCCGTCCTCGGCGCCCCGTTTCGATGGATACGCTCATCACCAACAACGAAGGGACACGTCGTATTGAAACGCAGGGGGAGTATTTCCCAACCGATAACGCGAATGAGATCCCACGAATCTTCGACCTTATCGCCAAGACGATCCTCCTTAGATCCGCGTCGTGACGACGGAGGAGCCTGCTAGTCTCTGAGGTAGTGGCAGGTATACCCGTTTGGGTTCCGCTGCAAGAAATCCTGATGGTACTCCTCGGCACGATACCACTCACTCGCTGCCGTCACCTCCGTCACAAGGGGTGCCTTCCACTTTCCGGAAGCCTCGACCTCCTTCCGAACCTCCTCAGCAACCCCCCTCTGCTCGGGCGTGGTGTAGAATATAGCGGAACGGTACTGGGTTCCTCGATCGTTTCCTTGACGGTTGAGGGTTGTCGGATCGTGAAGCCTAAAGAAGTACCGCAAGAGATCAGCGTACGAGAGCTTGCGGGGATCAAAGACGACCTTCACACCCTCCGCGTGCCCGGTGCGCCCTGTGGTCATCATCTCGTAGGTTGGACTCGGAATGGTTCCTCCGGTATAGCCAACCTCTGTCGACATCACTCCCGGGAGCTGACGGATGAGCTCCTCAACCCCCCAGAAGCATCCACCCGCGAGAATAGCGGTCTCCTCAGTCGCGACCACTCCCTTCTCACCGGATGGGGTTGCCTTTGAATCATTAAATAACGGGAGAAACTCTCCGTACCCTTTCGCCTCGAGCTGATCAACGGGGATAAACCTCAGAGACGCGGAGTTAATGCAGTATCGTAACTCTTCGGGCCCTGGACCGTCCGGGAACACGTGACCGAGGTGGGAGTCGGCTCCCTTTGAACGCACCTCCACACGTCTCATGCCGTGCGAGAGATCGCTCTTCTCTGTGATAGTGCCGCCCTTGATAGGTTTGGTGAAGCTCGGCCACCCCGTTCCTGAATCGAACTTGTCCTTGGAACTGAAGAGCGCTTCGCCGGATACAACATCCACATAGATACCCTGCGCGTGATTATCCCAGTACTCGTTCTGAAACGGAGGCTCGGTACCACACTGTTGGGTCACCTTGTACTGCATCGGGCTTAATTTGTTCTTACGATCATCTTTCATAGCTTTGGTATCCTCGGCCCTACTTATTCCGATCGATAGTAGCACGGAAACCACGGCGCCTATCACCTGAACATACCGCACCAGAGATTGGTAGGATGTAGTGCTCATAAACGGTCCTCCTGCGTTTGATTGCCGGCCCTCAGACGTCTGAGGGAGCACGTATGTTCAGGTTGTAGGAAGCCTTCTACCCCTTTGGCACGATAATCAGCGGAGCTGATTCACTTTCTCCATGTACTCGATGCTCGACAAGCTTAGTCAGTTCATGAGCTATCTTCTGACTAATGACACGCGAGAGATGCGCGACAGCTCCCTCATCAATCCCCGATTGGCTTGCGAGAATTCGATTCACCTCGGTGGCGCAGATCTCATGCACGGCAGCCCGAAGGTCCACTATCTCCGGCTGGGCTACCCGTTTAAGCCTCCACCGCTCGAACTGGGCGAGCCCGTACTCAATAATCAGTTCAGCGTCCTGAGCGGCAGCCTCTCGCAGCGCTCGATTCTCATCGGCGATACCGGCGAGATCATCGATATTATAGAGGTAGACGCTATCTATTTCGGCCAGGTCCGAGGCGAAGTTACGGGGCACACCGAGATCGATCAGGAAGAGCGGACGATCACCCTTCCGCGCACGCAGGATGGCGCGACTCAAGACCGGCTTGTCGATTGAGATAGAGCCGATCACGATATCAGCCTGGTCCAACACTCGATCCACGTCAGAGAGCGACACCGCGCTTCCACCGAATCGCTCGGCAAGCTCCGCCGCTTTCTCAACGGTTCGATTAGCGACGATAATCCGTCGACATCCACGTGAGCAGAGGTGCAACGCCGCAAGCTCCGCCATCTCACCACTGCCGATGATAAGAACAGTTGTATTCTGTAAGTCAGAGAAGATCTGTTCAGCGAGCCGCACCGCCACATAGCTTACGGAGACACCGTGTTGCGAAACATCGGTATGCGCACGAACTTTTTTAGCCACGTTAAAGGCGCTCTGAAAGATGTGGTGCAGATGAGATCCGACACTTCCCACCTCTATCGCCCGGTGGTACGCCTTTTTCACTTGGCCCAGTATCTGCGCTTCGCCAAGGATCATGGAGTCTAAACTCGACGATACGCGATAGAGGTGACGAATAGCTGAATCATCGAGGTATTGATAGAGCACATCGTTCGGATCTGTCGAGGAACCGAGAAGCGCCTCAAAGAACTGTCGAATCCCTCCCCCTTCTCCGCCCACCGAGACGATCTCAAAACGATTACAGGTCGAGATGACAGCGGCCTCGGTCGCGAGCCCCTCGCGAACCACTCGCTCCGCCAAGAGTTCAGGCACAGGAATCGCTCGGGCGAGACGTTCACGGCCATCGACGTTCAAGGTCTTATAGCTTACTCCGGTGAGAACAACCCGAGGCTCGTACGCCTCACCCGTTTGCTGTAAGAATGCGAGAGCGTTTGCTGCCATGCTACGACCATAGCTCCGCATGCGTAACCTGCCCAGCCAACGCCAGCACCAGGAATACGGTGATGAAGTACGAGGCGGTCACAAAAACTGTTAAACGGGAGACCTGCTTTGGTGACCATCGCAGAACGAGCCGCACGTGTAAGATGCACGCCAGAAGAACCCAGAGGATGAGACCGGAGATCACCGAGGTATCCGGGGAAAAGATCGGCTTACGCTCACTCACGGCCCACAAGCCCCCACTCAACACGACGAAGGATATCGCGAAAAACCCAGCCTGGGTGAGCTGCCGGTTAAGCTTATCAAGAAGCTGCAAGTTAGGCCCGGAGATAGCGAGAACTCCCGTCTTTCGTTGCTTAAGGCGCCGCTCGACTATCAGGAACACGACACTCACAACCAGCGCGAGCGCGAGCGTCACTACAGCAACTAACGCCGGGATGGCGTGAAGTAAGGAGAGAAAGATCCCTGCCCGTTCCCCCTGTGCGGCGGCCTCCGCGAGGACCGAGGAGCTATCTTTATGGAGCAGGTACGAGGAGCACCCCATAAAGAGCACGATCGCGGGCACAACGAACGCTCCTACGATCGGATAATCGAGCCTCCGCTGAAGGAACGCGAAGACAAGAGCTAACACCCACGACACCCACAGGAAGTAGTCGGCACCGTTATCTAACAACATCAGATCCTGATCCTGTGTAACGTATCCCATTGTGGCGGTGTGCGCCAAAAGCGCTCCAAAAAAGAATACTCGCGCCGCCTTACTCAATCGGCCACCGATCTTCGAGCGCCACAACTGTGCGAGCATCAGAACGCTGGACACAATGTAAAGGACGATGGCGATGATGGCGAGAAGGTGGGTCATCTACGGTATTCCTTCACAAGTTCGATCAAACGCTGAACGTTCTCAACCGGCGTGTACTGCAATACGCCGTGTCCGAGGTTGAAGATGTGTGCCGGTATGGTAGCGGCCTCATCCAGGATCTCCCGAGCGGATCGATCGATGTACTCCCACGACGCCGAGAGAAGCTGCGGATCGAGGTTGCCCTGAAGAGGTACCGGACGACCGATAAGCTTCGCCGCATCCGGTAAGGAGATCCTCCAATCAACGCCGAACGCGTCAGCGGGGAGCTTGCCGAGTCGTGGGAAGAGCGAGCTTACGCTCGTTGCGAAGAAAACTACCGGCACATTCACCCGAGCCTTAACCTGCTCGATGATCTTCACGAGGTACGGCTCAACAAAGTGGTCGTACTCTCGTGGACCAACGTAGCCGAGCCAAGAGTCAAAGATTTGCAACGACTCACATCCTGCATCAACCTGCGCGACGAGGTACTCAACGCACAGCGTGACCAGCTTCTCTTGAAGCTCGTGCCACGCCTCGGGGTTAGAAACCATGAGACCCTTGGTGTGACGGAGATCGGATTCTCCGGGGCTTTGTCCCTCTATCACGTACGAGGAGAGGGTAAATGGCGCCCCCGAGAACCCGATCAGTGGGATCTTGCCGTTAAGCTCCTTCACCACGAGCTTAATGGCGTCGAGCGTGTACTGCACGTTCTCTTGCGGCTTTGGGACTCGGAGTCGAGTCACATCGGCGACGGAGCGAATCGGGTTGTCGATGACCGGCCCCTCACCTTTCTTGAACTCAAGGTTTACCCCCATGCCGATGAGTGGCGTGAGGATGTCGGCGAAGATAATCCCCGCATCGAGCGGAAAACGACGAAGGGGCTGGAGCGTTACCTCACACGCGAGCTCCGGTGTCTGCACCATCTGAAGCATCGAGTTATGCTCACGAAGCGCACGATACTCAGGGAGATATCGTCCAGCTTGTCGCATGAGCCACACCGGCGTCTCAGCCGATCGTTTTCCTTTGAGGGTATCGATAAAAAGTGACACTACCAACCTCCCTTACCGCGTAGGCGCGATGACTTCCTGTCCACCCATGTACGGACGGAGCGCCTTCGGAATCGTGATCGTACCATCTGCGTTCTGATGATTCTCAAGAAGCGGAATCAAGATGCGGGGCGAGGCGATCAAGGTGTTATTGAGCGTGTAGCAGAATACGTTCTTGCCGTTGGAATCCTTGTATCGAGTATTCAAGCGACGAGCCTGGAAATCGTAGAACGACGAACAGCTATGCGTTTCGCCGTACGCCTTACGCGAAGGCATCCACGCCTCGATATCGTGCTTGAACACCTGACCCTGCCCCATATCGCCTGTACACACGTACACGATACGGTATGGAAGCTCGAGAAGTTGCATCACCTTTTCAGCGTTGCCGAGAAGCTCCATGTGCAGCTTCATGCTCTCCTCCGGATCGGCCTTACAGATGGCGACCTGCTCAACCTTGTAGAACTGGTGAACACGGTAGAGTCCATTGGTGTCCTTTCCGTATGCGCCAGCCTCACGACGGTAGCACGGTGAGTATCCGGCGTAGCGCTTAGGAAGCTCATCCGCGGAGAGGATCTCCTCAGCATGAAAGGACGCAACAGGAACCTCAGATGTTCCGATCAGGTAAAATCCATCATCGCGCTGATCGAGGTGGTACGCAGAATCCTCGCCACCTGGAAAGTAACTTGTTCCCATCATCGCGTTCCAATTCACGATGTGAGGTGGATCCATGAGGGTGTAGCCACCTTTATGAAGCACATCCATTGCGAGACTCATCATCGCGTGCTGAAGCCGCATACCATCCCCTTTCAGGAAGTAGCTACGCGTCCCCGCGATCTTCACACCACGCTCGATATCGAAGAGGTCGAGATCATTTCCGAGTTGCACGTGGTCTTTGAGTTCGAATCCAGGAGTCGGAACCTCACCCCAGGAACGCCACGGAACGTTTTCGGAATCGTCTTTACCAACTGGAACCTCTTTGAGAGGGATCGAAGGGATGTAGAGCTGCTGCTTAGTCCACTGCTCCTCAAGCTCCTTGAGCGCGTTGCCACCCTCTTTAAGCTTTTCAGCGAGGGTCTTCATCTCAGCGAGCTTTGAGCTCTTCTCGTCACCAGAGAGCTTTGGGATCTCCTTGCTCACCGCGTTCTGCGCGGCGCGCATCGACTCGACCTCAGCGCGAACGCGACGATATTGTGCATCGAGTTCGAGGAACGCCTTAACGTCAAACTTAACGCGCTTTTTCTCGCACGCTTCTTGGTACGCTTCTGGGCGCTCGCGCAGGTCGTGAAGATCTATCATGGAAGTACTCCGATTAGCTGATTCTAAAGCTTCTCAAAACTAGCTAAATCCTTGAAATTTTTCAAGTAGTCGGAATTCTGTAAGGGGCTGAAAGGAGGGAGATTTTGAGCGCGATACGTTGCGTACTCACCCTGACCGCCTGTGTCCTCACAGGCCCGTAATGCACAAGTCTTGCAAAGCCGGTTCCGGCCCGTCCGGAGATGGGACCTTTCGGATTACATCTCGCGTCCCATCAAACACGCCACGATCCCATCCTCCGTATGCTCCTTCGCCTCCGCAAAAACTTTCAGCCCGGCATCACGAACCGCTTTCGATGTAACGGGACCTATAGAAACAACACGAAGACACCTCAAATGTTCCGGATCGGGAAATGTCTCTACCGTCGCGCGCACCGCCGATGGACTCATAAACACAACGCATGAATCATCCGGTCGTAGCGCCTTCACCGTGGCGATCGCCTCTTCGCGAGGGGGCACCGTGACCAAACCGTAGGTCGACACCGTCATTACCTCAACCCCGCTCTGTTGCATTATAGGCGCAAAGACATCCCGACCATCTGCTGACTGCGGCACAAGAACACGCCCCTTTCCACCCAGGCGACGCGCAAGCTGCTCAGCGAACACCTCAGCCATCGCTATCGGCGATTCAAGGTCGACCTCGCGACGAAAGATCTCACGCGCCGCTTTACTCGTTCCTGGCCCCTGCGCGGCAAGCCGCGATGTAGAGACCAGCAGATCGATACCCAGGCGAGCGCACTGGTCTCGAAACACAAACACCGCGATTGGACTAAGGAACGCGAGCCAGCACTCGTGTGATTGAAGCAAGGAGCGAATAGCTACTCCCTCCTCTTCTCGGATCTCCCGCGCCTCAACGGAGAGAGCGCAGAGTTGAACCACCGAGAAGCCTTCGGCCTCAAGGCGCCGCGCAAGCCCATCATCCCCCGCGTACGGACCCTTCGGTCGGGTGAGGATAACCGTATTGGCCATATTTTTCCTTAGGCAAACGCCGCCGCTATCTCGGAGAACCCCTGGCGCGCAACCTCATCCGCCATCCTCTCGCCCAATCCGAGAGCGTCATGCATCGGTGCTTCCCCACTCACCTCGATAACCTTGGTGCCATCGGGAGAGAGACACCGTCCTTCAAATGAAACTCTCTTCGCTGTTCCCTCGCCCGAAACCTTGGCTCGAGCCGCGACAGGCGTATTGCATCCCGCACCAAGGCGTTGCAGGAAGATCCGCTCGGCGGACACCTCCGCGGCGGTATCCACGTCATGAAGCTTTTGTAACATCCCAAGAAGCTCGGTGTCGTCGGATCGGCACTCAATCCCGAGCGCCCCCTGACCAGGGGCCGGAAGCATCTCCTCATCACGAAGTATCTGCGTCACTTCTCCCTCAAGTCCAAGACGCGAGAGCCCCGCGCGCGCCAATATGATCGCGTCGTACTCGCCATCTTCCGCTCGCAGTTTTTTGATGCGCGTATCGACGTTCCCTCGAATGATCCGGATTTTGATACCGGGACGTATGCGAAGGATCTGAGATGCGCGTCGCACACTTGAGGTACCAACGCACGCCCCGTCGGGCAACTCCGCAAGAGAGCATCCGGAGCGAGATACCACCACATCCTCTACGTAGCTTCGTGTGGGGATCGCTCCTATGACGAATTGTGGGTCGAGTTGGGTCGGGAGATCTTTCAACGAGTGCACGGCGAGATCTATCTCTCGCGTCACTAAACACTCCTCCAGCTCGGCTGTGAAGAGTCCTTTTCCCCCGATGAGAGGGATCGGAACGGAGCTGTTTTGATTCTTATCACCGGTCGTTATGACGTGTTTAAGCTCGACGCTCAAACCCGAGAAGGCGGATTCAAGTCGCGCCTTGATGAACTCACTTTGCCACAACGCGAGGGCACTCTTTCTGGTACCGATGACCAACCGATTTCGCATACGAACCTAACACATAGAGACCTGTGCAGGAGTATCAAACGGGGGGTAAAAAGGCTACAGGGCTACTCTTGTCTCATCTGCAGGGGTGGATCACCGGCCCCATTCTGGAACCGTTTCTTGAAAGGAGCACGAGGGGGGCGTCTCTGGCAGGGTGGTCCAGAGAACGCTCCCCTCGGCGAATCCAACACCTTCAACAAACCGTAATACCTTCAGATTCTTACATGCTCATCCATCGTTTTTCTCCTCACTACACCATACGAAAAACCTAGACCCATAGTGCTTAAAAAGATGTGTACTTTCGCTCCCTTCTGTCATGTCCGGCAACGGAGGTGTCGACCCCACCCTTATGCTGTTGCGCCCAATCGTTCACCACAATCTCGCGCCGTTCATCGCGTTGATATGCATAGCGATGTGCGCCACCACCTCGTTCGCCGCCGACCGTTATGTGTATCCGGGCGCGATCGTTCGAGCATCGAAGCGAACAAGCGCCTTCTCCGCCGTTGACTCACGATTTGGGGGAATGAAAGCGGATCAGAATTTGAAGATCGAGAAGATCGCCTCTGGGGTCCTTCACATCACCGAAAGAGGACGTAGCGGCCTGCTCCTGATGGCTGCAGGCTCTGAGAAACCTCTCCCATACGTGCGGGGGAAGGACATCTGTCGAAAGGCTGCGTTTCGGCGGCTCAAAGCGAAAGCTGGTGGCCATCTATCCTGCTCACCGAACTGGGCCGTATTCGCCGATCTCATCCCTAACGATACCTTCTATCCGCAGCAGTACGCACCAGGACTTATACAACTTCCGACAGCGTGGGAAACCACCGTTGGATCGAACGCGCAGATAGTCGTCGTCATCGATACCGGTGTCGATTATAACCACCCTGACCTTGTGAGTAACATCTGGAGAAATCCAGGCGAGGTCGCCGCAAACGGCTTGGACGACGACGGCAACGGCTACGTCGATGACGTCTACGGTATCAACGCGATCACCAACACCGGCGATCCCATGGATGATCACGGCCACGGGACCCACGTCGCCGGAATTATCGGCGCGAAGGGAAATAACAACATGGGAATCGCCGGCGTTTCGTGGGAGTCGAAGATCATTGCGGCGAAATTTTTGGACTCGAACGGTAGTGGCAGCACCGCGAACGCGATCAAAGCGGTAACCTACGCTACAGCCCTCAAGCGCGCGGGCCGCAATATCACCGTCACGAATAATTCGTGGGGTGGATCCTCCTACTCAACAGCGCTCGCAGCCGCTATCGCCGACGCCAGTAGCGCTGGGATCCTCTTCGTAGCCGCCGCCGGAAACAACGGCTCCAACAACGACACGTCTCCCCAATACCCAGCAAATTACCCCAGCGCAAACGTAATCTCGGTCGGATCCGTCGATTCGAGCACGGCGCTCTCCTCCTTCTCTAACTATGGTGAGCAGACGGTTCATATAGCCGCTCCCGGTGGAAGTATCGCCAGCACCATGATTAATGGTGGCTACGTCTACATGAGCGGCACCTCAATGGCGGCGCCCATTGTCTCAGGTGTGGCTCTTCTCGCCCAAGCGCGGTGCTCAGGAACGCTCCCAATGACCATTCTGCGGAGCTCGGTCGTTAATACCGGTACCGTTCTTGCCGCACTCGCCGGTAAGGTCGCCTCAGCTTCTGTGGTGAACGCCGCTCAGGCGATTACGATCGCGGCGCAACTGTGCGCCCCTACGGCAACCCCGACTCGAGCGCCGACAGGTATCATACCCGCGACATCGACACCAACACCCGTGCCCGAATCCACATCAATGCCGACAATGACCCCTCAGACTCCAACGCCGACACCGATAGGAGAGCCGATTATCGTCCCGCCATCACCTACCCCAACGGCGACGGTAACCGCGACACCGACGCGGATACCAACTGTGACGCCCACCGCTACCCGAACACTAACCGTAACCCCTACCCGAACACCGAGACCAACGGCATCTCCGACCCGCACAAAAACCCCCACCCCACCCCCAACCGCAACCCCGATCCGACGCAAGATCGCTCGAAGTTTTTCCGTTACTCCACCAACGGGAGTTAAAATGGGCTCAAACCTCACCATGAACTTCTTGGGGCTCAAGGGAACTCTGACCCGCATCACGGTCGGTTTGACCAATCACGCATCAACGAGCACGTACCTCTGCCCGACACTCCGCTTCTGGATGCCAAGCACCGGAACAGCGACCATAACGGCGAGCATACCGAGCGAGATATCCTACTTTAAACGGATGGTTTTCATCGCCACTATGGAGAACTGGGGAGCCTCCCAGTGGTCTTCGACGAGCGGAGAGATCTCCAATCCGGCAACATCCTCGAAAGCCGCCACAGTGTGCAACGCCTTTACCCGATCCATCCAAAGATTCCAGGCCTCCGTGCGCGCCGCGGCGCGAAGCGAGCGCCGGTTGTCAAAGAGCTAATGCCCCTCCAGCGAAAGATCGTAGCTTACTTTTCGGCACCTCGGTGTTCTCGGATCGTACTCATTTTCCACCGGCGTGCCGGACACCGGAACATGAGTAGCAACGAGCAGCAAACGAGCAGCAACGAGCAGAAGCACGAGGAAAAGACTTAATTATGCGGGGTAAGGAGAATCGTGGTGGACCTGCAGAGATTCGAACTCTGGACCCCCAGCTTGCAAGGCTGATGCTCTACCAACTGAGCTACAGGCCCACGATTGATTGGTGCGCAGCATATTATGGAGAGTGCTCTACAAAGTCCATCCTTCGACCTCAACTATTTGAGGTGTCTGGATGATTTGGTGGGCCTGGGTAGACTCGAACTACCGACCTCACGCTTATCAGGCGTGTACTCTAACCAGCTGAGCTACAGGCCCATCTCCGCTGCGGAGTGGGAAGGTAGATGCTACACGCCGAAGTGTCAAGCTAAGGGGCCACCCTTCCTCTCATTTTTCCGAGACCTCTCTAACTTTCAACCATCGCTCACCAAAAAACCCTCTTGCCGGATAGGGCATCTAAAGAGAAGGAGGGCAGAGAACAATCTGTTCTCACAATTGGTAAGTAGCCGATTATACTCGACTAGCTGGGGTTTTTCCTTGCGCAATCTACGAGAGATCCGGATACTTATAGATAGGTACCTACTAGTGACACGTGCATAACGATTACAGCGTTTACCCCATGTCCTCTGTACTACTTCTCAGCGCCTCCTACGAACCCTTAAAGGTTATCTCCTGGCAGAACGCCGTCGGACTCTTTTTCCTCGGCAAGGTCGAGATCATAGAGGAGTACGACCACCACATCCGGTCCGTGTCGATGGCGATTAAAGCCCCTGCGGTTGTCAGGTTACTACGATTTTTCCGTGTCGGCCGACGCTCCCCTCCCCTTTCTCGGGCGAACGTGTTGGCGAGAGATGGGTTTCGGTGTCAGTATTGCAACCTTGAGATGACCACCAAGGAAGCGACCCTCGATCACGTGATACCGCGGAGTCAGGGAGGCAAAACGACCTGGGAGAATATCGTGTGCGCGTGCGCTACGTGTAACAGGAGGAAGGGTGGCCGAACTCCGAAGGAGGCTCACATGAAGCTCCTCTCGAAACCGGTGAAGCCCGATTGGCTCCCCGTACTGAATGTGAAGTTTCATGGAAACGTCCCCGAAGCGTGGCAGATCTTCCTACAACCATCAGCGAAGTCGTAGCGACGCTGAGGCACACCTGCGCCACCTTATCGAGCGCCCCCCCCTTCAAACGCTCATAGCCGCGCTCTCTCCAGCGGAGATCTACCTGGTTGGCGGCTCAGTACGAGACTCCTTTCTCACCACCGCCGATACGGACCTCGATCTCGCGACCTCGCTGACAGCGCTTGAAATTAAAGAGCGGTGCGACAAACGTGGCATCCGGATCATAGAGACGGGAATCCAACACGGAACGGTACTCGCGGTTATCGATGAAGTTCACATCGAGGTCACCACCTTTCGCGTTCCGAGCTCGCGCGACGCGCACACGACGGCGCGTGATATCGCGACCGACCTCTCCGGTCGTGACTTCACCATCAACGCGCTCGCCTTTGACGTCGCCTCACAGCAGTTTATCGATCCATTTGATGGACTCTCCGATCTTGAGGGACGGATCCTACGCGGCGTCGGCTCCGCCGAAGAGCGTTACATTGAAGATCCCTTACGCATCCTTCGCATGATCCGTTTCGGCGACGCACAGGGGCGCACCATCGAGGCATCCACCCTAGCGGCGGCAAAGAAGCAGGCCGCTCTTCTCGCCAACGTCAGTCACGAGCGGATTAAGAGTGAGCTCGATAAGATACTCCTATCCCCCTTGCCTCACCTCGGCATCCGAAAGATCCATGAAATCGGAGCGCTCCCGTACACGATCCCGGAGCTGATCCCCTCAGTCGGCTTTGATCAAAACAAGTTTCATATCCACGATGTCTTCGAGCACACCTTATGGGTTCTTGAGCGAACACCTCAGGACCTCATCTTGCGATGGTCCGCGATCTTCCACGACATCGGCAAACCGCACACCCTCTCGGTCGACCCTGATGGAGGTCGCCACTTCTACTCGCACGAGACTGTGAGTGAAACCCTCTCTAAGAAGCGAATGAAGGAGCTTCGGTTCTCAACTGACGATTCTCGCGCTATCGCGTCGATCGTGCGTCACCATATGCGTCCACTCGACTGCGGCGCGCCCGGGGTTCGTCGCATTATTCGGGACCTTGGACCTCAGCTTGCCCAGTGGCGCCAATTCAAAGCGGCGGACTCTCCTCCTACCTTTACAGACGAGGAGTTTCAAACGGTAGCAGGCCGCTTCGACCAACTCCTTTCAACTGAGCTCGCGAAGATGTCGGGCCCCTCCTATGGCAAGCTCGCTATCAACGGAGAAGATCTCAAAGTGCTTGGAGTGCAACCGGGGCCTCAGATGGGTAAGCTTATTAAGGAGCTTGAAGATCTCGTCATCGAAGATCCGACAGCGAACACTATCGAAAACTTGCTGATCGAGGCCAAAAGGCGAATACAGTAGACAACACGCCGTTCCAACTCTATTTTGGCTCATCCTGGAATGGTGTAGGTGCCAACGTGCACAGAGGTAACGTAAGCCCTGATTTTTGCGTATAAATAGCGCATTTCCACGTGAACGTGCTCGTGCACGTCGGAATAACACCGAGCCCTACCCACTCGATTTCACGAAGACCCTCTATTTTTACCGCATACAACTATTTGACCTACCTCCCCGGGGTCATTATCCTACACCGAATGAAGCTAGCTCGTGTGATCCTCTCGAAGTCGACCCTAGTGGCGATCGTGGCCATCGCCGCGCTCATCGCGTTTAACACCCTCTCCCACAATCTTGAAAGCGAGCAGCTCGCCTCATTCAACGAGTGGTATCCCCAGGCGGCGCTCGCCTTAGAGAGTAGAAATCCTGAGGACGCCAGCAAGTCGAAGCTTCAGGTGACGATTCAGGTGAATGGTAGATTAAGTAGCTCAACCTTTACCTTTCCATCGCGTTCCCTCGCTGACGCGAATGACCGCGCACAAACAGCCCGAGTACTGCAACTTCTTAAAGAGTCAAAGGCGTTCGGCATTCCTCAGTCCTCTGGCAAGAAGGAATCTCGGGTCACCATTACCGTAAACGATGAAGCCGGCTCATTCTCCACCACGATCGATGCCGACGCGGTTCAACATAACATCCAACTTCAGAACCTCTTAAAGCTCCTGGAGGTGTACGCCGCGACCCCTCAACAACCCGTTAACCCAACACAACTGTAGAACGCTATGAAGACGAGAGACGAAGCGCTTGCGCTATTGCACGAGTACACAAAATCCCAAAGTCTGATCAACCACGCGCACACCGTCGAGGCGTGTATGCGGTGGTACGGAGACTATTTCGCGAAGCAAGGTGAAACGGTCGACCTCGAGATGTGGGGCAACACCGGACTTCTGCACGACTTCGACTACGAGATCTTCCCTGATCCTGTGAGTCCGAACGGGCACCCTTTCAAGGGATGTTCGATCCTCGCGGAGCTTGGATACCCCGAGATCATGCAGCGAGCGATCCTCGGCCATGCGCTCTATTCGAACGTACCCCGCGATACCTTGATGGCGAGGGTTCTCTTCGCCGTTGACGAACTCTCAGGCCTCATCACCGCGAGCGTGCTCGTACGTCCCGATAAATCGATCTTCAACCTTGAAGTAAAATCGGTGATGAAGAAGTTTAAAGATAAAGCGTTCGCTCGTGGATGTAATCGTGACGATATCCGCCTCGGGGCCGAGGAGCTTGGTATTCCCCTTGATCAGCATACCGCAAACTGCATCGAGGCGATGAAGCCCCTCGCGCAGCAGCTGTTCGGAGTTGGCTGCTAACTGCGACTATCTCTTTCTCTCAGGGAACGCAGGAACGCACCCTATTGAAGAACTTGGCAGCTTCCGCGTGGCGGCGGATAAAAGCGTGGTATTCACCGTGCGACAAGCTGTGAAGGTTTCACCACTCTGCTAACCGTTCTCTCTAAGTCGCGGGACCAAAAACAGAAGTGTACTCGTCCCGATCGCGAGGATCAACGGCGCCGTTCGTAGCGTCACATCGGGGCCTGTGAGAGCGCTCAGGGTGACTACCGCGCCGACTCCCACGATCCGCCCCAGATTCAGAAAGAGCTCTCGGTCAACGATGTACGGGTACTGTCCAGACGAGTCCTCCTGATCAGCGTTTATAACATCGAATATAATTGGGTTGGCGGCTATCCAGAGAAGTTGAACACCCAGCGTTTCAAGGATCAAGTATACCAGTGCACCCACATGGGAATACGACACAGACAGCGTCAACGCTCCCATGACCATAGCAGATATCCCCCACCCGAGCACACTACCGCGATTCGCAACCTTCATTCGAGCCGCAACGACATAGAGGGCAACGCCTGTAAAAAGCATGGATAGTGACTGAGTAAGCCCGACAGCAGCCTCCTGCCCCACGAGACGCAAAATGATTAAAGTAGGAATGAACATTCCCGAGCCCTCTGCAATACCCTTCACCGCCATAAAAATGCGAGCTCGAGTCCACAACGCGCTCGCGCGTCTCATAAGTATTGTTCGAGGAGAATAGTCGTCAAATCCCGACCGAACGATATACCAAGCACCAACAAGCTGCACGGCGAGCGTAACAAACGCAAGAAGCCTATATCGCTCGAATACCTCTGTATGATTGCCACTAAGTCCAAGCTCAAGGAACAAGCCCAACACAAACGGACTGAGCACGGCGAGTAGCGTGCCAATAGCGCTCTCTAGCCCGCAGAAGTAGTTCCGTCCCTCTCCCTCGGTAACCTGCAAAATCAGGAGATTTCGGTTAGACCAGTAGATTCCGGCTGCCAATCCAGAAATAACTCCAAAGGTCAGCATCTCCACGAGCCCCACACTCTGGAGTCCAAAAAGCAACAAACACGAGACTGACTGAATAACCAGTCCGATGGCGTACAGCCACGAAAGTTGCATAGCGCGAAGGAGATATCCGTTAAGGATGAAAGATAGCGCCACCCCAGCCATCCACGCGCCGTTGAACAGCGTAACCAAGACCAGATCCTGACTCTGACGCCAGAGAAACGCGTTTGTGAAGAGCGTCAAGAGAGGAGCCGCTACACCAAAGGCTATAAACGACACCAACAACGAGCGAGCTGGCTCCGGTAAACTGGCGAAACGCTCCCGCTCCCCTCGCAGTACACTCATGAGCATGGCGTTCTCTCCGACAAAATTGCGTTCAGACCAGCAAAACAAGCCGATCTTTGAACGACCCTGCTAGGAGTGCGGCAACACGTTCACGAGCCGTGGAATCTTCGTTCCGGTACTAAATACCGTAATGAATCGGTCCCCTGGCCCAACCTTGTAGGCGGTGCCGGCCATCGCCTCGATAACCTTAGCCTTAAGGTCAGCTTCGGCGATGGAAGGAGACACCTCGACGGTCGCTCGCTTCTTGCCACCGATCTGGATAACCACCGTAACAACATCGTCCTGCACGAGTGCCGGATCAAACGTCGGCCAGGGCGAAAGGCTCGCGGCCTCCGTGTGACCTAAGCGCTCCCACAACTCCTCAGCGAGGTGCGGGGCAAACGGGCAGAGGACAGCCACGAATTTCTCAAGGGTATCCCTCGATACCGGCTTATCGCCAACAGTATTGAGGAACTCCATCATCGTTGAAATAGGAGTGTTGAAGCGCAGGCCCTCAAGGTCCTCACCGATCTTCTTTACGACCTTGTGAATAGCTCGGCGATTCTCTTCGGCCTCTACCTCGACGGCGACTGTCTCGCGAACTCCACTCTCAGCGCCGCCGGTCACGAAGGTGAAGGCACGACGAAGGAATCGGTGGTTACCGTTGATGGCCTTTGAATCCCACGGACGTGAAGCCTCAAGGGGCCCCATGAACATAAGATACGTACGAAGTGTATCAGCACCGTACTGCTTCACCACCGCGTCAGGATTAATCACGTTCTTGAGTGACTTCGACATCTTCGCCACGATTCGCTCAAGCTTCTCGCCCGTCTGCGTATGCGTGAAGGACCCATCAGACTCCTCTTTGACGAGATCAACTGACACGAGCGCTCCACGTGTATCCTTAAAGGCGTGGGATTGAATCATCCCCTGGTTAAAGAGCTTCTTGAACGGCTCCTTGGTTGAGACCTTACCAAGATCGTAGAGTACCTTGTGCCAGAATCGTGAGTAGAGAAGGTGCAACACCGCGTGCTCCGCGCCACCGACGTAGAGATCAACCGGCATCCACTTCTTCTCAAGAGCTGGATCCCACGCCGCGCCCGGGTTCTTCGGATCGATAAATCGGAGGTAGTACCAACACGAACCGGCCCACTGAGGCATCGTGTTCGTCTCGCGCTTGCCCTTCTTGCCGGTCTTCGGGTCGGTGACGTAGAGCCAATCGGTAGCCTTAGCCAGCGGAGACTCTCCACCCTCTGATGGCTTGTAATCCTCAACCTTCGGCAAGAGAAGGGGCAACTCGCTCGGCGAGAGCGAGGTCGATGTTCCATCCTCCCAGTGAATAACAGGGATCGGCTCCCCCCAGTAACGCTGGCGGGAGAAGAGCCAGTCGCGGAGTTTGTAGTTCACTTTGCGCCGCCCAAGACGATTGTCGACTATGTAATCGATGACTGTCTGTCGCCCTTCATACCATCTCATACCCTTAGCGGGTGCGGGCGATTGGAGAATCCCATTCGGTTCTCGGTAGAAAATCTCAAATTTTTCAACCTTTTCAGACTGCTCAGGATCCTCCGGTAGCAACGCGATTTTCAGCGGGATAGAGTACTTCTTAGCGAATTGGAAATCACGTTCGTCGTGCGCGCTACAGTTGACGATTCCTGTTCCATAATCGGCGACTACATAGGAGGCGATCCAGATCGGCAAATCACCGGACCCAAAGGGGTTATCAACATATCGGCCTGTGAATATACCCTCCATATCCTGATCGAAGTCGTACTTGCGTGACAGTTTCTTCGCTTTTAGGTAATCGACGAATTCGAGAACTTCTTTCTCTCGGTCTGTTCCTCGCACCAGAGTCGGCACCAACACATGATCGGGTGCTATAACGGTGAATGTCTGAGCCAAGAAAGTTTGCGGAATTGAATCATAGACTTCAAACTCTATATTCAAATCCTTTATACGCTGCTTAAAGTTTACCCCCTCACTTCTCCCGATCCAGTTTCGCTGTTGCTCCTTGATAGCCTCCGGCCAGTCAACCTCCTCTAGCTCAGAGAGAAGACGCTCAGAATACTTAGTAATTCGCATCATCCACTGCTTCATCGGCTTGCGGACAACGTCGTGACCGCCTCGCTCAGATTTGCCGTCGATAACCTCTTCATTGGCTAATACTGTCCCGAGCGCAGGGCACCAGTTTACCATCGCGTCAGCGTAGTACGCGAGACGGTGCTGAGCCTGGTACGCTTGAACCGCGACCTCTCCCTGCTTCGCTATCTCAGCTGGAATCGGAAGCTCCTCTATCGGTCGAGCTTTTTGCGCCGTCTCATCAAAGTACGAATTGTACAGCAGTACGAAGATCCACTGCGTCCACTTGTAGTAGTCCTCATTCGTCGTAGAGATCTCTCGGTCCCAATCGTACGAGAAGCCGAGATCCTTCATCTGACGCGCGAATGTCTGGCAGTTCTTAGCGGTGATGATTGCTGGATGCTCTCCCGTGTTCACGGCATGCTGCTCAGCGGGAAGTCCAAAGGCATCCCACCCCATCGGGTGAAGAACGTCGAACCCCTTCATGCGCTTGTAGCGAGAGTAGATGTCAGTGGCGGTGTATCCGAGAGGATGCCCGATATGAAGACCCGAGCCGGATGGATACGGGAACATGTCGAGCACGTAGACCTTCTCTCGACCGGTATCACTCGTCTTAAAAGTCTCCTTGCTAGCCCAATAGGTCTGCCACTTTGGCTCAATACTCTTGGGATCGTACGTTGTGGACTCGTTCTCTGACACAGGCAACCTCACGGGTGATTGAAAGGCGTTATCCCCACCGACCGGCATATTTTGAATGAAACCAGGGGTCTCAGGAGCGCTAAGTATCTGTTTCTCACCCAATTCTCCAACAGTCAATCATCCCTGACGAAAAACCTACCGGCCGAACACTTTACTTAGGCATGATTTTTAGGTACTTATCGTCACCTCACGACTGCGGAGTCGTAGTTCAGTTGGTTAGAACGCTCGCCTGTCACGCGAGAGGTCGCGGGTTCGAGTCCCGTCGGCTCCGCCATTATTTATCCCCTTGGGGACTCCCGGAAACTCATAGGGAGTCCTGAAACATCCAGAACCGATTCCCTTGTCTCTTCGTGATATTACGAGCTTCTAAACGCTCGGGTCGAATACCCACCAGTCCCCCAAGATACCCCCTATTCCGCGGTGTGATGGATGACAAGTGGATGGACCGACTATCCACCGGATCGCCTGGTATAACCTTAGCAGGTAGCAGGATGGTGAAAACTGCTTCTCGCCCCTCGGTTACACAGGCTCACCGAACACACGAGTCCCCCTAAGCTGCCTTAGTTGACGAGATCGTTTTCCCCAATTCTTTTGAGGAAATACCAAGAACAAAAAGCGCCTTACAGATCAACTCTAAGCTGGCATCAGAAGATCCGCTTTCAAGCATAGCGACTCGCGATTGGCTAGACTTCATGAGCTTAGCTAATTGCTTTTGAGTGACGCCGGCAGCCTTCCTCACATCCTTGAGCTTTTGAACGAGGCTGATTTTCAGATCGATGACCGCCATCTCTTCGTCGGAAAGGTTAAGGAACTTCTGCGTATCAGTGATTGTATAGCCTGCTCTCTCAAGACCCTCTCGTTTTTTCTTCTTCATATTCGTCTCGGCGCTGCACCATCCGCAGTAAGAAACCAGCTTTCCGTCTAGCCTCCTCTGAGAATGGAGGTGTTTTAATTTCTCCGCTCAGGAGTAATAACGGCTTGCAATCCATGTACTTGATAGTATCTCGAATCCGAGATATATGTCAATGAGCTTTTTAAGCGGATTCAGGCCCATAGCGGGTGTTTTAGCAAATGCACCCAAAGGCGATAACTGGATGCATTTACTAAATGCCTTGGCCCTATCGGATTCACGGTTAGGCACAACTCCGCGGTCGTAGCCCCCCCCCCCCCACGATGCTCAGGTCGGCTACCGCCAGTACCTAGCGATACGCCCTATTCCACGATGCAATGGATACTAGTTGGTTTATCCGGCTCCCAAGGGGTCGTGGGATAACTCTAGGGGCGTTTCTGGGTAGGCTTCGAGATCCTGTGCCGTTTCGCACTCTGCAGCAAACTCGGCTTCGCCTTTATGCCGGCGAACGGCTTTGATTTACGAATCATGATGCGCTTAGGCTGACGAGCCATACTCGGTTTCTTCTTGTGGACTCTACGGTATTCGACCCAGAAGGCGTCGGATAAAACTATGTCCTTTCGCATCGGCGTGAACTTACTGAAAACATCCCGTATCTCCATCGATTGATGAACGCCTCTGAATACCGCTTCATCATTTGGATACCACTTCACCAGTCTAGTAAGCACCTCAGTGGCTACGCGCTCTGGCGGCCCAAGGAATACCTTGGCCTTTGCAAGCCTCTTGAAGAAGAAGTTAAGCAGCTTATCCAGGTCGGTCATTTTCACCATACCGGTAGGATTTTTAGCCAACGCATACAGCACATTCTTACCGATCTTAGTCTCCTTCTGTAACTTAACGAGAGTTGGATTCCCGCAACCTGGGGTCTCATTCAACCAAAGCAACATTTCGTTCAAATCAATAACCAGCATTCGAGGACTCCTCTCAGTCAGTACGCGCTCCATTAAAATCTATACCCATTTCCAAATACTACAGATATGCGCGGCTACATATACGGGTGAGTGGGCGGCGCAATCACGCTCTCGAGTTCGCTAGAGTGCGTCACGCACATTTTAGAGGCGTCTTGAGCCGCACAATTATCATCGTCGATTTTCAGGAAGACCGGTCAATCGAAGCCTAATGGTCTATATCGCGCGTGAGATGAATCCCCTAAGTGCAGGCTCACCAGTTTGGAGCTCTGCCCATACGGACCTCATCACACGCGCAAAATTGTGAATAAATGTTTTTCCGATTTTTAATGGAGTTTTTATGCGGCACAACAAAATAAGTCTCCCGGATAAACCAGCGAGTAACCCAATCGGAATACCGAATGACGAGCTTGGATCCCTCTCGGTCTCTCGCCATGCGAGGCATGAAGTTACACCGATTCGGAGGTCTCTGGGGTTCACACAATTCGCATTACTGATTTCGGGAAACCGGGAAGGTTTAGACCTTCATATGGGCATCAGGACTCCTCCCCAGGTCGAACGCTCGAGTTCAGATCCATGTACGATTATTAGGAAACTGCGAGGGATGACCCATAAGTACTTCAGCCGGGAGAGATTCATTCAATTTTTGCGGAGGGTTTTATGAGGCTAACCAAAATGTCTGACAACAGCCACTCATCGGAGAGTCCGAAATGGATGACTACTGATGAAATCGCTGAACTTTTACGTATCAGTCGCAAAGCGGTCTACCACCGAGTGGAGCGGGGGCAAATTCCAGTGCACAGACTGGGCAGGTGCTACCGCTTCAACCGGCGCGAGATTGAGGCTGCACTAATGCTGAGCACGTCATTTTCGAACAGTTAGCGTAGGTATGTGTAGGAGGATATATGGAGCGTAAAGATGAGCTAAAGAAAATACAGGTCGAGCGCGGTATTACAAAAATATCGGGGCATGGCAAGACCGAGTACCTGATCCGAGTTTCCCGAAGAACGCCTGGGCCTAAACCTCGCAGGATTTACAAGCAGGGCCATGCGGCCACGCTGCTGCAGGCGAGGAGACTAAGAGAAGACTTTCTGATTGCCCTCAAAGCAGCGGCCGAGAAGAAAGCCTGTCCGACGGTTGGGGAATACCTTCCAGACTATCTCCGGCATCTCGAGGCCCAAAGACGCGCTTCGACGGTCTTTCGCCAGCGCTCTATTATACAAGCCCAGATACTCCCTACCTTAAGAGACAGACCCCTCGATGAGATAAGCGTACAGGAACTTGAGGACCTGATTGACAAGGTTTGCGCTGGCAAGAGCACCCAGACCAAGAAGCACTTCATTTCATATCTGTCGGACATCTTCGCAAGAGCACTTAAGAAGGGCTTGATTGTCTTCAATCCAGTGGACCGAATCGACCGCCCCAAAATTGTCAAAAAGGATCAGTTGTTTCTCTCAGAAGAGGAAGCACGGAAGCTTCTCACCTACCTTCGCGAAAACTACAAGCTTATGTTTCAGCATGTGGCGCTGGCGATCTATACGATGTGCCGAGCAGGCGAGCTTCGAGCTTTAACCTGGGCAGATATAGATTGGCATGGCCGCCAAATAACGGTGAATAAAACTCGCGACGCAAAAACCGGTCTCAAACTGGGCACCAAGAACTCCGAATCGCGAAAGGTCCCCATCAATAATGAGCTACTAGCCATTCTTGAGGAGCTACGCCGAGAAACATTCAGCTCTCCCTCCGAGCCCATACTACCGCACTGGCGTGAATTCGCATCTGGAGAGCAAGGAAAACCGCTGAAGCTGATCTGTCAGAGCCTGCAGCTCCCACCAATTCGGTTCCATGATTTACGAGCGACCGGAATCACACTGCTGCTCCTCAAAGGGGTGGCTCTTACACGCGTAATGCTCGTTGCAGGACACAAGAGGATAAGCAGTACCAATATCTATTTGCGCGCATCAGGCCGCGAAGCAGAAGGAGCCACGGATTGCCTTCAACTCCTTGAAGAGAGTTCTACCCAAAACGTAGCAGTACAAAACCCAAACAACCTTGAGAAGAAGGCAACGGCAGCTGTCACAGAAGAATTGGTAGATCAAACGGAGGACTAAGATGCAGACAATACTACGACCCAAAGATGTACAGAGAATGATCGGTCTATCGAGAACGACAATTTGGCGTCTCGAACAGCGGGGACTATTCCCGCTGCGGCGTCAGCTTGGCGCTCGGATAGTTGGTTGGCTGGAGGAGGATATCAGCGCATGGCTGGAATCACTACCAACGGCTCAGCCAAAGAACGCAACGCAGAAATAAGAACAAAGTAAAAATTAGGCCAGAGCCGCTCAGCTAATTCGGGCATGGGCGGCTCCGACCCGCAAATGAGGAAACACCATGATAAATCACGACTATATTTATAACGACACAATCACGCTTAACCCGTCTAACAACGATCGGAACCGCGCAGACTGCGAACGCTTTCTGGGCGCTCTGCTCCACACTGATAGCCCAGCGACGGAGCCAGTAACGTTTCAGGTCTTTAATGATCGGGACCCTGGGTTGGGTATCGCTCGAAATTTCAGGCGTACCTTGAACGAACACTGGGAGACTCTGTTGCGCTATAACGAGCAGGGTATGGGGATTTTCGCCACCATTAACGAGTGCGACGATCGCGGTCGAAAGGCACAGAACGTCAAGCGAGTAAGAGCCGTCTTCGTTGATCTAGACGGTGCCCCCCTTCACCCCGTCGAGGATTTTGCAATATCCCCCAACATCATCGTCGAGTCGAGCCCAGGCCGCTTCCATGCCTACTGGAGCGTAAAGGATTGCTCCCTTGAGGAATTCTCTGGGATCCAACGACGCCTCGCTCGCCTGTTTAACGGTGACCGTGCTGTCCACGATCTACCAAGAGTGATGCGGCTGCCGGGCTTCCTACATCAGAAGAACACGCCGTATCTGACTCGGGTACTGAAAGCCGACCAAGTGATGTACGGGATTGGTCAGATTGCGCAGCACCTTCCTGCAGCTCCTGAAAGTCAGAGTGACCCCCATTTCAACCAGGTAGGGACATCCACTCCGATTGAAGAGATCGAAGAGATGCTAAGCTTTTTGCCGGCGGACAACTACGATGATTGGCTGAGGACTGGCATGGCGATCCACTCTCAGCATCCTGGCGAAGAGGGCCTTGCGCTATTCAGAAAATGGAGCGCCTCGAGCGAGAAGTACACCCCTGGTGAGCCCGAAAGGAAGTGGAGCAGCTTTAAGGGAGCGACTTCCAAAAAGTCGATAACTCTTGGCACCCTTCGCAAACGGGCCACTGAGAATGGCTACCAGCCATCAGCTGAAACACTGAGCTACCAAGATTACATAAACTTTGCTCTTGAAAAGCTTGGTGACATAAAGCAGGACATCTTCACAGATGAGCCCATGGTACCGAAGCGAGGCGGGGGTTGGGAGCCACTGCTCAATAACATCTCTTACCTTGAATCGTACGCGTTAGAGGACCCTCGCCACTTCATGTTGTCCACCTTTCCGCGCCACTTTGCTCGATTGGCCAAAGAGGATCTCCAGCCTGAGCTTCTTGTTGCCTTACCCACATGGGATGGCGTCGATAGGCTCATGGAGATCTGCCAGGTACTTCGGTGCGCACATTTCTCAAGCCCTCAGCTCTATGAATTGCTGCGACACTGGGTCGTAGGGATGTTTCGCCGATTGGCGGACCCTACGCTGCAAAACCCGATGATTATCCTCAAGGGTGCACAGGGGGTTGGTAAAGACACCTTGATAAGTGCTCTGTTGGGTGGTTTGGGTGAGTACCTTAAGGAGTTAGATATAAGCAGCCGCGAGGCAGAGGCTCAACTGCATATGGGGCTGGTATTCAAGGTGTCGGAGTTCGACCGGGCTGCCCGGACGAATGTGGCGACCCTCAAACATCTCCTCACCGTTTCCAGCACTCACTGTAGATTACCCTACGATCGGAGACCTCAGAACCGGATGGTGCGGGCGTCGTTCATATCTAGCTGCAACGTGGACGACATCCTGCGGGATACCACGGGAAATAGGCGTTATTGGATCATCGAGCTATCGTATGGTGGGTTCCCTGCTAAAACGGTTGACCCAGAGCCGGGGCAATCCAGCCACGTCTCATACTTCGCTAAGACCCCTGATGCGACATATCCGGGAATGTTCTGCCGGCCAAACTATCGGGCCGAACAGTTACAGATCCTAGCTCAAGCCCAAGCGCTTGCGCAGCATGATACGTGCGACATCTCGCCTGAGACCAAAGCTATCATGGAGGGTCTAATCGCTAAGATGACCCCCGATGACCCCGAGAAGGAAGCAGAAGAGCTTTGGCATGAGAGACTCACGGATTACGTTCCGCAAGCACATCAGCGTGTTAAGGGGCCTCCCCACTGGATCTCCAACGCCGACCTCCGGGACAGCAAGATCCTTGAGGAGATATCAGCGATGGTGGGTCTTTCGATACACCGGATACGCAGTATGCTGAAGCGTCGGGGATTAATGCTAAAAACCCATAACGGGCGTGGCTACTTGTACCACCCTCGGATACCAAAACAGCCAACCCCAAAACCGCCACTCAATGATGATGATCTTGATCTGGATGAGTAGCGTGACGCTGTGACGTTAGTGACACGGGGATGCACACTTTATCGTGCATCCCCCGGCGACGGGTTGGATGCAGAATATGTATATGATGCCCGTTTAAAGCCTCCGGATAATGTCACCGACGTCACTTACGTCACGGTCTTGCCTTTCCCCAGTAAAACATCTTTCAGCTTTTATCCTAGAGGGGGTTTGCCCTCGGACTATCAACTGGCAGGAACAAAGCTCATCAGCGCCCGATCATCAGCGACCTTTGATCCTCGAGAACAAGGTAATCGTCCTATTAACCGACCGTTCAGAGAATTACTCTCACGAGTTCTTCTGCAATACTCTTTTCAGTTGTCGCCGCCCCTCTCTCGCCTGCGCTGACCTGGATGATTTATTGAGGTTAGGAAACACTCTCTGAACCTCTCTCAGCATCCTCGCAGTTTTATCAGAAGCTGCATTGAACGCAGTGCAGTGTTTAGCGATATACCAAAGCTCAAATACCAGTAGCTCCGGCGGAATCTTCGTTGCACCCGCTATCAGTTTTCGATAGTTCTGAAACGAAACCCAAAGCAATCCTTCCGTCTCTTCGGGCTTCAGCTCAAGAAGCGGGTTCCCGTCTCCTTCTCTATCTGCGTGCTTGAGAAAATTCTGCGCCTTGCGAGCCATCTGCAGATAATCCTTCATGGTCATCTCATTACTGGATAGCACGTGATGCTCCCATGCCTTACCTGGAAACCTACTCTGCATGAGGTCGAAACTCACAATCGAGGCGGCACCTACGAGAGTGTGAATGGCACATGGATCTCCGTCTTCGAATAGCAGCCTGACGGCGGTGACGAGGTGCGACTTTATCGATTGAAGCTTCGAGACTTGGGGCATTGTTTGCTTCCTAAATACGGCCAGAATCCAGAGGGACTCCAAACCACGGAACAAATGACTTGGACTCTTCAAAGAGCGTGTGCTTGGTCTCGTGGAAATTTTTACTGCTGAAGGCGCCCGTGATCATCGCCTCTTTAATTTCCCCAGACTTACTTGCTCGATAGGTGCAAGACACCTCATGGCCGCCAATTTCTGCTGTTACCGACACGGTTATATGACCGGCCTTCACAGAGCGATCCCCGATTCCTGTAATCACGCAGCGTTCTTTGAGTTGCATAAAATTCTCCCAATAAATAATCAATTACTGAGATTATCCTCGATATGGCCAAACTCCTGAAGCAATAAAATCTATAATTTTCAGGCTAATCCTAACGATGCATATCAAACCGAGCATGTGTCAACCTTTAACGGAGACGAATCGGTTACATGTGCTAGCTTGAAGCGCGCGACTTGGGCATCTGAAATGGGATCTTAAACGACTCCGCTACACGTGCAGCTGCGTGATCCCAGGTCACAAAACACAACCCTTCGTACAAGCAAACCTCGAGATTGACGGCATCTCCTGGATTTCCGCGATCACGGGGCTTAATTTCCTCAAGCGCCGCAAAAATGTTCGCATAAAATCGACCATTTCGATCCCAGTCGACGCCCCAAGGCGATCCCCACGGTGTGGAATGAGTAGTAACGTGTTGTGCATCCTTCAAGGTTACTAAGTCGGCGAATACCTCTAACAACTGCTGACGACGCGATGTATTCGAGGTTCTCTCAAGCTCTATTCGCTGCCACGAAGAGTAAACATATTTACCCTCTGGTAGAGAACACCATTCAATTCCCCCATCAAGCAATTCGTTGAAGATGTTAGTATCGACAAGAAAGCGCCCCTGATTCAACGCGCCCCCCTACTCCACCTCAAACCCATGACTAGCAAACTTCAAGCTCTTACCGTTTTCGGTCACGGTTCGGACTAGTTGCTCACCGGCGCCTTCCGGCAATACTGCTTCGATCTCGAGGGTCACTGTTACCTTGGCGCCTGCTTGCACGACTAGGTGCGAGATTAGCTCGTCTGCTATCCTACTTGCATCGCGACCTACCCTGGTTGCATCGAGCTCTACCGTACCGTGATAACGCTTTGGTCGGGCGGGTACTGGTGCCACCGGTGCAGCTCCAGGCTTACCTGACGCAACGGGAGTACCTCCCTGGGTCACTGTAGGGTCTACCACCGTGTCGATTCCACCGATAGCACTTGTGGTAGTGCTAGCGGTGCTAGCTGCTGCGGCAGCAGCAGCTTCGGCTGCTTGCTGGGCTACTGCGACCGGAGGTTTTACGAGCAGATAATTGCTCTCTGCGTACACGGGCACATTCTTGTTTGTAACGAGTCCCTTATATCGACCTGTTGCCTCATCGAATGATTCCGCTATTGCGAAGGCATCGGCCGCCCAGTTGATGAGCGCTGGACCATCGGCTATCGCCTTGAGCAGAACCTCTGAACTACTGAGCCTTGGCAGATAAGGGTAACGAGCGAAATCGTCGACTAGCTGCCGAACGGGTACGTGATCGCCACGCCAAAGAGGGATCTTATCGAGATACGTCTTGAGCACGGTCGCCCCGATATTCGGGAAGAGGTCATCATCGGCCTTAAGCCTCTTTGATGCCCGCACAGCTAGGGGATCACTTCCCTTGAGAGCGGTAGCTTTCCACCCTACAGACTCCTGTGGGGTGTTCTGCGTGGGAACTAAGAGCCACTGATACACCTCTGGAATCTGCGCCTTCACGCGAGTCTCAGCGGTCGTACGCTGGGTCTCTGCTTGCTTTACCTGATGGGGTCCAAGGTTGAGGGTTTCCTTCTCATCGAGAATAGACTCCCAAGCCATTAACTTACGCACTGCGTCCTCTAAGTCCTGAAGCCTTACGCGGTCGGCAGCAAGGAACACGAGCGAGTTGCGATATATTCGAGGTGAGTTGCCACGGGACTCAAGGATCGCTTTCGCTGCAACCTCAGCCGCGTTTCCACTCTCTTTGCTGTATCCGTGCTCTGCGCGCAGCACGACGAGGCGAGCATCTGTGTCATCGGGCACATCAACACCCGATTCAGGAAGCCCATGGATGCGCTTAAAGTCACCCATTGTCTTTAAGTCGGCCCGAACACGGTCTTCAAGCTCCATTACAACTTTGTCGTGGTCACGCTTGTACTGTTCGGCGCGATCATCAGCGAGCTTGGTTACAGTAGGCTGGGTATCGTACCAGGCCCGCGGACCGTCCTGGTAAAGATAGGTAGCCAGCGACCCCAAACGCCTGAGAGCGTCACCAAATACCGCAACAGTTTCACCAGGCATAACGCAACCCAGCTTAATGCGTCGGTCTTCGACACCACGTTGGGACGCTGCTGTAGATGGTGCAGAGCCTAGGTAGATCGTTCTTGCCACTCTACGAGTTGCGTGAAGCTTACCAAGAGCTGACTGCTCAGCATCTATCTTGTGTGGTAGAGAATTAGGCCCATCGACATCCTTCTCGATGATAGGTGCCCACTGATCAGAGAGGTATCTCGTTAATTCAAACTGAACACGCGGATCATCTATCGGAATCATCGAGGGTAGGATCAACGCATTACGATCACCCTTATCCCAGAGGCTGTGAATCACCGCAGCCATTAAACGCAACACTCCTCGTGTGCGCTGAAACTTAACCAGCGTTGACCAATCGGTATAGAGCCTATCGAAGATTTCCGGATGGATTGGGTAGGCTGATTTAATACGAGCTTCATACTCAGAAGTGGCACACTCCGGAGGAAACTCACTCTTTTGCGCCCGGTACATATCGGCAAAGGCTCTAGCCGTTACATCACGGTGCTTAAAGTTATCTCCCGATAGGTTCTCAAAGAGACGTCTTCTAACGATCTCAAAACCCTCTTCAGCGCTCGCAGGCCGCCACGAGCTCTCTACACGGCCCACGACGTTTCTAAGCCGCTCAAGCGCCTCGCGACCACGGATACCACCAACCTCTACGTCATCAGCGTTATTGGTATGCGGCGAACCTGCCGTATCGGATGCAGGAAGAGAGATAACTAGGAGACAGTTGCCGGCAAGTTTAGCCGACTCGGTTAGCGCCTGGGCGAACGAGAACTGCGTCTCGAAACCACCTCCTGGCAGATCGCTTTGATCGTGGAGCTGACGAGCGTATGCTACCCACTCATCGATCAGGATTAAACACGGACCATATTCCTTGAATAGCTCTCTCAGTAGATCGCCTGGATTGGTGGCCCTTTCATCATCGTGACGGATACGCTCATAGGCCTTCTTACCTCCTAGCTGATACGCCAACTCTCCCCATAGGGTCCGTACTACTGTGCCATCTGCTTTGACTGACGGATTACCTGGTGAAATCTTGTTACCTACAAGCACCACTCGCTTCGTTGCAGGAATCGAGGTAACACCAGCTTCTGCCATTACCGCATCGATACCAGGCAGTGATGATGTTGGCACCTTAGATGCCAAGTGGTAGAGCGCGAGCATCGAGTGGGTTTTGCCACCGCCGAAGTTGGTTTGAAGCTGAACGACTGGATCGCCGCTAAGACCTGCCAACCTTCGTGCACCGCCGATAAGAAGCTGCTTCAAGCTTTCAGTGAGATAGGTACGGCGAAAGAACTCAATTGGATCGCGGTATTCCTCTGAACCTTCTTCTAGGTGCACCTGCCATAGGTCTGCTGCGAACTCAGCTTGCTGATACCGACCACTGGCGACATCTGGATGTGGAGTAACTACCTCGCGCCACGGCTTGATTGAGCCGGTTACCGCGGCTTCGATGAGAGAGCCGCCGGCTTTGCGCTTTTCGAATCTGACCTGCTCATCATAGACCTGCCTCCTAAGATCAGCTTTCATCCGACCTACATCATCGGCTTCTGTCGCGGACACCGCTGTAAGCAATCGACAAATAGAGTCCAGTGCTCGATCGGCATCATCACTTGAGAAGGGCTCTTGGTGCGCCCACTTATTGCGCCAATCGCGCAACTCTTGCACTAGAGATCGATCAGCGCGTCCCAGAGTCTTACCAAACACCCCATTCCAAGACTCCCACATCAATTTGAGAAGAGCTGCGACATCCCAATCTGTGAGTGCCTTCTTCGCTACAGTGCGATCATCAGCAAGAACCCTTGCTGCCTCAGCTTCGCCCTTAGACGGATACACGCTGTTGAACTCGCGCACAACGTAAGGCGCAAGACCGTTTCTTAGAAGTTCCATCGCCTTGCCAACTCGATCCTGATTACTGATCGCCATCTCTTAAATTCCTCCTCTACCTAGAAAAGACTCGCCTGTGTTGTTTCGACTATTTGATCTTGCTCTCGAGACAGCCTCGATATCTCAGGCCAGCTCTGTACTAATCCGTTGTACGCCAGCGCCTCGTTAGCTCGCTTCTTACGTTCGCATAACGAGTAGAGTCGGTAGCAGAGATCACGGGCTGCTTCGGCTTTCGCCCCGAGGGCAGCCATGAGCTTCGCTGCTCCGGCTTCGCCTGCTGTTTCTAAGACTCGGATTAGGTGATGTACTACCTCCCATGAGGTTAGGCGAGTGTCGGTTGCTGGGTCCCAATCAGCGGGGAGTTCATCGGGTTTCAGCAGGCGAACCTTCCCCCTACCCTGGATAAGAATTCCTGCCTCCTCTAATCCCTGGACCGCCGTGTTCTTGGCATTTGCTAGAACTGCGGCGACACCATATTCGCCCTCCTGGAATCCATATTGCTCAAACCAGGCAAGCGCCCAGCGACTATCCATATCGAAATCGCCCTCCTGTTCGACCAGCGCCTCATCGAGAGTTTGATTAATAAGCGCGAGAGCTTCACGAACGGAAATGGGCTTCCCTTCTGCATCGATTACTTTGCTATAGCGAGTAAAGACGGCCATACCTGGGCCGATGGCAGCTTGGGCTAGATCCACGGGAGCGATATTGCCAGCCTGCAACTTCAGTAATGCACGAGGGAGCTCGGCCTTTAGGGCAGCGACCAATTCGCGGCGAGTGGCGTTCTCTGCTGATATGGGACGTTTGTTGCAGACTAGCACTATACTAGATGCGAGGGCATTGGTACCTGAGCTAATCATCCTATTTGAGAGCTCTGTTCGCATTGGCCAAGTTCCTGTAATTGAAAATCCTGCCTCGATTACAGAGGCCAAAAACGTATCCCATCCTGTATTAGTAACACCGTCTTCATCGCTCTCTGATTGCTTGAAAGCATAGTAAATTGTCACGGGAAAACTGGGATGACTATCTTGAGCGAGCCTGCTCATGGCCTGGCTCATGCCACGAAGAAAAAACTCTTCTGCTTTCGCCTCTCCTCCATGACGATAGGGTGTCGCGACTAGTTCAGCGGATTTTGGGACCGCAAATGTCTCAAAAAGCTCGGGCAGAATTGACTTCAAGGAGCGTCTCAGCCACACATAGAAAAAATCCGATAAATCAGCATATCCAATATTATCGTAATACGGAGGATCAGTTGATATAACCTTACACGAGGACAGGCGCTGATTTGTAGCATCTGCTTGAGCCACAAAGGCATGTTTATGAGAGGCTCGTGCCGTTGCTTTTAAGTTTTCTGCTGTATATTTGATCGAATTAAGCCAGCAGATCGCCACATCTCCCAACACATTAGACTCAGGAAAATCCCATGTCATCGGGAGCGCCTGTCGCTTGTAAGTCTGCATAACTTGCTCACCAGACGGCTTCCAAGTTGCAATCGAACTATTGTAATCGGCTAAACGACTAATGGCGAATGTCAAATAAACTGCGGTCGCCTCTCCATACCCTGACGCCCCAGCGCCGCCATTCCTCAAACCCACCAAATCATCTTTCATGCCTGCTTCAATCGCATCACAGTGGATCTTCTCTCGGGCTTCACTAACTAAATCAGAGAACGTTATCAGGGCTACTAACTGGCGGCGCGTAAAGAGGTCACCGTATTTTGTCAGACCATAAAGCTGAGTTCTTATATCTCTTGGGTTATAGTTGATCTCTTGGTCGGGAAACCATGTTGGCTTAGCCTCTTTGGCAGCATTCTCCTGTTCGACGGTAGGTGCAAGATACACACGACCCCGATCCCCCTCAGCAACCACTGCCATAAGTCGAGAGCCAAAGGTTCCATTTAGCCCCTGCTCTCGAATCGCCGCCACAGGTATCGGCGTACCGGACATCAAGCATTGAAAGTTACCTCCCCGTCCAACCTTGGTCCCAACTTTCGCGGCCTCCGCATCCTTCGGCTTCCCAACCCGAACCGTAAATCGATACCCCCCATTCTCAATCACCGGCTCAACATAAGCCTCCTTTCCTGCCTTAGTAGAGAGCATAAACGTCGACGCAAGCGGCACATCAACATTCGCAAAAGCCGGGTTTGGGCTCTTCACAGTTCGTGCCCAAATCCACGCAATCACGGTGAGCTTCTGTCCCATATACTGCTTTAAATCTGGCCGCTCCTCTACCATTTCGGCTGTAATCTCAACCTTGGGATAAAGATGCCCAATTCGCTTCTCAGCCTCATCTCGCATCCACTTACCGTAGTAGCGAACATCCTCAGCGAGCCCCTCTGCGCCCTTCCATTTGCGGGCAAACATACTTTTGTCGTTTCGAGCTTCTGGATTGACTGGTGGCATTCCGGCAAACTTAGGCGGAATCTCGATCATCGCTTTGTTGATTAAGACGGCTACGGGATTAAGATCACTGGCATAGCTCTCAAGGCCAAGCCTCTGTGCCTCAAGTGGTAGCGCCCCTCCCCCTGCAAAGGGATCATGAAACGCTGGGAGCTTGTTACGGTCGAATAGTTCGCTCGCTTGCGGGTGGTCAGCGTTATCAGCGCACGCTCTGCGCCAGCTCTGCCAAATCTCCTCTCTTGCCGCGTTTAGCACCTTCTCGTTTGTGGTGTTCTCCCACTGAACTAGGTCTTCGATAATCTTAAAGAGCCTCTTTCGCTCCTTCTGCTGAGCTTTCTCAGTAGGGAAGAGATCCGGGCATGAGGAAGGGTCGTCAACCATCTGGGAAAAGATAACCGAACGAGCAGATGCCAACGGCCGACGAGCCCACCACAGATGTAAACCGCGAGGGTGGGCGCCGATCCCGGGCTGCTTCTCTCGCGCACTTGCCGTATTTATCGCTTCAAGCGGCAACGCCACCTCAATTAACTTCTTTCTGGTCTTCATCGTACTTCCGTGTAATCGCCTACTGCTTTATCTGCCCGCCCTATCCGACTGCCCCTATTTCAAAACATCGATCCCCTTAGCGTCGATAATGTTGAGAAGTCTAAGTGCTGCGTTTTGAGGCTTCACTTTTCCTTGCTCCCACTTCTGCACAGTCGATGGGTTTACGTTCAGGAGCGCTGCGAACACCCCCTGACTAACTCGAACCTTGTCTCGGATCTGCTTTATCTGCTTAGGGCTATACATCTTTGCTTCGGGGATATCGAGCTGTTCAAGCTCGGCTACGGTAGCTTTGGTGAAGCCTAGCTCCTTGGCGGCGGTGATGAGGGTTTGGGAAAGGGTTTTTCTTTTCATGCGACGACTCCTAGTTATTTTTCGACGCTATGCTGTTAATTACTCCGGGCTGGCATCTCTTTTGGCTCTCACGATTCTATCGCTATGAGCTTTCCTCGCGCTTTTAGCCTGGCCCGCTCAGCGGAAGAGAGCCTCATAAACTCACTGGCGAATAGTCGCAGCTGTTTCTCTTCATTATGCGATATGTCCGCCTGGTCGTTCTTGAGGTATCCGTAGAGAAAGAGCGTTACGTCCTTATCCTTATACAGTACGATCGCCCTTGCTCCGCCTCTCTTGCCTCGCCCATCGACTTTAATGCGCTTCTTGTAGATATGTGCTCCTAGTCTATCTCCAAGCAGTCCACGGTTCATCTCTGAGACCACTGCTGCTAGCTCGTCGTCTGAGATGCCCTCTTTTTTTGCCCACTTGGCGAAATCTTTTAGCTTATACCTATCCACTATAGAAACTTCCTCGCACCAAACGCTCTGTACGCATCGTTACTATAGCCTTGGTTACTATAGTAACGGTTACTGTATACAGCAGTCAACAACAACTTATGAAGGCCTCGTAGCCGACTGAATTAACTCCGCAAACTGAAAATTAACACTCGCACCGTTGAAGTCGCTGGTTACCCCTCGCCCCTCGAACGGCCTGCGCAGATAGTGAACGGCGTGGGCTCCTGCTGTCTGAAACTCAACCATGGCCAGGATGAAATCATCGGGCTTGTTAAAGCTGTAGAGGATCTCATTCTTGGTCACGCAGATTGAATCCGCATCGGCGTCACGGCCTTTCACCTCGATGAACCGCAGGTGTCCTGTCTTAGGATCGCGGCTTTCGATGTCGTACCCCAGACGCTCAAACTCTCGATCAACTGGTTCAAAGCCTAGTTCACGCTCTATATCCATCACGATCTGTCTAGCTCTGGCAGCGGCGGCTTGGCGGTCGATAATGCGTTTGGCCTCCTCTGGGGTTCGTCCTTGCATGGCGTGAAGCAGGCCTATCGGCACAACCATCAGGCCGCCCAGCACTACTGGGGGGAGGGCGGATATCTGGGACTCTCGCTCAAGGTCGCTGAGCCGCTTCTTGAGTCGGCTCTGGAGCTCGTCTGCTCGCTTGCGGGCTTCGTTTGAATTAAGCCGAGCACCTGGCTTACCGGCATCCTCTTTGAGTTTAAGATCGGCTGCTCGGTGGTCCCAGTGATTGATCTCTTTGGTGAGCCGGTCCTTTACCGCCGCCCGGGTCTTCTCAATCCACGCTAGGCGACGTGACTTAACCTCTTTCAGGTGGTCAGGAACGACTTGAGCGATGGCATAGCCAAGGGCACTCTGCTCTAAACCACTCGTTATCCACGCGCACTCTGGGTGTTTTAGGATCTGCTCTGTTACTGGCTCACCGTCGGCAAGCGGGCGATAATCGAGGTACGGAGCGTATTGGAGGTGCCGCATAGTGCCGGCTGAGTCCATCTCGACATACATGATTCGCCTGGATATGGTGCGACGCTCTCCACTTGAAGTAAGCGATCCATCGTGAATAGCGTGCTCGATGCTAAAGAGAACTCGCGGCGAAGTTCCGAAATCACGTTCATCTACCAGCACCGTACCTCGACGGAGTAGTTCCCGATGTCGCTCGAGGGTCAGGTCGAGTGTTGAGTTTAAGAGTGGGTGGCCCGGACAGAGAAACGCTGCTCGTGGTTGCCCGGCAGGCGATATGAGCCCCTTCTCAAAGGTGACTCGCTCATACTTAGGTGAAACAGGCTCGCCCATTCCGATCTGTCTATCGCGCTGACGAATAGATGCCGGCACATTAGTTATCTCAAAGCGCCTGGATTCCTTCTGACGGATTGTTCCACCTAGTCGCTTAAAGGCCTCTAGGAAGAATGACTCGATGTAGTGCGGTTGAAGTCTGCGTGCTTCGGCTCGCTCCATATGCTGACGCACCTCCGCTACCTTGCTGGTAGTCATCAGATCAGGCGATAGCGCTCTGTCTTCGATCAACGTTTCGAGTTGATCGCGATTGATACTGTTATCAACAGCGCGATTGAGCTTAGCCTTAACGTGCTCCTGATCGCCGTAACGAACTGCCTCTATTAGCAAGTCTCTGAGGGTCTTTGTTTGGCCGTTCTCATCGACGAACTGAAGCTTACCAAGAACGTCGAAGACCTGACCACCAAGCGCCTGTCTTGCTTGTTCAATCTTCTCAAGAAGCCGCTGATATACCTCTCCTTCCCGGGTCTCGTACGCAATCAGATTCCAGAGATGGCACACCTCACGTTGGCCGATACGGTGAATTCGACCGAAGCGCTGTTCGAGTCGGTTAGGGTTCCAAGGGAGATCATAGTTCACCATGAGGTGCGCACGTTGTAGGTTGATACCTTCACCCGCTGCATCTGTCGCAAGAAGCACCTGAACATCTGGGTCGTGCAGGAATCTGGTTTGAGCTGCCTGCCTAGCCTCTCGTCCCATTCCACCGTGAATCAGCGCCATGGCGTTTGGGCGACCCAATACCGAGGCTATCTTGGTTTCGAGATAGTTTAGTGTGTCTCTGTGCTCGGTGAAGATAACAAGCTTCTGATTCGGAGATGGCTTGTGTTTCGGTATTGCACCGGCACCATACGGCGGTTCGCCTTCTGCGACATCTTTAGCAAGAGCTGCCGGGGTGAATATCTCTCCGAGTAGCGCGGAGAGCTCCTTCCATTTGGTATCAAGGCCACTTCGACGCACTTCGGCGGCTAAAGTTTCAAGCTGCTTGAGGGTCTCTATCTCTATCTTCAACTCGGCAAGGGTTGCGGCAGCGGTTGCCTGATCGAGAACCTCTTCTTCGACCTTCTCAATCTCAACCTCAGTAGCCTCCTCGATATCCTCCCGCTCTTCATCATCTAAATCGTGAACAGACGGCACCTCTACGACCATGGACCCGCGCTGAAGGAGCTCTAGCTCGCGGTAGCGCTTCTCTAGTCGGTCCTTACGTCTACTGAGCGATTGGTATATCGCCTCTGGGGATGATGCGAGCCTGCGCTGTAGGATGGTAAGGGCGAATCCAACTGTGCCGGCTCTCTTATCATCTTTGAGTTTCTCTGCTCTGTTAAACTCTGAACGGACGTATTCACTCACCTCTTTGTATAGCTTCGCCTCTAAATCGGAGAGCTTAAATGGAGTCGCATACGCTATGCGCTCCGGGAAGAGTGGGCATCCATCGAACTTTAAGAGCTTCTCCTTCACCATGCGTCGCATGAGGTCATCAACTTCAACCTGGTGCACACCGTCGCGAAATTTACCCTCAAAGCGATCGCCATCGAGTAGGGCCAAGAAGAGTTGAAAATCCTCCTCCTTTCCGTTGTGGGGTGTTGCACTCATCAGGAGGAAGTGGCGGGTAATACCGCCTAGCATCTGAGCGAGACGGTAACGCTTGGTGTATTTGACCTCTCCACCGAAGAAGGTCGCAGAGAGCTTGTGAGCCTCATCACACACGATCAGGTCATAGCGACAATCCGGAACGAGGAGCTTTTGTTGGACATCTTCATTGCGAGCCAGCTTGTCGAGGCGGGCTATAACCAGGTCTCTTTCAAGGAACCAGTTTCCACTTCCTGCGGCTTCAAGCTTATCGTTGGTGAGGATATCAAAGTGGAGCTGGAACTTATCGCGCAGCTCATCCTGCCACTGCTCTGCGAGAACTCCAGGGCAAACGATAAGGCAGCGCTTGAGATCACCCCGGGCGATGAGCTCCTTAATGAGAAGGCCGGCCATAATCGTCTTGCCGGCACCCGGGTCATCAGCTAGGAGAAAGCGCAGGGGTTGGCGCGGAAGCATCTCTTCATATACAGCGGTAATCTGATGCGGAAGCGGATCGAGCAGTGATGTATGAACAGCGAGAACAGGGTCAAAGAGGTGCGCAAGACGGATACGGTGTGCCTCTGCTACTAACCTGAAATCCGCGCCGTCCCCGTCAAAGCTCCACGGTCTGCCGACATCGACAACGCTCAACCGCGCTTCATCTTCACGGTAGAGAACCTCATTACCCACTCTCCCATCTGCTGCCCTATAGAAGAGAGTAACTGCATCGGAGCCATGCCACTCGACGCTTACCACCGTGACCGATGCGTCTGGGGTAATGCCGCGAACTGAGGTGTTGGGAGTTAGTTGTTCGAGTTTCATGGTTGGATAAATCCTAAAACTGTCGCTGTTAGACGAAGTGGGAACCACGGTAGCGGCAACAGGTAAAACCTATAGACCACAGCGTGCTATATTCACCCGGCTTTTACGCGGTATCTGAAGCCCTTTTCCCGTCGAGGAGTCTAGCTGTTAAGTAGCCACACTTCAATCGGAATTGACTGATATTACTTGAGAATACGAGAGCATTACTGCCCTGAATTGCTCTCGCAAACCGTGCTCCTCTGAGGCGTTTGATTATGCCGTCTGACCCATACCGTCGCGGCAGTCACAAAGCACTCTCCTGGCCTGGAGAGACGCTCTATTCGTGGTGAGGCCGAGATCCCTTCACACTTCTAGCAATTTTAGCAGCACAGCACCTCCTACCTGTACCACCGGGTGATACTGGTAGAGGCTCATTTCGCAACAAAACAAGTGAGTTGAATGAAGGCTACCCTTAACATCCACCGGAAATGGGGGGAGATAGCTACCCAGTGAAAGCCCTCATGGGATCGGTGGCGTCGACGACGTTTATGTTGGTGTTGTCGTAGGTGACCCCTCCCCCTCTCAGGTATTGGAGTAATTGGGCTCGGTGGCTGCCCGACTTACTGAGGGCTACCGGCACCCCCTCCAGTCGCCTATTATCTTCTCTGCGTTGGGAATACCCTCCAAGGCACTCCGCCCGATGCGTTCCGAAACGAGCGAAACGGTAGGAGTGGATAGTTTTTGGATTACGACCGGGCTTTCTTATTGATTTTGTTAGGCACCCGTCGGCTCCGCCATTTGGACCTTTAGGTCCAAATCTCGAATCCCACGTCATTTGAATCCGCGAACTCTCGCGTGACCTTGGTCACGTGAGAGGAGGTGCCGCAGCCGTGAGCCCCGCAGGGGCGACGGCATAAAGGCACCTAAGGAGACCGGCAAGAAACGCGAGCTAGCGCAGCGTTTCTTTCCACGCAGGGTTCGAGTCCCGTCGGCTCCGCCATTATTCCCGCTCCGCGCTTGCGCGCAGGGGCCTCGCCCCTCCCGCACGCGGGAAGCGTGCTTCACCCCAGTAAAGTTTCCAGCATAGTAAGACAGCGAAGATTTGCGGTAGATGCGACTGTCCGCCGTAGCCCCACAGGGGCGAAGGGGAAAGCTAGCTCAGTGTTTCTTTCCTAGCGGGGTTCGAGTCCCGCTTGCCACGCCGCAGCTTTAGCGAAGGCGGGTCGGCTCCGCCATTTTTTATCCCCTTGGGGACTCCCGGAAACTCATAGGGAGTCCTGAAACATCCAGAATCAATTCCCTTGTCTCTTCGTGATATTACGAGCTCCTAGACGCTTGGGTCGAATACCCGCCAGTACCCAGTGATACCCCCTCTTCCACGGTGTGATGGATGACAAGTGGATCATCCGGCTATCCAGCGATCGGGGTGGTATAACCTTAGGGGCGTTTCTGGGTGGGCTTAGAGCTCCTACGTCCCTTCGCTCTCGTCCAAGGCAGCAAGAAGCGCCTGAGCTCATCTCTCAACTTCCACCAATGTTCAACAGCACGACTGCCGCCTACTTCAAAACATCAATCCCCTTAGCGTCGATAATGTTAAGAAGCCTAAGAGCTGCGTTCTGCGGCTTCACCTTTCCTTGCTCCCACTTCTGCACAGTTGATGGGT
>JBDLRS010000093.1:0-8529 GCA_039799965.1 Pseudomonadota bacterium
CGCCGAAAAAATACTCAACGTATCTCAGTGGATACGCCTCCGGTTTTTTCGTCGTCTCCGCCTCGTTTCGTCAAAACTCTCAAAATGCTCACGACGGAACCATTTTTCACCACCCTGCTAAAAAGCCTCAGGAGTTTACTCCTGAGGCTTTGACGATAACGGTTTGAGGGTATGCTTACGTGATAGCTGCTTTAAGAGCGTCGACCTTGTCGGTTCGTTCCCATGAGAAGCTACCATCAGCGCCAGCCTCTCGACCGAAATGGCCATAGGTTGAGGTCGCGCGATAGATCGGCTTCAAGAGATCGAGTGAGCGGATAATGCCACGAGGGGTGAGATCAAATACCTCCTGCACCGCCGCGGCTATCTTGGACTCAGGAACCGTTCCGGTTTCGAACGTATTCACATACACGGAAACCGGTTTAGCAACGCCGATCGCGTACGCCACTTGAACCTCGCACTTCCGGGCGAGCCCCGCCGCTACGACGTTTTTTGCGATATGCCGAGCGGCGTATGCCGCGGAGCGATCTACCTTAGAGGGATCCTTTCCTGAGAACGCACCGCCCCCGTGACGCGCGTATCCGCCGTAGGTGTCCACGATGATCTTTCGACCGGTGAGGCCGCAGTCACCAACTGGTCCTCCGATGACGAAACGTCCGGTCGGATTGATGAGGTAGCGAGTCTTAGGGGTAAGGTAGGTGTCAGGGATAACCTTCTTCACGATCTTTTCAATGACGTACTCCTCAACGTCCTTCAAGGATACGCTCTCGCCGTGTTGCGTTGAGACCACGACAGTGTCCACCGCATGGGGTCTGCCATCTCGATACTCTACGGTTACTTGGCTCTTTGCATCGGGCTTGAGGAAACTCGACGTGTCTGAGTGGCGGGCCTTAGCGAGCGCCTTCACTAATTGATGAGAGAGCGAGATAGGGAGGGGCATCAATTCTGGGGTCTCATCGCAGGCGAATCCGAACATGAGTCCTTGGTCTCCCGCGCCTTGCTCTTTGTAGAGCCCTTCGTGGTCGTTTACGCCCATGCTGATGTCGGAGGATTGCTGACTAATGAAGGTCATCACCGAACAGCTCTGGGCGTCGAAGCCGAGCGCGGGATCGTTGTAGCCGATATCATGAATGACCGAACGGGCGAGCTTTTCGTAGTTCACGTTCTGTGACGATGTAATCTCGCCGGCCAGGATGACGACGTCGTTCTTGACGAGGGTTTCGCACGCCACACGCGCCGCTGGATCGTTCTTGAGGAAGGCATCCAACACAGCGTCGCTGAGCTGATCAGCAACTTTATCGGGATGTCCTTCGGCGACGGATTCGGAGGTGAAGAGATACTGTTCTGTGGCCACGGTCAGAGCTCCTTTGTTTAAGGTAAGCAGTTGCCGCGGAGGATAGAACGGTGGTGGTAGGGGAGCAAGAGCTAAGTGAGGGTGGAGCTGTTGCAACAGACCGAGCGCAGTGTCATCCGATCCTCAGATATCTCGGTGTTTGACGCTTACGAGGTAGTTCGCCGTGTTCGCTCTCTTGGCGAGGGCCTCGGCTATCGCCACGGAACGGTGCTTGCCACCGGTGCATCCGATACCGACATTCAGGTATGCCTTTCCCTCAGCTTGGTACCGGGGGAGGAGAAAGGTCAGGAGATCGGAATATCGCTCGACGAATTCGGTCGCTTCCGGGGTCCCAAACACATAGTCCCTAACTGCTGGGTCTCGACCTTCTTGTTGTCGAAGCTCCTCAATAAAATGGGGATTCCGGAGAAAACGGACATCCACAACGAGGTCGCAATCAAGGGGAATTCCGTGTTTGAAGCCGAAAGAAAGGAAGTTAATCCGCATGCTCGCCCGGCTAACGGAGCCCAAGGAATCGAGGAAGTGCCGTAGTTCCCGACGGAGGGCGTGAATGTTGAAAGAAGATGTGTCGACAAGGAAGTCCGCAGCTTCCTTAATCGGTTGAAGGCGCGACCGCTCACGGGAGATAGTGTCCTTCAGGGTGGTGTCTTTCACGGGGTCGAAGCCGGGATGGGGGCGACGGGTTTCACTGTACCGCCTGACTATCGATTGGTCGTCCGCGTCGAGAAAGATCACCTTCAAATTATCGGGACGGTTGCCCTTGCTCTCGACAATCGAGAGTAGGTTTATGCGACTCTCTCGGGAATCAACGTCTATCAGAAGGGCTGTGTTGCGATACCGGGCTACGGCCGCTCTGGAAAAATCAAAGAACTGTCCGAGCAGGGGAACTGGGAGATTATCGACCACATAATACCCACTGTCTGCGAGCAAGGCCATGGCGGAGGATTTCCCCGCACCAGAGAGCCCTGTCACGATAATCAGTGAGTTTATGTGGTCGAATCGGAGCGGGGAGTTCAATGGTGTTTCGTTACCTTCTCTTTGTGCTTGCGAAGTTGTTGGGAGAGCGCATCGGTCAATTTATCTATCGACGCATAAAGACTATCACTCTCCTCCTTAACAATGAAGTCGTGACCCGAAAGATGCATGGAGATCTCAGCGATCTGTCTGGTCTTCTCAACTTTGAGCACCACATGCGCGTCGGTGTCTGCGTGCGCGAACTTCTGAACGCAGTGTTTTACCTTCTCTGTCGCGTATTGTTTGATCGCGTCAGTTGAGTCGATATTGAGAAATGCGATGTTTACGTTGATTAGTCGAGCTGAGTCAGCCATACGTTCTCCGTTTATACACTACACGTTAGTAAAAACTTTCGCGACCTCAACTCGCGTTGGTGGTAGTGAGGTACCGACGTGCCTCTCCCATTCCGCATTCGAAAATCGAAGATTGAGCCGCATTACGCATCCAGGTAGCAGGTTATCCACCCTAGTTTGAGAAAGTAAAGAATAAAGTGCGTATGTATCGAGGGGGTGAGCTAGCTCGTTCCGTCGAAATGGTGATGGTGTCCCCATGGTATCGCCTTCACAAGGATCTTCGGAAGGTTTTGTGGTGAACATGAATGTTTGAGCCTAATCGAAAGGGCCGCTAGTCGGTAATGTATTTTACTGAGTAGAACGGACCGCTTTCGAGGACCCTTCAGAGCCTCGGAAAGTTTCGTAGTGCATCTGCAAAGCTCACGTTTTAAAGGATCTTTTTTCGTTGAGACGACGACGCAAGGCCGAGGCTTTCGCGGTACTTCGCTACGGTTCGTCGAGCGATGTCGATCTTCTCGCCTTTGAGGAGCTCCACGATCTGTTGGTCGCTGATAGGGTTGGAAGGGGCCTCCGCTGAAATTATCCCCTTGATTCGCTCCTTCACGGAGGATGAGGAGATGTCGCCGCTTGAGGTCTTTATTCCTGAGGTAAAGAAGAACTTAAGCTCGAAGATACCTTGGGGGGTGTGCACGTACTTGTCCGTTGTGACACGGCTTACGGTGGACTCGTGCATATCTATGTCCTCAGCGACATCTTTGAGCACGAGCGGTTTAAGACGCCCGATTCCTTGTTCAAGGAAAGGACGTTGAAACTTCATGATGCTCTCTGTAACTCGATAGATAGTTTGTTGTCGTTGTTGAATGCTTTTGATGAGCCACGAAGCGGCGCGGAGCCGCTCGGTGAGGTAGGTTTTGTTTGACGAATCCGGCTCTCGCAAAAGCTCAGAGTAGTAGGGGCTGATGCGAAGGCGGGGGATGCCCTCCTCGTTAAGGGTGATAACCCAGTCGTTTCCGATCTTTTGAACGTAGACATCAGGTACGACGTAGCGTGTGGTCTCGTCGGAGAAAGCCCGTCCGGGCTTGGGATCGAGGGTGCGAATCGACCGTATAGCACGGGCGACATCGTCGATAGCCACGCGCTCTGCCTTGGCGATCTGGTCGTACTTACGTTTCTCTAGTTTATCGGTGTGGTTTCTTATGATGCGAGACTCCAGGCTTTCCCCCAGTCCGCGGAATTCGAGTTGGGTGAGAAGGCACTCTTGTAGGGAGCGAGTGCAGGAGCCGACCGGCTCAAAAAAACGCAGGGTGTCAGCCACCATCGCGACATCCTCCAGCTCGCTCGAGGTCGCCGCCGCGATCTCTTCATATGAGCATTCAAGGTACCCATCGCGATCGAGATTTCCCGCTATGTGTTGGGCTATCCATTGATCCTGTGGCGAGAAGTCATGGAGTCGCACCTGGTTGAGGATGTGTTGTTCAAGGCTCTCACCCGCGGCTGAAGCTACCTCTTGCAGCGGGCGATCTTCAAAATCCGATTGCCCCTTCGCTGACGCTGAGCCGCGATAATCGGTGAAGGCGTCTGAGAAGTCGTCCCAGTCGGCCTTGGGCTCGACTGCGGTGCTGTTGCCCAATGAATCATCTGAGATGCCACTGGTATTTGGGTTTGAAAGGATCGTGGGTTCGTGAGGCTGTTGCTCTGGTGAGGGAAGGCCGTGTGCTTGAACCTCTTCTCGCATCTCCTCAAGGGCTGGGTTCTCCAACATCTCTCGCTCGATGGCTTCCTTGTATTCAAGCCGGCCAAGCTGGAGAAGTTTGATAGCTTGCTGAAGCTGTGGGGTCATCAGGAGTGATTGACCCATTTTTTGAACGAGCTTTGTTTCTAAACCCATATCGTCCTGTTTACCTCATTGGGACAGCATTCTAATGCGTTCCCTCTGTTACTAGATGATCAAAGTGGGTCAGATCGAACGTGTAAAAATGCCCTCTCCATGCAAAAATCGATCACATCGGAGTCGAGCATGAGCGTTGCACGCTAAAAAAGCTTATTGTTCAATAAGTTGCCGGTGGCCTAGGGGGTGTTTGACGGTCGCCGGGGGAGGGAAGGAGAGGGTCCTTTGGGCCGCGCAGAGAGCTCATTCCTGTAGTATTTTGCTACAGGCGCAAGGTGTTACTACAACCGGAAGTCGCCACCGAGGTAGTACCGCTTCGCCTTTTCCGAGTTGGCGATGGCCAATGGAGTGCCTTCCTCAAGCACGCGTCCATCCACCAGGATGTAGGCCCTGGTGCAGATACCCAGGGTCTCTCGCACGTTGTGATCGGTAATAAGAACCCCTATGCCTTTGGCTTGAAGGGATGAGATCAGCTCCTGAATATCCTTGATGGCGAGGGGATCGATACCCGCGAATGGCTCGTCGAGAAGAATAAACTGAGGGTTGCGGGAGAGGCACCGCGCGATCTCAACACGTCGACGCTCTCCTCCAGAGAGAGCGCTCGCCATACTGTCGCGAAGTCCCCATAGTCCAAGCTCCTCAAGCAGCTCTTTAAGGCGAGCCTCTCGATCTTGAGAGGAGGGGAAGCTCATCGTCTCAAGGATCGCGAGCACATTCTCTCGAACGGTTAACTTTCTAAACACCGAGGCTTCTTGAGGGAGGTATCCGATGCCGAGGTGCGCCCGAGCGTACATCGGTTGCTTAGTAACGTCAGAACCGTTGAGGGTAACGCTCCCCGTATCGGGAGCTACCACACCAACACACATATAGAAGGTCGTTGTTTTTCCTGCGCCGTTGGGACCAAGGAGTCCAACGATCTCCCCCGCGTTAACTGAGATCGATACACCATGAACGACCTTTCGGCCGCCGTACTGTTTTGTAACGTCATTCGTGCAGAGGGTGTTGGTCATGTGCGCTGGTCGCTAGCGTCGATTCCTGTGAGGGCGATGTCGGTCTCCGTGATGGTGATGTCCATCGTGCCCATGTTCTCCAGCTTCGTGAAGGAGAGGTTTCAAAAGGGTGATCCGCTGTGCATCTTCCTTCGAGAGGCACGTTACCTCAAGTAGGGATATGAGGTCCTGTAGAAGAGATGAACGCCTATAGGAGTTTACTTTGAGCGCCTTAGGAGGGACTGAGCGCACGCGCGCCCATAGCCCGAGAAGCAGTTGGATACGCTCGCGTTCCTTCTTGGGAACGACGAGACGTGTGAAGCTAGAGGCGAGACGTTCCGAGAGATCGGAGGCTTCAGGTAGCTGTTCCGCGAGGTCCGCCAGCCATACGGAGTCTCCCGCAATGAACATAGCGATGATAGTGAGGATGATGGTGGTGGAGGGGGCTTCATCTTCAGCGACCATATCATCGATACGCTCAAGGCATTGGCTCAGATCGCTCTCCGCGCTCATGAGCCGTCCGTTATTCTCAAGAAGCTCCGGAAGGATAAACTCAAGTAGACCGGTCTCACCGAGTAGGTGAAGAATAGTGAGGAGGTGCCCTGAGGTGAAGTCCTTCTTGAGCTCATCGAACACCCGAACTTGAGAGCTCTGCGTAATCAGATTGGAGTTGGCAAGGATTGCATTCCAGCATCCGTTGTTGATGCGGAAGCCATTTCGCGCGGAGTGTCGCACCACTCGGAGCATTCGCACCGGATCCTCCCGAAATCGGGTCGCTGGGTCTCCGATGACCCGTACGATACCATCTTTGAGGTCTCGCATTCCGCCCACGTAATCCAGGATCTCCATCGAGGAGACATCAAGGAAGAGTCCGTTTATCGTGAGGTCTCGGCGGAACGCGTCCGTTGCTTCTGTGCCGTAGATATTATCGCTCGCGACTGGCGCCGTGGTGGGATCTCCCTCGGTTGGCTCCGGTGGCTCGACCGTATCTCGAAATGTTGAGACCTCGATATTTTTCCCGTGCGCGAAGTAGAGGTGCGCTAGTTTAAATCGACGCCCGATGATACGACAGTTTCGGAAGAGAGATTTTATCTCTCGTGGAGTCGCGTCAGTTGAGATGTCGAAGTCTTTCGGAGTTTTACCGAGTACCAGGTCTCGGACTCCGCCGCCCACGACGTATGCTTTGAATCCCGCCCGTTGTAATCGGTACACGATCTTACGAGCGTCATCATCGATCTGGTTTTTGCGAATCGGGTGCTCGCTCGGGCCGTAAACTGTGGCCGCTACCTCCTCGATGTGTGCTGAAGTGTTGGGGTCGGACTGGGACATCTCTTAGAAACTTTTATCGTAGGAACGATTACAACTAAACCTTACATCGTGTGGATGAGACAATAAAATCAGCACGTTGAGCACCGGGCGATCGGCTTCAGTGTAGGGTGCCACGAGGGATTTCTCAAGGGAATAGCCTTCGATTGGCGCGACTAAACCTGGGTTACCTGCCTTTTGGGGGTGGCATGCTCGCTTTTGTTCCATCGGCGTGGTCAAAGATCGAACGAGCGATCGCGGATAAGGCTCGTAGTTTCAACACTTTGCAGCTCTTTTGAACCTAAAAAGAGCAGTTGCGGGCCCCTCAACACCCTAAAGTTTCCCTTAAAGCTATCCGACCATCTCTCTACAGGCGGTGTTATGGCAACGGTAGTAATCAAACAGGCCCGGGTGTTACGGCACTCGCGTCTTACTCTCGGAGGAGTAATACATGGCTAGAGGCGTATTCCCCCACGAAGTCACAGACCCAGATTTTCAGTGGCTTATCAAAAATTACTGTGAAACGAGAGGCCCGGTCGCCGTTGTTGACTCTGGTTGCCTTCCCCTCGTGATCGTTCTCCTCGATGAGACTGCAAAGCAGATCCCCAATCAGGATATAATCTCCCATCCTATAATGGGGGCTCTCGCTGGAGGGTCTGAGGTGCTGCCACCGGTTGACGATACCACCAAAGATGGCTAGCAGGGTGGTAAAAAATGATTTCCTGCTGGACGTCGCTAGGGAGTAATCTCAAGCTCTCGGTAAGATTCCGGTAGGATCTGGCACGGTGCTTCGCTGGAGAGGGCGTTCCATACGGATTTTCCGCACGACGCGTAGTACTCGCCTGGATCAAGTGGAGGAATGAAGGGGGCTGGCGTTTGTCGCGCGATCTGCGCGGCCATACGTCGGTCTACTTTGTCGTCCTTGGTCCTTTTGACCCATCCGAAGACCCAGAGTGCCCCTGAAATTACACAGCAGATAACTAAGACCGTTGCGAAGAGGAGGATCTCAGCCTCACCTTTCTGACCCCGCTTTGAACGATAGAGTTTGTTCATGACGACCTTGCGCGAATAGGGGCTTGGTTGATGCGGTAGATGGCCCCTCACTATTCACCAAGGGTTATGGTTTGAATTAGTTCGGATGTGCTCTACAGCGTATCTACTTTTTGCTACTTACCTCAACCCTCTCATCGCTGTTGTTGCTATTGATACCCTTCACCGCAACCCTTCATGACCCATGTGGAGCCCGAGCTATTCCCCATGAGGGGCCTGTAATGCTGACACGTACCACAAATCAACTACTTGCAAAAATGTGATCGATCTAGCAACGACACAGGCTGGCGACGACCGCCGCGGCCAAAATCACCCCCGCCAGGGGGCTGTGAGAAATGCGGGCTAGCCCGCCTCGAGCGTCATCGTGTCGTTTCTGGATTCTTCGAAAGGGGCCCACCTGAAAAAACAAACAGCAACTCAGAGATCTTGCCGCCAGAAACCTTCGCTCCATCCAAAAAAATCAACGAATGCTGAAAGCCTTTTGTCGCAAAACTAGCAGGGTGGTGAAAAAGGTTTCCGTAGTGAGCATTTTGAGAGTTTTGACGAAACGAGGCGGAGACGACGAAAAAACCGGAACCGTATCCTCTGAGATACGTTGAGGATTTTTTCGGTGGCTCCAACGAAGTTGCAGTCAAACTA
>JBDLRS010000094.1:0-15313 GCA_039799965.1 Pseudomonadota bacterium
ACGAAAAAACCGGAGGCGTATCCACTGAGATACGTTGAGGATCTTTTCGGCGGCTCCAACGAAGTTGCAGTCAAACTATCGAAATGCGCAACAGGAAATCATTTTTCACCACCCTGTTAGGGCTCAACAAGCGGTTGGGATGTCCGTTCTGCAAGAGATGTGGGTCGGCAACACGCTCAATCTCTTTGTTTCCCCTATTCATCCCCACGAACTTATCATCTCAACCGCTATCGTCGGCTTCATTCGCGCCACGATCACGGCGACGGGCCTAGGAATCTGCGCGTATACCCTCTACGCCTTCAACATGATGGACCTTGGGCTCTCACTGGTTCCCCTCTTCGGGCTCCTACTTTTCTTTGGGTGGACCGTGGGACTCTTTACCTCAGCGCTTATCCTGCGATACGGAGAGGCGGCGGAATCGCTCGCGTGGATCGTTCCGTTCCTCATTCAACCGTTCGTCGCCGTTTTCTATCCCGTCTCGGCACTGCCACCGTATCTTCAAACCTTCGCGCAGATCTTCCCCTGCACCCATATCTTTGAGGGGATGCGCGAGGTGCTGCAAATTGGTGGCATTCCGTGGAAGGAGATGGGAACATCGTTCGTTGTAACGCTCGTGTGGCTCTGCGTTACGGGAACGTTCTTTGCTCGAACGCTCGTGCATGTGCGGTCGAAGGGATATCTGACGACCACCTCAAGGGGATAGAAAATGCAGCAAGCTCCTCCCATCACCCTCATCATCCAAAAGCGCTGCCCCCATGATAGAAAACAGCGATGCTTCTCCGCTTTTGTCTCGCGCTCCTCCTCCTGCTCGGCATCTTCAGAAGCCGCGTAGCGTGGGCAATTCCGCAAGACTTCGAGGCGTGGGTACATACGATAGCGTTCGTGTCCCTAGATGAGTCAAAAACCGATCAACTCTTTTTTGAGGTGCAGCCCCGCCTAGGGGATGATTGGCAACGAATGGCCGCGGTTCTTGTCCGAGCCGCGCTTGTGCGCAATGTGACGCCTAACCTCTCGGTATTCGGAGGATACGCGTGGTTTCCGACATTCTATGATTCAAACTATCACCGAACCTATCGCGATGATCAGCGACTCTGGCAACAACTGCTCTACAAGCACGACCTTTGGGAGATAACCTGGCAGCACCGAGTACGTCAGGAGCAACGGTGGATCGAACACACCGAGGGGGTGTCGAATCGAACCCGATACCTCCTTCGCGGAAGCCTCCCACTCAACGACGAAAAGGACTTTGGGTTTACCGCCTTCGATGAGTTTATGGTAAACCTGAACGGCGTGGACGGTGGGCCTGTCGGCGGCTACGACCGAAACCGGTTCTTCGCTGGCCCCTACTGGCAGATCGGCGCCGCTCGATATGACGTGGGGTATCTTGGGGAGCACGCGAGACGATTCGGCGACGAGCCGCGGTGGGCTCACGTTCTAGCTGTAATTACGACCTTTAATTTCTGATAAAGATCAGGGCATTACATAGAAACGCGCTCCCCTCCTTTCTTTTGTGGCATCTCTGACGATGCTGCTTTATTCTAAGAGAGGTCTACACATTACGGATTCACACCCTATGAAGCATCTCCTCACCGCACTCCTGGCCGTCGTCTTTTTCGCCGTGAACGCCGAAGCCGCTCCAAGCTATCGGTCGACGCTCTCCTCAGCTAAGAACCTGCGAAAGTCTGAGCTTAAACTCGCAAAAGCTGTCGCCGGCCTGAGCTCCCCTGACCGCGAGAAACTCAAACGGGCGCTCGGCTCCGTGGGAGGTGATTCAGACGGGGACGGCGTAAGCGACCTCTACGAGCGCGCTCGTCATAGCAACGTCTGTAACCCCGACTCAGACGGTGACGGTATTGATGACAGCGATGATGGATACGAAAGAGATGATGACAAACAGGGAGAGGTTGAGGTGAGAGGCGCGGTAACCTCTTTTGAGGATCCTTCCCTCGTCGTCGGAGGCAAGACCTTTACCGTCACTGATACGACACGGTTCCGCCGTGGAGTCTCTTCAAAGGCAGATCTCGTCGCCGGCACATGTATCAAGGTTGAAGGCTACGTAGACGCTTCAAACGTAAACATAGCGACTAAGATCGAGGGCTCCAGCGGATGTAGCGGTGGGAGCGGAGACGACGATAGCAACGATGACTAAGCACGCCTCGTCGTGATCCCCAAAGGGCTGGCGCTTCGCCAGCCCTTTTTTTGTGCTCGCGCCCGATTTTTCGAGAGAGCCCGACGCTTTTTTCTCCTCATACAATTCGCTCCCCCCGACGCAAGAGAGATAATTTCTTCGCGCGCTTTTTTTGTCTCTCGACAGACGATCCCCGTTTTACTACCACATAGGTTGGTCTCGTAGTTCGGAAGTAAGTTGTTTCATGAGTGTCGCCCGCGCTGTTAAAGCTCCATCCCAACAGCCATCCCCAGAAATTAAACTCCGCCCCTGGCAGCAGGAGGCCTTCGGCGTCTACCGAGACTGCGTGCTACGCGGAGACAATACTCTTCTGATCGAAGCGACACCCGGAGCGGGAAAGACGACCGCCGCCCTCGTCCTTGCGATGCACCAACTCCGAAAGCGCGGAGCTACCCGTATCGGTATCGTCGTTCCAACAGCCCACCTCAAAGTTCAATGGGCCCGATCCGCGGCTAACATGGATCTGCACCTCGATAGTTCCTTTTCAAACGACAAAGGCGTTCTCAGTGGCGACTACGATGGATTCGTCGTCACCTACCAGCAGGTAGCACAGAAGCCAGGGCTCTTTAGAAAACTTACCAACAACGCGTGCATCATCCTCGACGAGGTGCACCACGCGGGAGATGGACTCTCGTGGGGAGATGGGCTGAGAGCTGCGTTCCATGAAGCTCGGTTCATTATCTGTCTGAGCGGAACCCCGTTCCGAAGCGATAACTCTCCGATCCCCTTCGTCAGCTACGACGAATCAGGTTTCGGTCTCGCCGATTACTCCTACTCATACAGCCGAGCTGTTGAGGAGGGGGTATGTCGTCCCACCGCCTTTTTTACCTATGGCGGTGAGGTAGCGTGGCGAGACGCGGCGGGTGATGCGAGCGCACTCTTCTCGGATGAATTGGACGCGATGGGCCAATCACGACGGCTTCGCGCAGCGCTCGATACGGAGAGTGGATGGATCGAGCCGATGCTGCGTGACGCGCATGAGATGCTCATGAAAACCCGACGGGAGCAACCGGACGCGGGCGCCCTCCTGGTAGCAGCCGATCAGACAGCGGCGCGAAAACTCGCGAAGCTTCTTACCTCAATCACGAAGATCCCTCCGGTCGTTGTTCTCTCTGAGGAGGCCGAGGCGGCTCGCCGGCTCAAGCGATTTAGAGATTCATCAGAGCCTTGGCTTGTGGCGTGCAACATGGTGAGTGAGGGCGTTGACATTCCACGACTCCGCGTTGGAGTCTACGCCACCACGACGCGAACAAAGATGTATTTCCGGCAATTCCTCGGTCGAATCGTGCGTCGAATCCCGACCCTCAATATCCTTCAGGTGGCGTACTGCTACCTTCCAGCCGATCCAACCCTTACTCGCCTGGCGGAGGAGATAGAGAACGAGATTCGACATTGCATCCGACCGAAAGGGGAGAACGACGACGAATTTGGCCGAGACTGCGAACGGGAACAACCGAAGGAGAAGCCCTCATGGGAGGCGCTCGCGTCCCGTAATAGCGGCCTCAATTCGGTTATTGTGCATGGAAATCAACTCACCCTCTTCGGCGCGAATCACCAAGAAGAGCTACACTCGGTCGTAACTGAAAAGGTGACGGCGCGCCTCGATGAGAGGCGTACACGCGCTGAGGAGAAGGCCTATCTAAGCGCCGAGGTGCGGAAGCTGGTCAATATGTACCACAAACGAACCTCTCGACCTCACGCGCAGATTCATGCGCACTTGAATACGATGCAGAAGCTTAAAAGCCAAACGGCATGCACCGAGGCGCAGCTTCGAGAACGAATCATGCTGATGCGGAAGTTACTCGCGCAGTAACGTCACGAAGATTGACTACTCGCGAAGCGCGGCGCACCACTGCGGGACGCCACCCAGCTCAATCACGATATGAAGGAATTGGTTAGCGTTGGCGTTTCCAAGCTCTCGCAGCGAGACGAGAGCCACTACCGCTGTAAGAGCCACAAGCGAAGTCACCGAAAATTCAAAAGACAAGGTGATTGTAGTCAGATGCCCCATTTTCAGACCCACAACTGCCGAATGTAGGTTTAGCAGGGTGGTGAAAAATGATTTCCTGTTGCGCATTTCGATAGTTTGACTGCAACTTCGTTGGAGCTGGCGAAAAAATCCTCAACGTATCTCAGTGGATACGCCTCCGGTTTTTTCGTCATCTCCGCCTTGTTTCGTCAAAACTTTCAAAATGCTCACGACGGAACCTTTTTTCACCACCCTGCTAGTGGCCGCTCCCCCCGCAATACGGTTCCTTGCGACCCCACCCTGTTCGGGTTAGCGTAGAAGGACGTTACCCGTCCTCCCCATCCGTAGGGTGAAATAAGGGATGCCAACCGGAAGAGCCAGTATACTGTAGCCATGAAGCCTAGAGCCGTTCTACCCTCGATCTCCTTTCACAATGCAGCTCATCAATTGGCTATCGCCATGATCGCAATGTCCGTAGTGAACGGACTGCTCGGAGGGCTCCCTCTGCTCTTTATCCCGGTCGCGGTGCTCTCTCACCTCGAGGTATGGCGACCGTTTACGAGCTTGCTCGTGGCCGTTCATCCCATGGAGATTATCTTCGGCGCACTGATCATCTACAGCATCGGAGGCTCACTTGAGGATAGCTGGGGAAGAAAGCGCTTCCTGCGTGTCGCGGTTGGAATACCCTTTATCGCGGAGCTATTCACCCTCGCCCTCTATCTTGTGCTTCCGGCGAGTTATCCGGTTCGCTACCACGGCGCATCGAGTATGATCTCTACTATCTGGATAGCGTACGGATTGCGGGCTGCCTTCTCTCGACAGCTCCTCAACTTCTGGGGGTCCCCACTTAAAGGCGAGACATTTGCTTTAATCGGTCTCGGATTTGTCGTGCTCAGCGCCGTATTCTCTGGAGTGCTCGTGGTGCTCCCTGACCTGATTGCCGCGGGGCTGACCTATCTCTCTATGTACAACCGCGGACCCTTAAACTTCGCCGAGACACGACGGCGAGTTGAGCTTGCCTACTACAACTGGAAGCTCAAACGTCTTAAGGGGAGATCAAGTTTGCGAGTGGTGAAGGGATCGAAGGACGATTCCGATCCACCCACGCGGTATCATTAGCAGGGTAGTGAAAAAAGGTTCCGTCGTGAGCATTTTCAGAGTTTTGACCAAACAAGGCGGAGATGCCCTGCCCTCCGAAGCCTTGGCGAAGGGAGAAGCAAAACTATCGAAATGCCCAATAAGAGATCATTTTTCACTATCCTGTTAGTTCATACTACCCCACCAGCGATAACAGGAAGAACAACGATGTCACAACGAATGAGATGCCGAGGCTCGCGACTACAACGGCAAGGGGCCCGCGCACATTGAGATGCGGTTGCAAATCGATCTTCGCGGCGTGAGGCATCATGAGCGAGAGGAGTCCAACAAAGAGAAGAATCCCACCTAGGTAGAGCATTCCGTAGAGATCGGCGGTGCTGCCCCCCGCAAGCTTCTCTAATAGCTCGTTCGAATTGAGCAGCCCGCGTTGGATGAAAAGCTTCGAGCCAGGGTTTGCGCCGATCAAACTTCGCTCGTCCTGCTGAACCGTCAAAACGGTGTAGTCTCCCTGTGGAAGAATCTCGTACCACACACGTGTGTCGCCAAGGGAGGGAAGTTGCATCTCTTGATTTCGGCGCAGAAGGAGCTTGTTATCCGATATCTCCGTGGTCTGATCTTTGAGAAGCTCAGGAGCAAGCGTGAGAGGCTCAAGCTTTGTAATCACCTTCAAGAGTCTGCCCCCATCGAAACCTCCGAAGCGTGACTGCTCCGCTTGATAGGAAATGGGGGAGACACGCAGCAAAGGATTCTCGTGCCCTGTCGGCACCTGAAAGCTAAAGAAGTCCACCTGTCCCTCAACCCATTCAAGGGAATAGGTCGGAGCGGAGCTGGTCTCCTCCCTCAACTCAACCCATTGCAACATCTCAACTCGGCGCCGGACAAGAAGTGGCCCCAAAAGCCGCAAGAACTCATCCTCATAACCAGCAGTGGTCGACCAGGAAGCTGCCGCGACTACGATCTTTCCATTATCATTCGGATCTGGGTTGTCAGCGTCGATCTCTATTGACTGCTTCACGAGACCATCGAGTTGCTCGTCGGTTGAGACATCAGAGGAGACCCCGAACCACATGAGAGCCACTGCGGCAACTACCATGACGCCACCACCAAAGGCGCCCTGAGCTTTTTTAATGGATTGCCACTTCGTTCCCACAAGAGACTCCCTATAAAAGATTTTCTATCATCGCGCGGAAGATCAGCGCCAACGACTTCGCATCGTTGAGCCTACCCGATCGGACCGATTCCTCAATCTCTACTCGAGACAACTCTACCGTCGTTATGAATTCATCCTCATCCGGCGTCGCCTTCTGGTTGCGTAGATTGCGAGCACAAAACAGGTGCTGTATTTCGTTACAGAAGCCTGGAGCTGGAAACAAGGTCCCGAGCGAAATAAGCTCTCCTGGAGCCTTTCCTATCTCCTCCATGAGCTCACGCTCGGCACACACACCAGGCTCCTCACCCTTTTCCAGCGTTCCGGCCGGCAGCTCCAAGATATTTCGTCGAATTGAGTGTCTATACTGATCAACGAAGATAACGGTTCCGACCGCTGTTATGGGGAGGATTACGACCGCCCCCGGATGCTCAATCGTCTCATGACAGTGGCAACGACCATCGGGAGACTCAACTGTATCTCGCACGGCTTTGAGCCGCCCCTGGTAGATAATTTCAGAACGGACTATTCGCATAGAGATCTCTTGGCTTCAAACATTCCTGATCATTCCGAGTCGTGAAGCGTTCATCCGGGGAGGAGAATTAAGGGAGCCCCTTCATGCCGGCCATCGGCACGATGAGGACCTTGCACGCCCCCCTCCACCACTCATGTATGTACCGGGGCACTATGAAGCTCATGCGCTAGCAGCGAAAGCGTTTTTTTCACCTCCCCGAGCCTATACCCTCACATCTCGGCATCCTAGGCTGGGAAGCCTCTTACTACAGGGTATCGCAGCCTCGACATGAATCATGTATGCTCCCCGAGCACCTTATACGTTACGTTCTATGGCCCCTGAAACAACGCACGGCAACGAGCGAGTCAACAACTGGATTGAACAACAGCCCGTCACCTCACCACAGGTCTACCTGACCGTTGTGGTCCCCGCCTTCAATGAGGAGCGCCGACTCCCTCCAACGCTCATCGACATCATCGACTTTTTTGATCGCAAGTCGATCACGTACGAAGTGATCGTCATTGATGATGGTAGCACAGACAGCACGGCGGAGGTGGTCCGAAAATTTGAGCGGGTTCGCAACCAAGTGCGACTCATTCAATTACCCAAAAACTACGGCAAAGGTCACGCGGTACGATTGGGAGTTCTCAACAGTCGGGGCAATCGAATCCTCTTCGCCGACGCCGATGGGGCTACCCCGATCCAAGAATTCGATCGACTCGAATCCGCGATTTCCCTCGGGGCCGACATCGCCATCGGCTCGCGGGCGCTCGCGTCTGCAGACACGAAGGTGGCGACATCGCTTCACCGCCGAGTCCTCGGCAGGGTATTTAATAAGTGCGTTAATCTGATTCTGTTACCCACGATCGCCGACACTCAGTGCGGATTTAAGATGTTCACGCGCAAAACCGCGCTGTTCCTGTTCAGGAAACAGCGCGCAGATAGGTTTAGTTTTGACGTTGAGCTTCTCTACATGGCCTACAAAGCCAATGTAAACATTAAAGAGGTTCCTATTAACTGGACAAATATCCCCGGTTCCAAGGTGAGCCTGGTACGCGACTCACTCGCGATGTTTCGAGACGTGTTCCGGTTTCGAGTTGTCCACCGCGGGATAGATAGAGACTCCTTCGAGCAGTTCGAAGAGCACGTTAGCGATCTTCCCAAGGAGTAAGCTCTCTTTAAACCTCAATCCAGCAATTAAGGAGAGCGAAAATGGTGCAAGCGTGCCATACTCTCCCGTTATGATGACCCTATTTCAAGGCTACACACTCCTCGACTCTGGAGAGGGCCGTAAGTTAGAGCAGTACGGCTCTACCATCATCGATCGCCCCTCCTCTTTGAGCACCTGGCGTCGCCGCCAACCACCCTCCGTATGGGACAAGGCCCACGCCTCCTATATGCCGCCAGACCGGTGGACCGTAGAGGGAAAGCCTTTTGAAACATGGGAGGCGACAATCGCTGGGGTACGCCTTGCGCTCTCTCTCATGTCCAACGGACAGCTTGGAATCTTTCCTGAGCACGCCCTCTACCTTCCAAAGGTAAAGGCTATTGCCGAGCGCCTCAGCGACCAAGGTGCGCGCCCCCTTAAAGTTTTAAACCTCTTCGCCTACACAGGACTCGCCACCTGCTACTGCGCGACACTTCCGAATGTGACGGTCACTCACGTCGACCTGGCAAAACGAGCTATCGAGTGGGCGAAACAAAATGCATCGCTCAACAAGATCCCAGAGGATACGATCCGGTGGATCGTAGACGACGCGCTCGCCTTCATGGGGCGAGAGCACCGCAAGGGCAATCTCTACGATATCATCATCATCGATCCCCCTTCATTCAGTCGGGTATCCAAGAACAACTCGTGGACCCTTGAGGAGAAGGCCCCGGAGATCGTGGCACTCATGCTGAACGTTCTTAATCCGAAAGCAGGTGCGGTATTCTTCACGAACCACTCCACCGCTAGCACATCCGATGTCGTGCGAAACATTTCGCTGGATATGTACGACGACAAAGGAGTGGAGATCTCGATTGAGAGCTTGTCACTACCAGAGAGGAGCACCTCGCGGTTGCTGCCTGCGGGCTCACTGATTACCCTGTTCCACTCAACCGATTCGAAGTAACATTGTCCGCAACGCATCATACGGAGGAAACGATGACTCAAGATATCAACGCGATTATCGAGCAACAACTTACGTGGCGCTACGCTACAAAACGGTTCGATCCAACGAAAAAGATCTCAGCTCAGGATTGGCACACCCTCGAAGAGTCCCTCCGACTCGCGCCATCCTCGTTCGGCCTTCAGCCGTGGAAGTTCATCATCGTAAAGAGCCCCGAGGTCCGAAAACAGCTCCACCCACTCTCATGGAACCAGCCACAACTTGTTGAGGCGTCGCACCTCGTGGTGATCGCCGCGAAGAAAGAGGTCACGCACACCGACGTGGATGGGTTCCTCGAGAGCATCTCCGAGACCCGTGGCGTGCCTGTTGCGGATCTTCAGGGTTACGGCGGGATGATGAAGGGATTCCTTGACGCGCTCGCGCAACAGGGAACCTGCGAGCACTGGGCTACCCGACAGGTATACATCGCGCTCGGGATGCTTCTCTCGACAGCAGCCGTATTAAAGATCGACGCTTGCCCACTCGAGGGAATCAACCCTGTCGCTTATGACGAGGTTCTCAACCTCAATCAAAGCGGTTACTCGACAAAGGTAGCCTGCGCTCTCGGATACCGCTCCTCCGAGGACGCTTCAGCGTTGTTCACGAAGGTACGTTACGACCGAAGCAAGGTGATCTTGGACGTATAGAGCACTAACCGGGCTCGTAGAAAGCGCGTTTTTCTTGCCTCTTGGTAGACTTTAGCAGGGTGGTGAAAAATGGTTCCGTCGTGAGCATTTTGAGAGTTTTGACGAAACGAGGCGGAGACGACGAAAAAACCGGAGGCGTATCCACTGAGGTACGTTGAGGGTTTTTTCGGCGGCTCCAACGAAGTTGCAGTCAAACTATCGAAATGCGCAACAGGACATCATTTTTCTCCACCCTGTTAGGCACCAAGCTAGACATCGGGCCTCTAAGCCGGGTAACCTATCCGCATGATTATCGTAACAGGTGGTGCTGGATTTATCGGAAGCGCGTTCGTCGCGAAGCTGAACGCTGAAGGGGTCAAAGATATCATCATCGTCGATGAGCTTGACTTAAACGCTCGGGCCAAGGCCCTTGCCAACAAGTCATACGTATCATTCGTTGGAAAGAGGGAGTTCATCGAATCCGTTCGAAGCGACTCCCTTCTAAAAGATGTCACCGCCGTAATTCACCTGGGCGCCTGCTCCGCCACTACCGAGCGAAACGTGGAGTACCTCCGCGAGAACAATTTCGAATATTCTCGCGATCTAGCCATCTACTGCCTCGCCAATAACATCCGATACATCTACGCAAGCAGCGCCGCAACCTATGGCGATGGCGCGCAAGGCTACAGCGATAACATCGCTCACATCGATACGCTCAAGCCCCTAAATCCCTACGGCGAATCAAAGCAGATGATGGATATCTGGGCGCGCGATCAGAATATCCTCGACAAGGTAGTGGGATTAAAATTCTTCAACGTCTACGGCCCAAACGAATACTACAAGGGCTCGATGGCGAGCGTGGCGTGGAAGGCTTTTAACACCATCAACGAGACCGGCGAGTTCTCGCTCTTCAAGTCTCACCGACCCGATTACAAGGACGGCGAGCAGATGCGTGACTTCGTCTACGTTAAGGACTGCTGCGACGTCATGTGGTGGTTATTACAACATCCATCGGTGAACGGAATCTTTAACGTTGGGTCAGGGAAGGCGCGTTCATGGAACGACCTTCTCAACGCGGTATTCAAGGCCATGGGTAAGCCTACCAATATCTCCTACATCGATATGCCAGAGGAGCTTCGAGATCATTACCAATACTTTACAGAGGCTCCGATGGAGAAGCTCCGCGCGGCTGGATACACCGCCCCACTCTATAGCCTCGAAGACGGTGTGAAGGATTACGTTACAAACCACCTCATGAAGCCGGACCAGCATTGGTAAGCCTTTGACCGGAAACTAGGGAGAGGTGCCTTTCCCCTCGATGTTCGATTCTACCGTTCAAATCGTGGAATTTCGCGCTCTTGAGGAGGCAACGATGGTCGCGCAGCGGGAGATCATTTTTCACTACCCTGCTAGAAGCGCCAGTTAGGGCAGATGAAAATGGTACAACTGCCGTTTCTAGATTGTACCAGGTCTGCACAATTTTCATCTGAATCGCAATCCACGCATCGCTTGACCGGTTCGCATCATCATCCAATCACAGGGATGTGTGATGAGTACCCAAATTCCAGGAGCCGAAGTCCTTCGGTTCGAAATAGCCATCAATGCTGCGGCCTACCAATCGCTGGTCGCTAGCCTTCGGGTTGAGGGTACATCCTCCTATGTCATGCGCCCCCTTACACGTCCCGTCAAAGCCTCCCTTGAGCTCGATCTCGCCTCGGGGAGCTACTCCGTTAGCTCCCTCGGCAAGCACCGTCTCCCCACCACCATGGCAGTTAAACCTGGCACCCGGACGCACCGTAATATCAGTGGACTCCTCGCCTCCTCTCTCAAAGACCAACAGGCGATAGATCTCGTAGCGCTCATACAGGGCATCATCGACGCCACCCCTCACGTTGAAGGGGAGAGCCTGGCGGTGTACCGGAATGACCTTGAGTTTCAGCCCGCTGCCATGCTTCTCGAAACAAGCAAGGTAGTCCGCAGCGTGGAGATCCTCGGAACGATAGCGCCAACCCTCCTCCTTGATATCGATGAGTCACCTACTCTGATCATCCCAGAGGAAGCGGGCGAGCGGTTAGACTCAGCTCTTGAATGTCTACGCAGCCACGCGTTCCTTGCCCTCCCGATCAGAGCAACCGTTACGAAAAACACCGTCGAAATATCGTGCGCGGTAACGCTACCTGCCCTCCCCGATACGACCGTTGATCTCTACCTCCATTGGGGCAGCTATGATGACGAGGCTCCTGCATGGCAAGACGAGCTGATCGGCTCCGCTGAGTGTGGCATCGCCTCAACCATTTCCTTGGCTCATCACCTCTTCGTGCCCCAACAGGGTCACTATGGCGCGACCGTTTTCGCGCGCCCGCGGGGAACGCAGGACGCGTTATGGCTTGGAACGCTACGATCAGGTGACGCTCGGTTTACTATCGCTCACGACGATCTGGAGGTCTCTCACGAACGGGAGCGGATGCTGCGCGAGATGCGAGAGATCGCGTTGAGTATGTTGACCTTGAGCGTTCAACACCCCCACACGTTGAAGGAACAGGTCCAAACCATCCGATCTTACGCCCCTCACCTCGGGCTGGGCGCCCTCGTCAAGGAAGCGGTTGATTCCCTCGGGGGCGCGGAGCACCTCAACAAACTTCACCAAACACTCAACGACACACCTCCGTGCGAGGAGATTACATCCCTTCTCTCAACGTACGGCGTAGGAGAGGTGGTATTCGCAACCCCAGAAGGGCCACACGCCGCGGCCGGAGGGTTAGCGCAGGTTATCTCCGGACTTCCTCGCGAGCTCCAAAAGGCGGGAATTCCCGTCACTGTAATCACCCCACTCTACGCCTACGAGAATGGTAAAAAACATGCCTCGGCTCAACACCTCTTGAGCAATGGCATTCAACTCGGCTCAGAGAAAGTTATTCCGGTCTACCTCGGTTCGGTGACCGTTAATCTCGGACCAACCTACCACACCGGGACGGCCTATCACCGCCGAGCTCCCTCGGCGATTCCGATAAAGGTACTCCTCGCGCAATCAGGCAGCTTGCGAGTTCTCCTCCTCTCGAATCGCTCAGTGTTCGATCGCCTCTATCAACCGGTATACGCTGACGAGCAACTACGCCGAGCTATCATCCTTTCACGAGCGACCCTTGAGACGATCATCACCTCGCATTTCGGTATCAGACCGTCTGCTATTATATCAAACGATTGGATGACGGCGTGTGTGCCGGCCTTCGCGGCCCTCGATCCTCGGTATCAGGCCGTTCCCTGGCTCAAGGAGGCGAAGACGATTCACATGATCCACAACGGAGGAGCAGATTACCACGGACGACTTCCGATCCACGCGAACCATGAGGACCTCTGGCCCCTATTAAATCTCTCCCCTGAGCACTTCTTCGGCTTTCGGGATCCGCACAATTACGACTTACTCAATCTCACGATGGCCGCGTCTCAACACGTTTCAGGCGCTGTGCTCACCGTGAGCCAACCATATGCCCACCAGATCATCCAACCAAGTGGCGGAGATGGGATCGAGCATGTGTTGCGACACAAACGTAATCGCGTGTTCGGTATTAGCAACGGTGTCAACCGAGCTGATATCGATCGCTACCTTGCCTCGATCAGTGGCGAGACCGAAGCGGATCTCAATGCAACTGAAACGCTTCTGAGAGCTAAGGCGAGAGTTCGGACATCCCTTCAACGACGATTTGGACTCACGGATCGGGCCGATGCTCGCATAATCAGCTTCGTAGGTCGCCTCGCCGAGCAAAAAGGCCTCTCACTTCTCTCTGGTTTCACCGCGGGGGGACGCTCCGCGCTTGAAGAGCTACTCACACGACACAAAGATATCCAGCTTTTCGTCGCAGGCCCAACCACAGAGGGCGATAAAGCTTCGATGGATCTCAGAAACACCCTCAATTATCTCGCATGGAGATATCCAGGTCGCGTCGCAACACATTTTGACTACATCAAACACGCCGAGGCCCTTGAAATTATCTTTGGAAGCACCTTCTTCCTGATGCCCTCTCGCTTTGAGCCAGGTGGAATTACCCAGCTAGAGGCGCTCGCAGCGGGAACCCTGGTTATCGGCCGAAATATCGGAGGGATCTCCGCGACGATCGAGAACTTTAATCACGAGGCCATGAGTGGCAACGGATTCCTCTTCAACGACTACACCCCAACCGCGTTCGCGAATACTGCGGACTGGGCTCTAACCTCGAGCGACGATCACTCTGTGTACGCGATGTTAGTTGCGAACGCTCGAAGCGCTCGACACACATGGTCCGATCGCGTACCGAGCTATCTTGCGATGTTACAACGGGTAGTACTCGGAAGCGAAGAATTCAGCTCAGTTCCTTGGAACTCGCCGCACCGCGCGGCTCTTTGTGCTATTGGTGTCGAGTAGATCGAGCTTGTCTGTGCCATCACGAGGTCCTATGTGCTCACGGGCCGGAGCCCGAAATCGGTACATCCGTGCATCACCAGCTCCTAAGGAGACGGGCCCTATTCGGGTTGCGGATTCCGCTACCATCTTTGGCACACCGTACCTCCGACGCCGTGCCACCTCTACCGCAGCAAAAAAACCAGCCCGATATACATAACCAATGTGCCGATGATACGGAGCACCCGATCCTTCTCGTGAAACATTGCGCCGCCGAAAACAACGGTAAGGACCATCGACATCCGCATGATGCCGACGACTACATGAGCAGGCAACGTTGTGAGCGCGACCATCTTCGCTACCATAAAGAGGGTCTCAAACAATCCGCGCAAAAGAAATGCCCGCGCGCTGCCTCCAAGCTGAGCAGTCGCCCCGACAACTCGAAAGGTAGCTGGTAACGTCAAGAGCGCGGCGCACAAAGTAACTGAGAACGCTGACGTAACCGGCCCCGCTTGATCAACCGCAAGCCGATCGAGCACGCTATTGAAAGCGAACGCGACCGACCCAACAAGGGCGTACGCGACCGCCACAGGTTGATCAACCTTCCCCGTAACGCGGTCCCGACGCACAAGCACTAAACCGCCCAGAACGATCAAAGCGATTCCACTCGCCTGAGACGCGGTGACGACGTCTCCCGTTATATATGGCGAAATGACCGTAAGGATAACGGGCGAGAGTGCAAGGAGTCCACTTACGAGGGAGACATCGCCCTTCTCAAAGGCGCGCATCTTGCACCCTTCCGCGAAGACGTCCGAGATGCCTCGCATAATCACCAGCATAAAAAACGTTCGAGAGAGCACGAACCCCTCACCCCCAAAGAGATAGAGGGCGACAAAGATCAAACCGTAAAACGGTAGCGCGAAAAGAAACGACGCGAAGGTTGATATATCAGGATGTACCTTACGAGAGACCGCCTTGCTGACGATATCTTTAGCGGTTGAGGTACAAGCGGAGATTAAAGCTGCAACAACACCCATAAGGTTCAGCTCTATATCATGCGCTGCGTTACCAGGTCTCCCGTAAGCATCAAAAAGGGGACCTATCCCCTGGAACTCCACATTTTCTCCCCTAGCCCCGTCAACGTACCCGGACGGAGCATCTTTACTAGCAGGGTAGTGAAAAATGGTTCCGTCGTGAGCATTTTGAGAGTTTTGATGAAACCAGGCGGAGACGACGAAAAACCCGA
>JBDLRS010000095.1:0-20733 GCA_039799965.1 Pseudomonadota bacterium
ACGAAAAAACCGGAGGCGTATCCACTGAGATACGTTGAGGATCTTTTCGGCGGCTCCAACGAAGTTGCAGTCAAACTATCGAAATGCGCAACAGGAAATCATTTTTCACCACCCTGTTAGGATTGAGCGTGCATAGCGGCGCAGGTAGAGGCGAGAATTTTATCTTTGCTTAGTGTCTGTTTCGGTCTCCATTGTGGACAACGCTCTTGCTGTTGGTGGCAGAGTGCAGTACACGCATCGTATGCTGTGGAAATTAAAGAAATCGGATTCTAACACTCCTCCAGATAACGCCCCTTCAGGCGCCCCTGCGCCAGCCTCCCCTCGTGCAGCACCAGCAGAGCGACTCGGAGCCGCCGGCGCGACTAAGGTCGAAAACACTGATGTTGTAGCGCAGCATCCGGCGGGAAGTTTCGTCATTCCGGTATCTTATCGAATCTCGGGGACCGTCGTGACCCCCCGCCACGTTGTGGTGCAGGGAGAGCTTGAAGGGCCGGCCCTCGTGGCTCCCTCGGTGTACGTCTCGAACTCTGGACGATTGAAGGCTCCTACCCAAGCCGCGTCTGTTGTCGTCGCGGGAGTCGTTGAGCAACCGGTTTCCGCCCGGGATGTGCTAGAAATTCGCAGAGGAGGGGCGCTGCGCAGTGATGTGGAAGCAGCAGTTATAAACATTCAACCGGGTGGGCATATCTCAGGCGCTCGTCTCGCTATCGGCCCGCTGCGTTCTCAGGAATAGTTGTTGCACCTCACGATCTCGTTTTGCAGATCGTGTCGTTGAGCCCGTAGACGAAGCCCCCGTTATGCGATCCTCCAACGGTCGGCCCCTATCGACCTTTGTAGACGCCGTTGGTGTGGTCCGAGTTGGCGACCGATACGATCGATGAGTGGGGGCTCTCGGTAATAAAAAAGGCGACCGGTTGGTCGCCTTTTTCGGTTGATCACTCGAGAGCGTTACGCTGCCTGAGTGCCGTTCCCCTCGCTCTTGATCGGAGCGTTGTAGAGGGTCTTCATGCGGGTAGCCTTTCCACGAAGCGGTCGGATGTAGAACAAACGAGCGCGACGTACCTTGGCGCGGGTCATTACCTCTATCTTATCCACGCGAGGGGAGTGAAGAGGGAACGTTCGCTCTACGCCGATGTTGTAAGAAACCTTCCGAACAGTGAACGTAGCGTCGATGCTGTTCTTTTTACTGCGCTTAAGTACCAGACCTTCGAAAATCTGGATACGCTCCTTGGTTCCCTCGATGATCTTAGCGTGAACGCGAACGACATCACCTGGCTTGAAGTCAGGGATCTCCGACTTAGCGAATGAACTCGTTACGCTCTTTATGGCGCTTTCAAGGGTTAACTTGCCCTGTGTCGTCTTGGTGGTCTCTTCACCAGTTGTCATATCCAACTCCCGTATCTGCACGTTGTGACTCATTGTGTGTACCAAGGACTCTCCGCCACGCACCAGGAGGTGATTTCACCCAGCGGTTGTTTGTTGTCGGAGTTCAGGAGCTGATTTAAAGCTATTTCCTGACTTTACGTCGCTTGGAGTCTTGCTAAAAAGCCATACTTCAATCAAACAATGAGGGGAGGTTGTAACACAGTCAGGATCGTAGTTCAATCAATGGGCCCGGCTGTGATGAGAACTTTCTCATGTACCGTTTCGTTCCTTTGGGTGAACGTGCATGAGGGGCGATTGCGTTCAACCAATTGAATATACTTGGAGTTTCTGTGAAACCATCAATCCCGATGATCAAAAAGCTGAAGCGAAAAAGGAGCTCTCGTCCCGCCTGGACCGAATCACAAACCGCTCGCTACAAAGAATTGGTCAGTACGTTGGAGGGGTTAGGGTACGTAGTGCGTCGTGAGGAGCTCAAGCGAGGACACTGTTGGAAGGTCTTGAGCGGCGTCTGCCGCTCGCTCACACAGAGGTTCATCTTCGTTGATAGCCGCCTCAATCCGGATGAGCAGGTAGCGTTTCTCTCTGCCAAGTTGACTGATATCGAACTCTCGGACGCTTCGGTCGGTCAGGGGCTAGCCAGTGTGGCGTAGATGTCGAGGGGGCTGCTGGTAGTAGCGGTGTGACTAGCTCGAATGTATCGTTCCGGCGAACTGTTCAAAGCGAGAAAAATTTTCCTCCGCTACGGTTGCTAATGCCGTGAGCCCCCTGCAATATCTCCGCTTGCGAGGACGGTGCGTCTCTCGCGCTTCTCACCCCTTCACGGCGACCTATGATCTTTGATTCTCTCTTCGGGCTCCTCTCCAATGATCTAGCGATCGACCTCGGCACTGCGAATACCCTGATTTATCAAAAGGGGCGAGGTATCGTTTGTAATGAACCTTCTGTTGTGGCTGTTGAGAACGCGGGAGTTCGCGGTCGCCGCAAAGTGCTCGCCGTTGGCACCGAAGCAAAGGATATGTTGGGGCGGACCCCTGAGTCGATCACGGCCATTCGCCCCCTGAAAGACGGTGTAATCGCCGACTTCGAGATGACGGAGGAGATGCTTCGAGTCCTCATTCGAAAAGTTCATAAAGGCCGCGCCGTTGTGCGCCCTCGAATTATTATCTGTGTTCCTCACGGTATCACTGAGGTAGAGAAGCGAGCTGTACGCGAGTCCGCTGAATCGGCCGGCGCTCGTGAGGTGTTGTTGATTGAGGAACCGATGGCGGCGGCTATCGGAGCGGGACTTCCGATTACGGAGCCGCTAGGAAGCATGATCCTTGATATCGGTGGTGGTACAACGGAGGTCGCGGTGATTTCGCTGAAAGGTATCGTGTACTCCCAGTCCGTGCGCGTAGGCGGCGACAAGATGGATGAGGCGATCGCGAATTATATTCGACGTCGACACAACGTGCTCATAGGTGAGCGCACCGCGGAGCAGATTAAGATCGCTATTGGAAATGCGATGCCAAGCGAAGATCCGATGCGGGTAGAGGCGAAGGGCCGCGACCTCTTACAAGGGGTTCCAAAGTCGATCGTCGTGTCTGAGGATGAGGTATTTGAGGCGCTAGCGGAGCCCGTTAACCAAATTATCGATGTTGTGCGGATCGCTCTTGAGAAGTGCCCACCCGAGCTCTCAAGCGATATTATCGATCGCGGTATTACGATGGCAGGCGGGGGCTCTCTGTTGCGCAATCTCGACCGGCGCATCGTCCAAGAGGTCGGTATCATCACCCAGGTTGTTGAGGATCCGCTCTCAACCGTTGTAATCGGTTCAGGTGTTGTGCTGGATAAGTTGAACGACCTCAGAGACGTTGTGCTTCAGTAACGAATAGGGCGAGAGTACGAGGAGAGGGAGCAAGCCGGCATGTCGACGGGAGTCACAGAGAAAAAAAAGATAGCGGCGCTTTCTTTTGGCCTTCTGTGTTGTTCCTTACTTTTGACCGCCTACAGCGCTCGCCATCCCTCCTTCGCGCGCGTTGGTACCTCAACACTTTGTGAGGTTGTGGCCCCACTTCACGCCGCCATCGATTTCGCGGCTGATGTAACACGCTCTGTGTGGAGCGGTTACGTGGGACTCGTCAACGTATCGGAGGATAACAAGAAGCTTCGCGCGCAGATATCCGAACTCGATGGAGAGCGGGGACTTCTTGAGGAATTCAAGCGAGAAAATGAGAGGCTTCGCGCGCTCCTTGACCTCAATTCAGTGTCCCAACTTCGTGGGGTCGCAGCAAACGTGATCGGCGATGAGCCGAGTGGGTGGGGACAGGGCGTTATCGTCAACAAAGGGAGCCTGCTTGGTATTCGTGTAGGTATGGCTGTGGTGCATCCGCGTGGTGTTGTAGGCCAGGTCGTCGCGGTAAGCCCCAACTATTCTCATGTTCTTCTGATAACTGATCACTCCAGTGGGGTTGATGTTATGACGCAGGATTCCCGCGTGCGGGGGGTCGTAGAGGGAGTCGGAGCGGACCACTGTGAATTGCGTTACGTAAGCAAACAGACCCCAGTTCGAGTTGGGGACACCGTCGTTACCTCGGGTATGGATGGCGTATTCCCGAAGGGGCTGATCGTTGGCTCGGTCTCAAAGGTTGCTGTTGAAACTGGAACGCTCCTGCAGAACGTTGAGGTAAAGGTCTCTGTGGACCTTGATAGGCTTGAGGAGGTTTTGGTCGTGACAGGGGAGCCCCAACAATCACCAAAGATCCATGAGGCTCAATCGTTGGTAAAAGCGGGTAAGCCAGGCAAACGGAGGGAGTAAATGGCGAAGGGATTATTGTCACTCCTCTATGCTCTCGTAGTGATCGCCCTTCAAGGCGTTCTCGGTCATCTCGGCTTGGTTGATCGGTTTATTCCGCAGTTCCTCGTGATATTTGTGGTGTACCTCTCCTTCGCTGAGGTGAATACCTTTGGGTGCTTGTGCTCCTTTATAGTGGGACTACTGCTGGACTTCTCCTCGGCCGTTCTTATTGGCCCCTGGGCGGGATCGTTCGTTGTTATCTTCTGTGTTCTAGCTTTGCTCTCTCGTCGACTCTTTATTGATTCAGGGCTTGCCGCGATGGTGATTACCTTCGCCTCCGTGGTGAGCGCAAACATCCTCTTCTCTCTTTTCAGAGATGAGTATCCGGCGATGACATGGGAGTATCCTCAAAAGGTATTGGGGCAGGCGTTCAGCACCGCGTTGGTTGCACCGCTCATTTTGGGATTCCTCTCTCGTCGATGGCGCCGAACGAGCGCGGCGTACGCGGGGCGTGGAAGTTCTGTATCGGCGGTGTAGCGCATGGCGTCTTTTGAGCGACCATCATTAAACGTCAGCACTCGGGCGTGGATCGCCATGGGGATCTGCGCGATCTGTCTCTTTGTGTTAGCGCTCCGGCTTTGGCATCTGCAGATCATTAATGGACATGTGTTTCGGGACCGCTCCGAGAACAACCGTCTTCGTATGGTGTATGTTCCACCTCCTCGCGGATTGATCCTCGATAGAAATGGCGAGGTTCTCGTGCGCAATAGGCCCTCGTTCAACGTTGATTTCGTGACTGAGGATAGTCCGAATCCTGAGCAGACCGTTCGGGCGTTAGCGGAGATCACAGGACAGCCCCCGGAGGAGCTTCTCGAAAAGCTTACTCGTCAGGGTAAGCGCCGAATGTATGAGCCGAAACTTATTCTTCGCGATGTATCTCGTGATTTGGTCGCTAAGATTGCGGCTCAGCGGTATCGGTTGCCCGGTGTGCTTATTAGCGTCGTTCCAGCGCGCGACTACATCCATGGTGATCTCGCCGCGCACGCTATCGGCTACATTCGGGAGATCTCAGGCGATCAGTTGAAGAACCCTCTCTACGCAGGGTACCGCATGGGGGACGTGATCGGACAGTATGGCATTGAGGCGCGATACGAGCGTTACCTTCAAGGCGAGCGAGGCTCGCAAGCAGTAATAGTCAACGCGGGTGGTAACAAGATTGGGGAGGCGTATTCCCATCTCGCGCTTCCCGGTAGTGATGTGGTGCTTACGATCGATCGCCGTCTTCAAGAGGTCGCGGATCGAGCGCTGACCGGTAAGAAGGGCGCCGTGGTCGCGATGGATCCCAACACCGGCGATATTCTCGCGATGGCCTCAGCTCCTCGCTTTGCCCCATCGATCTTCACTACTGAGGTTTCAAAGGAAACGTGGGCCGATTTGGTGGATGCCAAGGGTAACAAACTTACCAATCGGGTGACGCAAGGAGTTTTCCCTCCGGGCTCTGTGTTTAAGATATTCGTCGCCGCGGCGGCTCTCTCGGAAGGGGTGGTTACGCCTCAAGAGCGATTCTTCTGTCCCGGTTACTCTACCTTTGGCACTCGAAAGTTTCGGTGTCACAAACACTCAGGACACGGGTCTGTGGACCTCTTCGAGTCGATCGTTCAGTCGTGTGACGTCTATTTCTATACCGTCGGACAACGACTAGGCGTCGATCGGATATATCAGTATGCGCACGACCTCTTTGAATTCGGTGAGCCGACCGGTCTCGGCATCGGTGATGAGAGCTCAGGGCTTATCCCATCGACCGCCTGGAAAGCGAAGTACTTCAGAAACGCCGAGGATAAGAAGTGGTATCCGGGAGAGACCTTGCCTGTGTCTATCGGGCAGGGCGCGATCACGACAACGCCGTTGCAGATCGCTCGCGGGCTCTCCGCCGTGGTTAATGGTGGTCTTGTCGTCAAACCCCGCATTGTTCGTAAGGTAGTTGCGAGTGATGGTCGTGTGCTTGAAGAGACTTCCTCTGAGCCCGAGATCATTCGTAAGCTCGATCTCGATCCTCGGATCTTGGATAAACTGAATAAGTCGATGGTCGGTGTGGTTGAGGACAAGCGGGGAACGGGGCACCGCGCTGCGCTCCCTGAAATCCATGGCATCTCGGTAGGGGGAAAGACTGGAACGGCGCAGGTCGCGTCACGGGAATCTGGAATTAAAGATGAGGATCACGCATGGTTCGCGGGATACGCCCCCGCTGACCATCCAAGGATAGTGGTCGCCGCGCTGGTTGAGAACGGAGGACATGGAGGAGCTGAGGCCGCCCCGATAGCGCAGGATGTGCTGGCGACCTACTTCGGAATTCCGGATCCGCCCCCTGAGGAGAAAAACGCTCCAAAGAAGAAGCCAGTTACGGAGGTGAACCGTGAATAGCATCGACAAGCGGTTGTTCGCCCACTTCGATTGGGGATTGGCTATCTTCACCTTACTTATTCCCCTTTTCGGTCTCGTCGTGCTTTTTAGCGCCGGATATGACGCGGATGGGACGGTTAATCTATTCGGCTTCTTCACCGTCAATTTTCCAAGCGCTGCGTGCTTGAAGCAAGTAGTCTACCTCTTCGTTGGTCTGCTTGTATTGGGGATCGGCATGGCGATTCCAACCCAGACGTTCTACCGATACTCGTTCCTGCTCTACGGCGCGGCGCTCGCTCTTCTTGTTGCGGTGGCCGGGTTTGGTGTTGTGGTGAACGGTTCCCGGAGATGGCTTGATCTCGGTGGCTTCAACTTGCAACCCTCCGAGTTCATGAAGCTCGGGCTTATCGTGACTATGGCGCGCGTACTCTCAAAGCGTCCTCCGAGAGATGGGGTGTCGTATCGTTTCTCTGAATTGCTTGTCCCGGGACTCTTTATCGCCCTTCCGATGGTGCTCATCGCGAAGCAGCCCGATCTTGGAACAGCGCTCTCGCTCGGCATCGTCGGAGTCGGTCAGATACTCTTCGTTGGTGTGCGTCGAAAGACCCTGCTCGCTATCGTAATCGCGGTGCTCGCGCTGGCGTATCCCGCATGGGAGATGTTGCACGACTACCAGCAACGTCGAATCCTCGTGCTTCTTGACCCTGAGTCTGATCCGAAGGGAAGCGGATACCACATCACCCAATCGAAGATCGCGGTAGGTTCGGGAGAGCTCTTCGGTAAGGGATATCGACAGGGAACGCAGACCCAGCTCGAGTTCCTTCCCGAACACACCACCGACTTCGTATTCTCGGTGCTCGCCGAAGAATGGGGGTTTGTAGGATCTCTCTTCCTCCTGGGACTCTTTTTTGGGCTTTTCGTCTCAATGCTGCGAATCGCCTCTCGAACCAGGGATCTCTTTTCGTGCCTGCTAGCCTTTGGGTTTACGGTCCAGATCTTTGCCCACGTAGTGATTAACATCGGTATGGTGATCGGACTTATGCCTGTTGTGGGAATCCCGTTGCCCCTAGTAAGTTATGGAGGTTCCTCGATGCTCTCAATTCTCTTTGGACTTGGGATCGTTCAAGGGGTTAGCATGAGAAGGTTACAGTATAGACCGTCATGAGGCGGCAAGGTGACATCGGTATGCGCACAAGGGTTGTCTTTCACGCTCTGGTTATTCTGGCTCTTATTGGTGAGATAGGGGGGCTTGCGCAGGTCCGCGCGGATGACGTACCTCGAGTCTCGTTCCCGCCTATGACGCAGGACGATGTCGATAGGTTTCGCGATAGCCTTAAAAATAACGTTCCCCTTGTATCTTATCCGCCGAAGGTTTCTCAGCACGTTGATCCCCATACTGAGGGGGTATGGAGTGGCACCTCCACGGAGGTCACGACATCGATCGGAGAGGTCGTGCTCCGCTTCAGACCGTCGACCGAGGAGTTGCTGACGCGGTCTATTACCAATGAGAACTCATCAAAGGCTCTTCTTGAGAGCGTGGATCTCAAGATCGCCTATAACGCGCATGACCAGTACGTTGGGTTTGTGCACTCTCATCCGCAGATTGCCGCCGAGGTTGGTGGCTTTAAAGCAAAGATAAAACGAGATGGTCATCCGACCAGGGTGAAGATGATCCTCGGTCAACGCGAGGCGGGAATGTACGTTGCCGTTCCCCCATTTAGCGATCCAGGGACGCTCTGGGGACTCTACGTGTGTCCTCGAACGATTCGGTACCAAGCAGTAGGTCGAACGGGTACCCGAATCATGAGACTGGAAGGCTCGCCCTACAATCTGTCAGAGGTTAAGATAATGGCTGACGCGGTTGGGAGCGCCACCTTTGAGGCTTCGCGGGGCAAGGTGCGAGCGGTGGTGACATTGCAGCTTTCAGAGGGGTTACCCGAATCGTTGACTCCAACGGATCTCTCGATCGCGACTGTCGCCGAGCCAAAGGTGAGTTACCGGCCAAAGTTCCCCTTCGACTTCACCAGATTCGCTCCGCGGAACGATCTGCAGGAGGGGCTCAACATGATGGTCGAGCTGCAAAATCGATCGGGTAAGATCCGACGACAGAACTTCAGTCATGTTGTGTCGGTGCATAAATCAAATGAACCCTCGCCGGTTCCCGTGCAATTGAATGGAATACGACCAACCTCAGATGCCGGCGATTGCTACATCGTGCAGGCTCAGAAGTACTCCTGGAAGGAGTACGATAAGGGAGAGGTGAACTTTTAGAGTTCCGTTTTTGGGGTTGGTATCTTAGCAAATCTGTTTTTACTAATCTTCAACGTGCATACCAGACGAACGGACACGTGGAAGATCAGTAGATGGTTGTCTCGCACGTTATGTTCCGAGCGCGTACTCGATTTCCTAAACAAAGGTCGGGCATGTGGGATCGGACTAGCAGGGTGGTGAAAAAATGGTTCCGTCGTGAGCATTTTGAGAGTTTTGACGAAACGAGGCGGAGACGACGAAAAAACCGGAGGCATATCCACTGAGATACGTTGAGGATTTTTTCGGCGGCTCCAACGAAGTTGCAGTCAAACTATCGAAATGCGCAACAGGAAATCATTTTTCACCACCCTGCTAGCCAAAACTGAGCTTAGTCCGTTTGCGACGCAACAGATTCCGGCCTTACCAGTCCCCACCCCTCACCGCTAAAGCTAAATCCATTGTTCATGAGATATTCGAACTCAAAATCTTTCTGGATTGAATCATGGACAACGCCATCTCCTACAATCGGCCACCCTGCTAAACCTCTGGGTGCCAGGATTTTAAATAATCTATTCGTTGATGTAAGATATCCTCTGAGAAGCGCTGCTCGCGCCGGTAAAGTGGCCACACGTGAATCATCAGTAGTCGACAGTTCGGCGACCAGCGTGCTGAGCGTGGTAATGATATAACACGCGATACTGTTGTCAGTGGTGTTCAGGATTTTAGGATTTGACGCGATCGCTGTGATGCCATTCGCCACCTCGATGTTTAAACCCTGAGCATTGGTATAAACATGACCTTCAAATATAAATTGCGTTAAAATCGGAGTTAATCCTTGGCATAAGCTCTCTATTATTTCGCTAGCACGGATATCTTTCAAGAACTCCGGACTGCCCAGAATCGATCGAATGAGGCATGCTGCATATATTAGGTCCTCGTTGTTCAAGCTTTCTGGTGTGGATAGATCGACGTTGCGCAGTTGATCCACATACCGGGGAATCTTCTCCCAAAACTGCTCAGGGAAAGAACGATTTACCTCGTGGTATAGTTCAAATCTTAGGGTGAGCTCTGTGCAAAAGGCATCAGTGTCATAATACCTAGAGAGGCCGGTTGGTTCAGGAATGAGCCCTTCCGGCTGTCTATATGACTCAAGATTCCTCGGTGATATCCGAGGTAGGATTGGACTGAGCCGAGCAATCAAGTCACGGACTTGTTGTAGCTCCCGGTCAGAGAGATTCTGATCAAATCCGATCAAATCAAGAGCACGACCGACTAACGAACCACCATTTCGTCTGACCTCTGCAATGGATATGTCAATCCAAAGTTGTGCGGCTGGTAGGTAGGGCGATCCTACGGTAGGTGGTTCATCAAACTGGTGAACGTAAGACATCCTGTCACTCCATCATCCTTCTTAAACTATCTGTGCGGTAGGCTAGCAGAGAATTGAGCCACTTGCGCCATTTTTGAACTCGCAACTACCGATGCTAAACATCGGCACGGAATCGGTGCCGGTATCCTCTGTTATGGCAGGTACTAACACCTCTAACAACGCATAGAGCCACTGAATCCCCACGTGCCCCCCCTTTGCTCCAAATCCCATCATGATGTAGCATCCGGCAACCCCAAGCCAGGGCTTTTTCACCAATTGATTGGAGGTCTTATGGCAATCATCATCGACGATATCTCCCATACATTTCACGAATACTTGCTCCTGCCAGGTCTTACGACACAGCAGCATATTCCGCAGAACGTTTCTCTTAAGTGTCCGATTCAGCGGTACCGTCCGGGTAAAGAGGATATGAAGGCTCACCTGAACGTCCCGTTTGTGTCGTCCGCGATGCAGGCGGTTTCGGGGCCTGACCTCGCTATAGCACTAGCTCGGAAGGGAGGAAGCGCGTTCATCTTCTGTTCGCAGTCGATCGAAGCGCAAGCTCGGATGGTGAAGGAGGTGAAGGAGCACAAAGCGGGATTTGTTGAATCCGATTCTAATCTTGCGCCAACTGCAACCCTTGAGGACGCGCTTAACCTCCGTCGTCGAACCGGGCACTCGACCATTGCTATCACGGAGAACGGTGAGCGCAACTCGAAGTTGCTCGGTATCCTCACTAGTAAGGATTTTTGGGAGTATAAGGACGATCTCTTACAGTGTGTGAAAGGTTTCTATACCCCCCTTGAGCGACTCGTGCTCGCTGAAGAGGGCGTCACTCTCCAGGAAGCCACAAATCTTTTGTGGAAGAATAAAAAGGAGTGCCTCCCGATCGTCGATAGGAACGGGAATCTGAAATCGCTCGTATTCCGCAAAGACTACTACGATCATCACTCATACCCTGATGAATTGACCGATGGCCGTAAGCGACTCTTTGTTGGCGCGGCTCTCAATACCTATGACTACATGGAGCGAACAGCAGCTCTGATTGAGGCTGGCGTTGATTGTGTGTGTCTCGATTCCTCTGATGGCTACAGCGAGTGGCAGGCGAAAGCGGCGGTGGAGCTTCGTAAGAAGTACGGGGAATCCCTCGTTATCGGCGGTGGAAATATCGTATCCGCTGACGCATTCCGGTATATGGCTGAGCGGGCCGAGGTAGATTTCGTAAAGGTCGGAATCGGCGGAGGCTCTATCTGTATCACCCGTGAGCAGAAGGGGATCGGTCGTGGCCAGGCGAGCGCCGTTATGGATGTCGCCAAAGCCCGCGATGAATACCTCAAGGAGAGCGGCATCTACGTTCCTATCTGCTCTGATGGAGGACTTAACTCCGATACGCAGATGATCGTAGCCCTCGCGATGGGCGCTGACTTCGTGATGATGGGTAAGTACTTCGCGATGACGGAAGAGAGCCCTACCGCGAAGATTAGTTACCGCGGACGTCTCTACAAGCCGTACTGGGGGGAGGGCTCCAATCGCGCGCGTAACTGGCAGCGATACAAGCAGAGTGATGCCGCGCACCTTATCTTTGAGGAGGGTGTTGACGCGTACGTTCCGTACAGTGGACCGCTCTCAGACAAGGTGGATGTTTCATTAGTGAAGCTCAAATCGACCATGTGTAACGTTGGGGTGCTCTCGGTGAAGGAGTTCCACGAAAAGGCTCGTTTGACCAAGGTGTCTGAGATGACCGTGGTTGAGGGAGGTACCTCAACGGTTGAGATGCTCGATCGTATGAAGCCAAACGAGGATTAGTGAGCGATGTGGTTCTCTCGTGAGCAGTTCGCTTTGTGTTCAGAGGCGAGGCAGTGGGGGCTTGAGCCCCGCTTTGAGCCCGGTGATATCGTAGCGCGTGGTTTCGCGGATCTTGGGTTTGAGGAGTTCCAGGTCCTTCCAAGTTCTAAACTTCTCTCGCTCACCGCAGGTACTGTGAGCGCCCTGCCGACTGCGCATGCCGGTCACTTTTTTTGGATCCCTTCAGTTGATGAGGTTGTGGAGCTCTTGGAGCGGCGAGGCGTGCCGTGCGTCTCGTGTGATCGTATCGATCAACGTGATTGGGTGGTTAAAGCCCAGTTTGGCGATGAGCTTGAGGCACATCAGCACCGTTCGCTCCATCATGCGCTGATGTTGACCTTAGTTGGTGTGCTTCGAAAGGCATTCGAAAAAGGATAGCTACTCCGATGTTAACCGCTTCAATTATCCTCGCTTCCTCATCTCCTCGACGAAAGGAGCTCCTCTCACAAGCCGGAGTAGCGTTCACTATCGTCGTATCGGGATGTGATGAGACTCCGGTTCCTGGGGAATCGGCGAAAGAGATGGTGGAGCGTCTCGCCGTGGTTAAGGCGGCGATCGTCGCTGATCAAAACCCGAACGCGTACGTCATCGGCGCCGATACTACGGTGTGCATCGATGGGGAGGTGCTGGGAAAGCCTGAGTCGTTTGAGGAGGCGTGTTCGATGCTTAGAAAGATTCAAGGCCGAACGCACGAAGTTCTTGGTGGGATCGCTATCATCAATCGCTCGCAGGGGCTTGAGAAAAGGTGGTCGCATACAACAAACGTTACGATGGCTCCGATGAGCGAGGAGGTCATCGCTCGCTACGTTCGTTCGGGAGAGCCGATGGACAAGGCGGGCTCGTATGCTATTCAGGGGCTCGGGTTGCGGTTCGTTGATTCCGTTGAGGGATCGTACTCAAATGTAGTGGGACTCAATATTTCATCGCTCATGGATGAGCTCGTGAAATTAGGAGCGCATCGAGAGCAGGTGGCGTAGTGTCGATCGAAGCCCGGCTGAAAGAGGTGCTTCAAAGGCTCCATAGCGCAGCGTCACATAGTGGCCGGCATCCCCGTCAGATCACCCTTGTGGCAGTTAGTAAGACAAAAACTATTGAGGCGATGCGTGAGTACGCGGCGGCCGCTTGTTGTGTCGCGTTGCCGATCGTGTTTGGCGAGAACTATCTCCAGGAAATCAAAGAAAAGCAGCCACAGCTTCCGGCTCACAGCGAACTTCACATGATCGGACCGTTGCAGAGCAATAAGGTTCGAGACGCGGTACGGCTGTGCGATGTGATTGAGTCTGTACATTCGTTGAAGGTTCTTGCGCTTATCGCGAAGGAGGCGGCCCGAATCACCAAGCGCCAACGTGTTCTCTTGCAGGTCAATATCGGACAGGATGATAGGAAGAGTGGCTTTACGCCAGATGAGGTGGGGGAGGCACTCGAAGCCTGTGAGGTGTTCTCCAATGCTATCCGGGTTGAAGGCCTCATGACGATATTGCCATACGATGAGAATCCGGAGGCGAGTCGCCCCCATTTTAAAGCGATGGCGGAGTTGCGAACTCGTCTTATCGCCGAAGGTCGCGCCACTCTCTTTGATAATCAACGGATCCTTCTCAGCATGGGGATGTCCGATGACCTCGGCGTCGCCATAGAGGAGGGCGCCGATATCGTTCGTGTGGGAACGGCGATATTTGGGGAGCGGGTGTAGAGGGGGCATTCGAATTAAGATTCGAGGAGACGGGCCGTCCGGTGGTGCTGTTCACCGCATCGCCCGTCACTCGACTGCTGCCAGTCATGCTCGCCCGGGCCCACTTTACGGTATCTTCTTACGTGTTGGATCCGAGACCGCCGCCGTGCTCGTGAGGCAGAACGTTATGGAAGCTTCAGAGATCATGGAGAGAAAGGTGCTATCTCTCGGGGGAGGGGAAGATGGTTGAGTCAAGCAAACGGGGATTACCGAAAGAGAATTGGAGAAGATTTTTCGACGAGGTATCGGATACATTGCAAGGAAAAGGGGTCGACATTACCCTCTCCTCAGGTAACGGTTCCCAACATCAGAGCCGTCTTTGGCAGCTTCATGGGGTTACCTATGATCCGCACGATGATGCGTTGATCGTTTCATGTGAGCAGCAGGAGCATGTAATCACCGCCACACAGTCAGTTGCGATAGAAGGGTTTGGTCGGGAGGTAACCTTAGTTGAGGTTATAACTCGAGGGGGTGGGCGAGAGACCGTAAGGTTTATGGACCCGCTCTTGTTGTCGGCACCCTAACAGGGTGGTGAAAAATGATTTCCTGTTGCGCATTTCGATAGTTTGACTGCAACTTCGTTGGAGCCGCCGAAAAGATCCTCAACGTATCTCAGTGGATACGCCTCCGGTTTTTTCATCGTCTCCGCCTCGTTTCGTCAAACCTCTCAAAATGCTCACGACGGAACCATTTTTCACCACCCTGCTAACTGTTGTTAATGCGCGAGGAATGATCCATGAGCATAAAAAATGACAAAGACCTACAGCATGATGTCATAGAGGATCTTCGCTGGGATCCGAGTATCGACGCGTCAAAGATTGGGGTCGCTACCACTGATGGCGTCGTAACCCTTACAGGCGCCGTTCCCAGTTATTTTCAAAAGCAAACGGCTGAGCGAATCGCGAAGCGAGTGGCTGGGGTCCGCGCCGTAGCGAATGATATCGACGTTCAACTTCCGAGAGCGGTTGAGAAAACAGATGCAGGGGTCGCGACCACCGCCCTCAACGCGCTTAAGTGGAGCTCCTCTGTTCCCGACGAGCACATTAAGGTGTCTGTGAGTAAAGGGTGGGTTACCCTTGAGGGGAACGTGGAATGGAACTATCAGCGGGAAGCGGCGGAGAAGGTTGTTGAGGAGTTGATCGGCGTGAAGGGGGTGACTAATAGAATCTCTGTCTCTCCTCACATCAAGTCCCGTGAGGTGAAACATGAGATCAAAGCGGCCCTTCATCGGTACGCAGAACTTGAGTCTCGAAATATCGAGGTCGAGGCAACCGACAGCACCGTTACGTTGCGTGGAAGTGTGCGCTCATGGGCTGAGCGTAAAGAAGCGGAGAACGCCGCGTGGATGGCTCCCGGCGTAACGCAGGTGAAGAACGAGATTATGGTCTCTGTGTAGTTTCATACCTCTCAGGAGTGGTAAACGGTTCGGCCTTTCAGTCAATAAACGCGGAGAGCCCACAGTGCCCGGAGGGCGTAGATCATCACGACTGCGCACGCCGCGGTTTCCGCGTTATCAAAGTAAGCCATCCTTCCCTGCAAGATTTTGCCCAAAAAAATGCCTCAAGTACTTGAAACTTCACAGAGCAGTTGAAATTATCCTAGGATTATAGTGAAGGATGTCTATCCAACATCCGTGGACTTCCTTCTCTCAAGAGGGGGTTCAAAAGGCGTGGAGAGAGGCGACAAGTGCCTCGTATCACGTTATACTTAACCTACGTTTTCTTTCACGGTGAGTGTCGTATGCCATTGTATGAATATGAGTGTCCCGATTGTGGACGTTTCGAAGTGATTCAAAAGTTTAGCGATAAACCACTCAAGCAGTGCCCTAACTGCAAGGAGAAGGGGAAGACCAACGCGGTGACGAAGGCGGTTTCAGCATCTGCGTTCCATCTTAAAGGAAGTGGTTGGTACAAGACCGATTATACATCTGGTTCATCGTCAACTGGGGAAAGCTCGAAGAAGCCAAAGGCTACGAAGACCGAGGCCTCAAGTTCAACTGACTCATCCACAACAACCACTACTCCGAAGAAGGGGTGTGGAACTGGGTGTGGGTGCCACTAAATGTGAGGCATCAACATGACGAGAAAAGGCGAGCTACAAGGCTCGCCTTTTTTATGTCCGCTGACCTGGCTGAGGCAAAACGTCAGATATTACATTGCAGCCTTAATAATAATCTCTTTGAGGGCGCTCCTTGTCATCAGGCGACGTTCGCAGAATCGCTCAATCGTGTCGAGTAGATGTGAGAGGGCACGACTTCCCGGGGTCGCTGATGATACATCCGCGATGCCGCTGTCCTGCGTGAGTGATGCGAGCGCGATGAAGGTCGCTCGAAGAGATCCCTTCACATCCAACGCCTCATCGATTGCGTTAAGGGAGAGATCAAGGAGCTCAAAGAGGTGCGGGGTGGCGTAGCCACCGTGCTCGGGGATAACGAGGTCAAACGCCTCGCATAGAAGGGAGGCAAGGGTGAGCTTATCAAGGTCATGGCGTATCTTAATGAGGGAGTGCGAAGGTGAGAACTCCTTAACGCCGAGGGCCCCGCTCCTTTCGACGTTGAGACGCGCGGTACCACGATCAAAGAGGTCAAGGGAGCTTGGAAACCGTTTGCGACTACCGCGAGCATGGCGAGCTATGACCGATATCTTTCCCATGCTTGGAGTCAAAAGGTGTCCGATCAGGTCGCTCTCCCGATACGGGGTCACTCTCAGCACGATCGCAGGCACTGAGGTCTCTTGGCCCCTTTTTAGTTGTTCCGAGGGAATATGTGAGTCGTTTTGAGGGGTGGACATTGAAAAAGCCTTGGCAAGTGTTTATAGCACAAGAGGTCCGAAAGGTTTAACCGTTCTGAATTTCCCCAGCGTGGCCAAAGCGACAGGGGAGCGATTCGGACACGAATCGAATACCACGAATGTCAAAGAAGCAGTCAAGAGAAGAGGCCGATGCCATGGATGTAGGCGGAGATAATACCGAGCAAGATCAAAATGTTACTAGTGAAGGTCAAGGGGACTCACCGGTAGATGAAAAGCAAACCCTAGAGGCGGAGCTCGCTGACGCGAGGGATCGCTATCTTCGACTCGCCGCCGATTTTGAAAATTTTAAGCGTCGGGCCTTGAAGGAGCAGTCTGAGCTACTTAAATACCAAGGAGAGAAGATTGTCGTAGATATGCTCGAGGTCCTGGACAATCTGGAGCTCGCGTTGTCTCACAGCTCGGCGAGCCAAGACAGCCTCAAAACTGGACTGGAGATGGTCCACAAGCTCTTCGTTGAGAAACTCGGCAAGTGGCAGATTTTGGGAGAGTCGAGCGTGGGTACCCAATTTGATCCGCAGAAGCACGCGGCTATCAGCCGAGTGCCTGGATCCGAGGCGGGTGTAATAGTAGGTGAACTGAAGAAGCCCTACTACTACAAGGACAAGTTGATCCGTTGCGGCGAGGTGATAGTCGCAACAGCGGGTGATTAAGCATAGGGAACTATCTAAATTTTAAGGAAGGAGTATTACTCGATATGGGAAAAGTAATTGGAATTGACCTCGGAACGACGAACTCGTGTGTTGCCGTTATGGAAGGTGGAACCCCCACCGTTATCGCAAACAGCGAGGGAAGTCGCACCACTCCATCCGTTGTGGGCGTGAACGACGCTGGAGAGCGTCTCGTGGGTCAGATCGCGAAGCGCCAGGCTGTAACGAATCCAAAGAACACCATATTCGCGGTAAAGCGATTGATCGGTCGTAAGGTAAACGCGCCAGAGGTTGAAAAGGCTAAGGGCGTTCTTCCGTATGAGATTACCGCTTCGCAGAATCAGGACGCATGGGTAAAGCTCAAGGGTGAGTCAAAGAGCCCTCAAGAGGTCTCCGCAATGGTTCTCACGAAGATGAAGCAGACCGCTGAGGATTACCTTGGTGAGCCTGTAACCGACGCAGTTATCACCGTTCCAGCGTACTTCGATGACGCGCAACGGCAGGCTACAAAGGATGCCGGAAAGATCGCGGGGCTTAACGTTCTCCGTATCATCAACGAGCCGACAGCGGCAGCGCTCGCGTATGGTCTCGATAAGAAGCATGAGAAGACGGTAGCTGTATTCGACCTCGGAGGCGGTACGTTCGACGTGTCGATCCTTGAGCTCGGCGATGGAGTATTCGAAGTTAAGGCAACGAACGGTGATACGTTCCTCGGAGGAGAGGATTTCGATCTTATCCTCGTTGATTACATCGCGGATCAGTTCAAGAAGGAACAGGGTATCGATCTCCGTAAGGACACGATGGCGCTTCAACGTCTCAAAGAGGCGGCTGAGAAGGCCAAGCACGAGCTCTCCAGCTCAATAGAAACCGACATTAACCTTCCGTTCATCACGGCTGACGCGTCCGGTCCAAAGCACCTTAACTTGAAGATTACCCGCGCTAAGTTTGAGCAACTGTGCGCTGACCTTCTCCGGCGTCTTGAGGCTCCATGCCGCACGGCCCTCAAGGATGCTGGCCTCAACGCGAGCGACATCGGCGAGGTTATCCTCGTGGGCGGTATGACCCGTATGCCGGCTGTTCAACAGCGCGTGAAGGAGATCTTCGGTAAGGAAGCTTCGAAGAGCGTAAACCCAGACGAGGCGGTCGCTATCGGCGCGTCGGTTCAGGGTGGAGTTCTTCAGGGCGATGTGAAGGACGTGCTCCTTCTCGACGTTACACCACTCAGTCTCGGAATCGAGACCTACGGTGGTGTGAATACCAAGCTCATTGAGAAGAACACGACGATCCCAACTCGAAAGTCGCAGGTATTCTCGACAGCTTCTGATAACCAGCCAGCGGTATCCATTCACGTTCTTCAAGGAGAGCGTGAGATGGCGGCTGACAGCAAGACCCTTGGGCGGTTCGAGCTTGTTGGTATTCCAGCAGCGCCACGAGGAGTTCCCCAGATCGAGGTAACCTTCGACATCGACGCGAACGGTATCGTATCGGTTTCCGCAAAGGATCTCGGTACAGGCAAAGAGCAGTCGATCAAGATCACAGCGAGCTCCGGCCTCTCTAAAGAGGAGATCGAGCGAATGGTTCAGGACGCCAAGGAGCACGCTGAAGAGGATCGTAAGCGTCGAGAGCTCATCGAGGAGCGCAACAAGCTCGACACGATGGTCTACGGCACTGAGTCAACCTTGAAGGAGCTCGGTGATAAGGCAACTGCTGAGCTTAAAGGCACCGTTGATACGGCGCTTCAGGAAGCTAAGAAGGCCCTTGAGAGCAACGACCAAGACGCTATTAAGCGCGCGTACGAGAACCTTGAGAAGGCGAGCCACAAGCTCTCCGAAGAGGCGTACAAGCGTGCCGCCGCTGCGGGTGCGTCAGCGAACGGAGCTGGAGCTGCTGACTCGCATGACAGCGCAAGCGCTGATCCTAAGGATGATGTTGTTGACGCGGACTACGAAGAGGTTCGTGACAACAATTAAACCGGCCTCCGGCGTGAGGTAGGGAAGAGCCCCCGGGCTGACCTGTACAAGGGGTTGGTTCGGGGGTTTTTTAGTGGTGATTTCAAAGGGGTAAGGTGTTCCTGTTCCCCCTTTCACGTTAACGCTCGCGATGGGGTCGTGACTTTTGTTTTGGGTACGTTTACGTGTGGGGTTAGGGGGCTTTTGGTCCTCTGGGAGTCTCGCTAGGAGGACTGAGAAAGGGCCGAAATTCACCCTCCCAAGTGCAGACACCCAGGATGTTTTTAGTGTAAGGTGCGAACGTGTCAAAGCGTGATTACTATGAAGTATTAGAGGTCTCCAAAGGCGCGTCTCTTGAGGACGTTAAAAAAGCCTATCGTAAAAAGGCTGTTCAATTTCACCCCGACAAAAATCCAGGCAACAAAGAAGCGGAAGATAAATTCAAGGAGGCGACAGAGGCGTACTCAGTATTGAGCGACGCGGAGAATCGCGCTCGTTACGATCGCTTCGGGCATGCGGCGTTCCAGCAGGGCGGGGGCGCGGGTGGTTTCCAAGGAGGAGACTTCTCCGGTTTCGAGGATATCTTCGGCGACATCTTCAGCTCATTCTTCGGTGGCGGCATGGGGGGGGATCCTCGTCGTGGCCGTGGCCGCGCTGGAAACGACCTCCGCTACGATCTCGATCTCACCTTTGAAGAGGCCGCTTTCGGTTGTGAGAAAGAGATCACGATCGGTCGTCGTTCAGCGTGCGATACATGCGCTGGGTCTGGTGCCGCAAAGGGTTCTTCGCGTGAGCGATGCCCTCAATGTGAAGGCGCGGGACAGATTCGAGTTCAGCAAGGCTTCTTCACGCTCGCCAGAACCTGTCACGCTTGCGGTGGCGCGGGTGAGGTAGTCAAGAACCCGTGTGGCGATTGCTCCGGTTCGGGCCTTCGTGTAAAGGAATCTAAGATTAAGGTTAAGGTTCCCGCCGGTGTGGATCATGGCCAGCGGCTCAAGATGCGAGGTGAGGGTGAGGGTGGAATGGGCGGTGGGCCGAGCGGTGATCTCTACGTGCAGGTTCACATCGAGGAGCATCCGGTTTTCCAACGACAAGACCACGAGGTTATCTGCGAGGTGCCTATAACCTACGCGGCTGCCACCCTCGGAACCGAGATCGAGGTCCCATCGCTTGATGGTAAGCTCAAGTTAAAGATTCCAGCCGGAACTCCATCAGGGAAGGTATTCCGCATCAAGCATAAAGGTATTCCTGTTCTCGGTAGTAACCCGCAACGCCGAGGTGACCAACATGTGCGTGTCTACGTTCACGTTCCTAAGAAGGTCTCGGAGGAGGAACGTGAACTCCTTGAAAAACTCGCTGCGCTTCAAGGAACCGTTGTTGAAGATGGATCCGACAGGGGCTTCTTCGATAAGGTTAAGGATATGTTCTCCTAGCAGGGTGGTGAAAAAATTATTTGCTGTTGCGCATTTCGATAGTTTGACTGCAACTTCGTTGGAGCCGCCGAAAAAATCCTCAACGTATCTCAGTGGATACGCCTCCGGTTTTTTCGTCGTCTCCGCCTCGTTTCGTCAA
>JBDLRS010000096.1:0-14022 GCA_039799965.1 Pseudomonadota bacterium
CATTGAAAAGACAATCCAACTCATGATACCTACCATACGTCGCTTCGCTCCGATCGGCTCATATCGGAATAAGTGATCGGTTCATTTCGGAATCGGTGATCGGCAGCGTCGGAATGCGCAAAATACTTCGCAGTGCTTTTTGCCCTCTGCGCCATTTTCATCCTCCTTTACTGCCGAATTTAGGCTCAATCCCCTACCCTGGCGTTGCCCTTACTACTTTTGTACCCTTGCGCGATTCTGTTTTAGCTTTGTTCCACGTGGAACACATATGGGTCACTTCATCCGTCGCCGTAGTTGCACAGTTTGTTCCACGTGGAACACCACGGGATGGTTAGGACGTTACAGGTGTACGCCATATCGGCGTTGGGTGTCTCACGGCTACCCGTTCTTGGGAAGTAGGATGCCACTCCGTTAGAAAATGTGAGAGCAGCTATGAGCAATCTTGAGCGTTGTTCCACGTGGAACGGCAACGGTTGGTATCGCCCATTGTTCCACGTGGAACAGATCCCGTGCCCTGTGCGTAAAGGAGGACTCGAAGTGCTCGCAAAGCTCATCTTTTATGTTGTGAAGAGCTCTCAGTCATGGTACCTCTAACGGCTCTCAAGGTTAAGGAAATACAATAATTTCTATGGCGCAAGTCATTGCCCTCTCAAATCAAAAAGGCGGAGTCGGAAAAACGACAAGCTCCGTCAGTATTGCAGCTCAGCTCTCCCTTCTTGGATTCAAGGTCCTACTGCTGGATTTTGACCCTCAAGCTAGCGCCACCAGTGGAGTCGGTGTTCCGATGCATCCGGAAGGTGCCGACCTCTACGATATCTTTTTCGGAAAACTTCAACTCTCAGATGTTATCGTCCCCTCCTCTATCGATAACCTCAAGGTGGTGCCTGGTTCGCATGACCTGGTGAGCTTGGAGCTTGAGATAGGCAAAACACCGGGACGTGAGCTCATCCTACGGAGCGCCTTGGCGGATATCGATAAGAACTACGATGTTGTCATAATCGATTGCCCTCCCTCTTCGGGGCTTCTCACCCTTAACGCCCTTGGTGCCGCTACGAAGGTTCTTATCCCGCTTCAAGCTGAATACTATTCACTTGAGGGTTTGTCCGGACTCCTTAAAACCATCGCTTTCGTCCAGAGCACCTTTAATCCCAAGCTCGATATCCTCGGTGTGTTCCTCACTATGTACGATGCGCGAACGAACCTCAGTATGCAGGTACGCGACGAGACCGAGCGTCACTTTGGGGAAAAGCTATTGAAGACTCGGATTCCTCGCAACATCAAGCTCTCCGAATGTCCAAGCCATGGTCAACCGATCTGTATATACGACCCAACTAGTGCCGGTGCTAAGAGCTACCTGGCCCTTGTTGGCGAATTGATAGAGCGACTTGGTCTGAACAATGAGCCGGACGCGGCGGTGGCTGCTTAGGAGGTGTTCCACGTGGAACAGCTGTAGGTCTGGAAGTTAGTAAGGGAGATAGTGTGCAAGGTTTAAAGAAAAATCAAAAGATGGCGCTCGGTAGGGGACTCAGCGCGCTCGTATCGTCTGCGGCTCCAGTCGCTGTCACGCCTCCAATGCCGCAACTGGCAACTCAAGTAACTGAAACTATTACAAATATAGCGAACTCGACAACAGCTACGGACCCTACAAGTGGCGTTCAATACGTGGATGTTGCCCGAATCTCGGCAAACCCGGAGCAACCCCGAGTTGATTTTCCCGAGCAGGAAATAAACGAACTTTCTGAGTCAATCAAGGCACTTGGAGTTCTTCAGCCGATCCTTGTTCGGCCATGGCAGGGAAGCTATCAAATCGTAGCTGGGGAGCGCCGCTTCAGAGCATCTATCCGAGCGGGACTCTCGCAAGTACCTGTTCTTATAAAAGAATTATCCGATCGAGACACCTTTGAGGTAGCTCTTGTTGAGAACGTTCAACGATTGAATCTCAATCCGCTTGAGGAGGCTCGTGGGTACCAGCGGCTCATGGATGAATTTAACCTCAATGCTCAAGAGGTTGCGGCTCGCGTTGGAAAGGATCGAGCGACCGTAGCAAACTTGGTTCGTATCCTTAAACTACCGACAGCGGTTCAGGAATATCTTCGCGAGGGCATTATTACAGTTGGACACGCCAAGGCGATCTTAACTGTGAAGGAGCCAGCGGCGCAGACGAGCCTTGCGCAGAAGGTCATCGACGAGTCGCTCTCTGTTCGAGCCCTAGAAGCGATCGTTTCGCGCGAAGTAATCCTTGAAGACCCCAAGAAGCCTCGTGGTGGTAAACGTATTGAAAGCTCAAAATTTCCAGAGATTGAAGAGCGTTTGCGAAACGCTCTTGGAACCAAAGTAACAATTCGTCGGTCAAAGAAGGGCGGGGCGGTCGAGCTTCATTTCTTCTCCGATTCGGAACTCGACCGTCTAATTGATATTCTCAGCATTTCAAAGGAGTAGGTATATGGCAAACGAGGTAAGATCATTTCAGTTCTTTGATTCTACGAAGTCTTCAGCAAACGACACTGCAGGTCGCGAGGGTGCTACGGTAATCGGCCCTGACGTTGTCTTAAAGGGCAACCTCAAATCAGCGGGCGATGTCGTAATCGCAGGAGTTTTTGAAGGCGATGTGGCGTGTGATGGTCGGGTTACTATCGCCGCTGGCGCTACGCTCATCGGCGCGGTGGGCGCGGCTGAAGTAGTCCTTGGCGGAAAGGTTCAGGGCAACTCTGTGGCGACGAAAGCACTTACCCTTCTTAGCTCTGCGGAGGTTCGCGGCGACGTAACCACCCCGCAAATCGTCATTGAACCGGGCGCCACCTTCGTCGGTCGCTGCACGATGCCGCAGCCAGGGTGAGGGCAGGGGCCTTGTCAGAGAGCGGATATCCCCTTGCCTCTCGTCTTGGCTGGGTCTTTTCGTTCCGACCGTCCGTCCCTACGGTTGATCTTATCCTCGAAATCGACGAATCTTCCGGCATGGAACAAAATCAGATTCTTGACCTATTTTCGCTTACGAACGAGGACGGACAGATGATCGTAGTGGGTACGGTCTTTCTTTTTGCGCTCTACTTCGCTCTTCGTTCTACCCTTTTTAAGCCGCTCCTTAAGCACCTTGAGGAGCGCGAGGCTGTCACTGCAGGGGCGGTGCATACCGCATCGCAAATGCGCCAGAAAGCTCAAGCGTTACGTGACCGTTACGACGAGGGAATGCTTCAGGCTCGTATCGCAGCCAATAAGGAACGGCAAACCGCTGTTGCGAAAGCGAAAGCCACGGCTTCAGCTATCGTAGCCGAGGCTGAGGCTCATACCGCTCGTGAGCTCCAAGTGGGGCGTCAATCAATCGATTCCGCTCTCGAGAAGGCTTACACCACAGCGGAAGGGGAGGCTCAGGCGCTTGCCGATACCCTCACCTCGAAGGTTGACTCGCAGCTCACCGTTCACTAGAGCGAAGGTCGCCGTAACCAGCTCCCCGAGCGCATACTAGTTTTGTAAGCCAAAAGGGTGACTTCTCAGGTGATCTTGGCTAGACTTCCACCGCCGATGCGGTCGTTCGTGCAAAGAGACGTGACTACATTCAAAAGCCACTACATTCAAAAGCCTATGAATTCTCACACAGGTGCTATCTTCTCTCTCAAGATCCCGATATCAACTCGCGCGGTTGTTGCGGCGTCCCTTATGCTCGCGATCGCACACTCCGACGTCGTTGTCGCAAGTGGTGGCGCGGGCCATCACCCCTCCATTCAAGATATCGTGCCGTTCTGGATCAACTTTGCAATCTATATCGCGCTCATGACGGTCCTTCTTCGCAAGCCGATCAGAAACGGCTGGACCTCACGCCGAGATCGGATTGCTGAAGAGGTTACCTCCGCTACCGCCGACATGGAGGCAGCCGAGCGCGAGCTCGCAGCGGTTGAAGCTCTTACTAAAAATCTATCCCAAGAGCAGGAGAGCGCGCGCCTTGAGATCGTGAAGCAGGGTGAGCTTGAGTCAACATCGATCATTTCCGCCGCACGAGAGAAGGCAGCTCGCTTAGCGTCCTCCGCACAGGATCTTCTTGAAGGAGAGTCTCGCTCCGCTCAAGGCCACTTCCGAGCGGTCCTTGTCGCTAAAGCTGTAGAGCTTTCTAAATTGAAGTTTCAAACTGGCGAGCTTGCTGCTCGTCAATCGCACTATGTAGATGCCGCGATCGATCGCGCTAGGAAGTTGGTTCGGTAATTAGAAAGGGAACGAAACGAGCATGAGTTCTGGACGAGAACAACGAATTGCCAAGAGATACGCTAAAGCTCTCTTTGACGTCTGCGCCCCGGCGGAGCTCGACAAAGTAGAGGAACAGCTTAAGGCGATGGCGAAGGCATGGGCTACATCGTCGGATTTCCGCGAAAGCATGAGCAATCCGCGTGTTGCTGAAGGCTCTCGCATCGTTGTGATTGGCGCGATAGCTGACGCTCTTGGTGGTTTCGCGACGGAGCCACTGAAGCGGACCCTGGTTACCCTTACTTCGCTTCGAAAAGCTTCGGTACTCCCCTCCCTTTCACAGACCTTCTCCCACTTCGTCAGTGAGTTTAAAAAGAGCCTGCTCCTTGAGGTAACTTTGGCTCAGCCAGCGAGCGAAGGCGCCATTGCGGAACTTCAAAAGAAGCTCTCTCAGTCGTTAGGCGGAGAGGTAAAGATAACCGTAAAAACCGACCCATCATTAATTGGTGGATTAACTGTTCGTTTGGGCGACTCGTTCCTTGATCGTTCCGTAGCTGGGACTCTGCAACGTGTAGCCGCTCAATTAATTCGATAGGAATTTGTTAATTTTCAAAGAGAGGTAACTATGGACATACGTGCAGACGAGATAAGTAGAATCATCAAGGATAAGATCGGCAACGTATCGGGCGACCAAGACCTCGCCGAGGTGGGTTCCGTATTGAGCGTGGGTGACGGAATTGCTCGCATCTACGGCCTTGGTAAGGTAGCTCTTGGAGAGCTCATCGAGTTCCAGAACGGAACTAAGGCGATCGCTCTTAACCTTGAAGAGGACAACGTTGGAGCGGTAGTGATGGGCGACACATCTGCAATCGCAGAGGGTGACACCGTTAAGCGCACCGGCCAGATCGCGCAGGTTCCAGTAGGAGAGGCGCTCATCGGACGCGTTGTTGACGCACTTGGAAATCCAATCGACGGCCTCGGCGACATCAATACGCCACACGTTCGTCGACTTGAGATCAAGGCGCCAGGAATCGTTGGTCGTAAGTCGGTTCATGAGCCGATGCAGACAGGTCTCAAGGCTATCGATGCGATGACCCCTGTGGGTCGCGGACAGCGAGAGCTTATCATCGGTGACAAGAAGACTGGAAAGACCACGGTTGCTATCGATACGATCATAAACCAGAAGGGTACCGGCGTTATCTGTATATACGTCGCTATCGGACAGAAGCGTTCCTCAGTCGTTCAGGTGGTAGAGCGCCTCAAGGAGCACGGCGCGATGGACCACACGATCGTGGTATCCGCTACAGCTTCTGAGCCAGCTCCGATGTCGTTCCTCGCTCCATATGCAGGATGCGCGATGGGCGAGTACTTCATGGAGAACGGCAAGCACGCTCTCATCATTTACGACGATCTTTCAAAGCACGCCGTAGCATATCGAAGCGTTTCGCTCCTCCTTCGACGTCCACCAGGACGTGAAGCCTACCCGGGAGACGTGTTCTACCTTCACTCCCGTCTCCTTGAGCGAGCTGCTAAGCTCAGCGACAAGCTCGGTGGTGGATCGCTTACAGCCCTTCCAATCATTGAGACCCTTGAGGGTGACGTATCAGCGTACGTGCCAACGAATGTGATATCGATTACAGACGGGCAGATCTTCCTTGAGGCAGACCTTTTCAACTCGGGTATCCGTCCCGCTGTGAACGTTGGTCTCTCGGTATCCCGTGTAGGTGGTGCCGCCCAAGTTAAGTCGATGAAGAAGATCGCTGGAACTCTGCGACTTGACCTCGCTCAGTACCGAGAGAAGCAAGCGTTTGCTCAGTTTGGATCTGACCTTGACGCCGCTACCCGCGCGCAGCTCGCGAAGGGTGCTCGTCTCGTTGAGATCTTGAAGCAAGGCCAGAACGTTCCGATGCCGGTAGAGCTTCAGGTTCTCTCCATCTTCGCGGTAGCTAACGGCTACACCGACAAGCTTGAGGTTGCTCAAGTTCGTCCATTCGAAGAGGCGCTTCACCGTCATATGCTTTCAAACGAGTCAGCTCTTATGAACGATCTCCGTGTTAAGGCGGAGCTCGACAAAGACATCAATGAGCGTTTGAAGAAGGCTATCGGCAGCTTCGTTGAAAAATTTATCGCTGGAACAGCGACCTCTCTCAACGTAAGTGCAAATGGCGCTGGTCACGGTGCGCAAGCGCAGAAATCAGCTCCAGCTCACGCTTCAGCAGCATAAGGATTGAAACCGCATGGCAGGTCTTAAAGAGATTCGCCGACGATTAAAGTCGGTGAAAAACACAAAGAAGATCACCTCGGCGATGAAGCTCGTCGCGGCCGCGAAGCTGCGAAAGACTCAAGAGGCTGTTGTCCGCTCGCGCGCGTACACGGACGCTCTTAAGGGCGTGCTCGCCCAGCTTGAGGGGGGAAATGAGTTCACGCATCCCTTCCTTGAGGCTCGTGCTGAAGTGAAGAAGGTTCGTGTTCTCGTTCTTGGAGCAAATCGTGGATTGTGCGGAGGTTTCAATACCAACGTGAATCGCAAGGTTGATTCGCTCTATAAGGAGATAGCGGGGAAGCATCCAGGATGCTCCATCGATACCGTTATCCTTGGAAAGAAGCCGGCAGAGCACTACCGTCGTATCGGTCGTCAGTACCTCGATGCAAACGAGAACCTCTCGGATGATCCGGTAAACTGGCCGATCCAGGAGACCTGCCAACGTTTGGAGGTTGATTTCCTCAAGGGTGAGTTCGACGAGTTGTACGTTATCTACACTCGTTTCCGGTCAGCGATCTCCATGGTCGCTACCTCCGAGCGTTTGTTGCCACTCGACAAGAAGAACCTTGCTGTTGTGAACGCTGCTCCAGCGGAGGCCACCGGCACCACGACCTTTGAACCGAATACGCAGCGAGTTTTCGACGCGGTTGTTCCTCGAATCGTCCGAGCTATCGTTCGTCAGGCGGCGTTCGACACGAAAGCGAGTGAGCACGCGAGCCGAATGACCGCGATGGATAACGCGACGAAGAACGCTTCCGAGCTTATTCACTCTCTCACACTTAAGTTTAACAAACTGCGACAGACAGGTATCACCAGCCAGCTGCTTGATATCGTCGGTGGAGCTGAAGCACTCAAGTAACCAAGGGAAATAGCTATGAAAGAAACAATGGGACGTAAAGGAAAGATTAGTCAGGTTCTCGGCGCGGTAATCGACGTTGAGTTCCCACAGGGTGGCGGTATTCCAAAGATCTATGACGCTTTGCTCACCACAAACCCAAACATCGACAGCCAGGAGAACAACCTCGTTCTCGAGGTGGCTCAGCACCTTGGTGACAACGTCGTTCGTTGTATCGCGATGGACTCCTCAGAGGGTCTCGTTCGTGGTCAATCTGTTGTAGACACCGGCGCGCCGATCTCTGTACCGGTAGGACAGAAGACCCTCGGTCGAATCCTTGACGTAACCGGCCGTCCTATCGACGAGCTTGGGCCAGTTGATACCGACACCCGTTGGTCAATTCACCGCCCAACGCCTTCGTTCGAGGACCAGTCGACCTCCAAGCAGATCCTTGAGACAGGCATTAAGGTAGTGGACCTCGTGGCTCCTTTCCTTAAGGGTGGAAAGATCGGTCTCTTCGGCGGTGCCGGTGTAGGTAAGACCGTTATCATCATGGAGCTCATCAACAACATCGCTAAGGCGCACGGAGGATTCTCTGTATTCGCCGGAGTAGGTGAGCGTACGCGTGAGGGTAACGACCTCTGGCACGAGATGAAGGATTCGGGAGTTATCGACAAGGCGTGCCTTGTATACGGACAGATGAGTGAGCCTCCAGGAGCGCGTTTCCGTGTAGCTCTCTCAGCTCTTACAACCGCTGAGTACTTCCGTGATGAAGAGGGCCGTGACGTTCTTCTTTTCGTCGATAACATCTTCCGATTCCTTCAAGCGGGATCGGAGGTATCGTCGCTTCTCGGCCGTATGCCAAGCGCGGTGGGTTACCAGCCAACGCTTGCGACCGACATGGGTCAGCTCCAAGAGCGAATTACCTCAACCAAGAAGGGTTCGATTACGTCGATCCAAGCGGTATACGTACCAGCCGACGACTACACCGACCCAGCTCCAGCGACGACCTTCGCGCATCTTGACGCTACGATCGCTCTTGAGCGTTCGATTGCTGAGAAGGGGATCTACCCAGCGGTAGATCCGCTCACCTCGAGCTCAACAGTTCTTGAGGCGAGCGTTGTAGGAGATGAGCACTACCGAGTGGCTCGTAAGGTTCAACAAACCTTGCAGCGCTACAAGGACCTCCAGGACATCATCGCGATTCTCGGAATGGACGAGTTGTCTGAGGATGATAAGCTCATAGTAGCTCGCGCTCGTAAGATTGAGCGATTCTTCTCGCAGCCTTTCCACGTAGCTGAGACCTTCACAGGCACACCAGGCGTGTACTGCAAGCTTGAGGACACCATTAAGAGCTTCGGCGAGCTTGTAGACGGTAAGCTTGATGATCTTCCGGAGCAGGCGTTCTACATGGTAGGCGGGCTTGATTCAGTACGCGCTAAGGCAGAGAAGTTGGCTGCAGAGTTCGCGCAGGCTGCGTAAAGGGGTAGGGGATGTCAGACGGTACATTTCAATTAAAGGTATTCTCCGGACGAGGACTTGAAGTCGAGGCGACCGTCTCTGACGTCACTGTTCCTTCTGAGTCAGGAGAGCTTGGGTTCCTCCAAAATCACTGCGACTATGTCGGATTGATCGCGACGGGTATCACGCAATATACCGATGCCGCTGACTCCTCCGCCAAGAAGTGCCTCGTGTCGGGAGGTATCTGTACCTTCAACAACAACGTCCTTACGTTGCTTGCTGATACGGTTGATAAGCCCGAGGAGCTCGCCTCCGCTAAGGTCTCCGACGATGAACTTGCGCTTCTTGAGGCAGAGCTTGAGCTGTTGAGCCTCTACGACCCGGCATGGGAGGTGCTCTCGCAAAGGGTTGCCCGACTGCAGGCGCTCAAAACATTGCCGCATTAAGAGACCTCTTAGTGCTCTCTCAGTAAGAGCCCGGCCGGTAGAGATACCGCCGGGCTTTTTTATTGGTTTCGCCGACAATGCGTCCCTTTGAGTGCAAGGGAGCCCATATAGTGCGCCACTGAGAGGAGGACCTCTCCCCCTCGCCACCCACCGGAATAACCTGTAGCATCCAACAGAGACTTGGTATGAAATTCTTCTCCGTACTCTACACCGCACTGTTTTGGGGCTGCGCCGCGTTCTCAGCGATCGTAGCGCTTCTTGGCCTCGGTTATGACCTCTACGCTCCGTTCGGTGCACTTCTGGTTGGTGGCGCGGGGCTATTGGGCTTTTTCGCGCCACAAATCGGATGTGCCCTGGGTCTCTTTGTGTTGCCACTTGGAGGGAACCGGCCCGGCACTACTCAGGCGCTCTTGGCGATTCTTACCGGAGCCTCTCTTTTTCTCGGGATGGCCGCTCGGGGCTTTGGTTCCCGACGTGAGAGACTCTCCTCCATCTCGAACCAAGAGCTTCACAATCCGTTAATCTTTTCGGGCCTTCTCTACGCTATCTTTTCTGCGGGCAGTCTTGTCTCGATCCCCGTGACCCATGTGCTGGACGACCTGAGAAATGTCTCAGGCCGTGAAAATTTTGCGGCGATGGCGCTCTCCCTCTACTCGCTCCTCTTCACAAGCGAGCATACGCTGCTCTACAGTTTCTTATCGGTGTACTACACCGCGCTCGCCTTTCTGCTCGGTCTTGCGGTGTACCGCCTTTGCGTCGCTGATAGTAAGAGACTTCCCAAGATCCTTCTCGGAGGAGCTTTTCTCGGATTGCTCGCCTCCCTACTCATCGGTGTCCTCGATTACTACGGTATCGTTGACCTTCAATGGCTTCGAGCTCTTGATCCTATTGTGAACCCCGGCAGGAAGCAATTTCGACTTCAATCGTTCTTTGGACATTCGGGCTGGTACGCCGAGTACCTAACGCTCGCGATTCCGACCTGTCTTGTTATTTTGGCGCTCAGGCTCCCGTTCTGGCTACGAGCCTTTGCTATGATCTCGGCGTTAGCGCTTGGGGAGTTCGTCTTGATCCTTACCTACCAACGGGGAGGGTGGCTCTCATACCCGCTTACCCTTGTAGCTGTGTGGGCCGCGATCTATGTGGTCAGGCTTCTTGAGAGGAATGAAACCGACATCACGCGAGCGCTTCGCCGCTCGGCGGGCAAGGTCCTCGTGTCGCTTCCCCTCACCGTTGCGGTGAGTCTCGTCCTGGTCTTTGTTATTCAGGGGAAGGGGTCGGTAGAGGAGGCGATGTCACCATATGTCTCACGATTCAAGGAGATTCAACGCACCGGTGACCGCACTGATTTTCTCAAAGCAGGTATGCTGATCGGATCGCTTCACCCAATTTTGGGAGGAGGCGCTGACTCATTCGCATGGCAGTTTGAGCGTGAGATTGAATCTCCCCGTGGTTCGTTTCCGGGTCGGTTCGTTCTTCCTCTGCACGGATCTGCTCACAACGTGTACGCGCAGACATTCTCCGGTAAGGGAGTATGTGGATTGTTAGCTTTAGTTGCTATCCCGTTCCTCATGCTTCTACGAGCCGCGTCGGCCCTTAAGGATTCGCGGCGTTCGATTTCAGAGAAACTGATCGTTTTAATTGGCGCTTGTTATGGTTGCGCGTTCCTCATTTATGGAAACGTTCAGGAGGTTTTTTACGTTCAGGTGCTACAATTTTTCTTCTTCTCGATAGTTGCGATCGTCGCCGCGATAGCCTATCTCCCTCCAGAACTGTCGAAGATAAGGGCCCTGATCTCGCCGTGGTGGTGTGTGGCGCTTTTGGTCATCCATGTTGTTTGGGAATTCGGGTCTCCAGGCCACACGAGGCTCTTCTACGCAGAGCAACGTTTGTTTGGATGCTTCCCGCAGGAGGCAGCTTTAGATGGCTCACGATATCGATGGTGCGGTGAACGAGCGAGGGTCGCGCGGTCTGTATCACCAGGCACAGAGGCGATCGATCTTATCGTGGAGGCCGGCCCTCTGCCACAGATGCTCTCTATAGATACCGTCGGAGGATCTCCGATATCACTGACTCTCAATCCAGGGGAGAGGCGAAGTGTGAAGGTCCCCCTCACCCCGCCTGCGAACGGGAGTGTGGTGGTGCGAGTACATGGTGAGACCTCGTTCGTTCCGAAGCTTCTGTGGAACGCAAGTGCCGACATGAGGCGTCTCGCGTTTAAACTCTATGAGGCTGGATAATTGCGGGTTACCGCACGGAGAAGCGAGTTTGTCTGGTTGTGCTTCCCGTAACGAAGGTTCTCCCTTTGGCGTCTTTGAGACGAACAGTAATCCTGGCGAGGTAGGTGCCAGGGCTTAATCGGGTAGTCACCCGGCGTTTCCTGGTTTCGGTGCGATATTTAGTCGGTAATCCAAGGGCGCGGACCGAGCTTGATGATAGTGAGGGAGCTTTCGATATCGATAAAATAAAATTGGCGTTGAGGACTTTAATTGCGCCGGCTAGGTTGGTTATCCTACGCCTTAAGAACCTTGAAAGCTTCATTCGGAGAATCTCCCGTTGTTCCGGATTCACCGGTATGCCGAGTTGAAAGCTGCTTATTGTGATGGTCACTCTCTTATCGGCGGTTGAGGCTGCCACCTTGAAAGGCGGCGCGACAGGATTGAGAGGGTTGGTGAGTCGGGGATTAGGTGTGCACGAGCTCTCTGAAGCGCAGGCGTCGGCCGTTGAGGATGATGTGGGGATCGGAGTAGGGGTAGGGGCGGGGGACTGGCAGAATGTTATAGCGATAGGAATTGAGGAGCTGTTTAAGGTTCCATCTCCGAGTTGTCCGTTTGAGTTTGACCCCCAACACATAGCGCTACATCGACTCATCCACGCGCATGCATGATACCCCCCTGAGGAGATGTCTATTGCAGCCGTCAGGATAGGATTAAGAGCGGTGGGCGAATTGCGCTGGTTGAAGCCTCCATCACCGTTCTGGCCCTCCTCGCCGCGCCCCCAACACGTAACTTCACCAGCCTCCTGACTTGTGGCGCAGGTGTGTGCAAGTCCGGCGGACACTCGCTCAAAGAGCGACCCGCCGTTGGGTACGGTGACGGGAGATTGTGCTGTATTGGTTGTCCCATCACCTATTGATCCTTTACTGTTATTTCCCCAACATATGAGCGATCCAGTACTAAGCCGAGCGCACGAATGTTGATCCCCAGCACTTACCTCGATGGCGTTACTATATCCCGGGACCATGACAGGGACCGAGGACCACGTGTTGGTTCCATCCCCAAGTTGATAATTGTCGTTTCTCCCGAAGCAGTAGATACGGTTAGGTGAGAGAGAGGCGAGACAGGTATGATTGGAACCTGCATCAATTGTTTTCACGTTGCTCGTAAAACCCAAAACATCGACGGCCATGCTTCTGTTCGTTAAGGATCCATCTCCGAGCTGTCCCATGACGTTACCGCCCCAGCATTTTGCCCCTCCCGAGCTCAAAACAGCGCACGCATGGTAAGCGCCAACAGAGAGAAGGGTCGCGCCGGTGAGTGCGGTGCTGGTAGTAGCGTCAAGCACCGTTATGGGGCTTGAGCTTGAAGAAACCGAGTTGTTGCCGAGCTGACCCACAGAATTGAGCCCCCAACATCGAACCTCCCCGTTCGTGAGAAGCGCGCAGCTAAACGCATCTCCAACTCCGACGGCCTTTACCCCACTTGAGAGTCCCACGACATCGACCGGAGATGTCCGTTGTTCAGTTGTTCCATCTCCAAGCTGTCCCATTACATTTGCGCCCCAGCATCGCACTCCCGCATCCGTTGCTTTTGTAAGAGCGCAGGTGTGAGCGATAGAGGTTGCGATGAGCCCCTGTTGAGAGCTGGACACGATATCAAGCGCTCGCAACTCGACTGTGGACACGAGAAGATATGCCAAGACTAGGATAGTCCAGCCGTAGACCGCCCTCGCGTTGAACACGGTTAGGGCAGGTAGCACATTGTAATAGAGGTGGTTCCGCATACTTCGGTGACCCCGCATCACATGAGGGGTTAAAAGAAAGATCGGCTGGACGGATAGATACCTAAAGAGTAAAAATCCATGTTTTCGGCGGGTTATTGTCGTAAGTAGCTGAAAAGCTGGCTAGGACGAAATAACGGTGAGTGAGCAGTAGCTCAAAGGCTCGGTATTTCCGCTATCTCACGGAGCTTTTAGGAGAGGCAAAGCGTCAGGATAGACCGCTCGCTGTAAGAGGCGCCGGCACGTTGTGGGCATCTTATGCCCGCTTAAATACGAAGCGTTTCATGCACACAAAATTGAAGGCGGCGGATGTTACGGCTGCGACCACGAAGCTCGCGTTGATTCCTATCTCCCCGGTTCCGAGAAGCGTCAGGCCCGCGTGATTGATGCCCGTGTTAAGGAACATCGAAAGCACGTATATAAAAAGATAGGATATAACTTGCTCGCGATTTGATCTGTCGGTTTTAAAGGTAAACGATCGATTGACGTAAAATGAGTAGATGGTTCCGCTGACGTACCCTACCGCTTTTGCCAGGAGCTTCATGTCTAACAACCACATGATTCCGCGGTAGAAGATAAAATCGACTACAACGGCGCTGCCGCCTGCGACAAGGTAGCGCGCGATCTGACCGCGAGTGGATTGAGTGGAGAGAAATCGTAAGAAGAGGTTTTTCATGATGTCCATCGGTACGTACTGATGTAAGACCCTTCGTGCAATTTGTAAACACCTAACAGGGTGGTGAAAAATGATTTCCTGTTGCGCATTTCGATAGTTTGACTGCAACTTCGTTGGAGCCGCCGAAAAAATCCTCAACGTATCTCGGTGGATACGCCTCCGGTTTTTTCGT
>JBDLRS010000097.1:0-6520 GCA_039799965.1 Pseudomonadota bacterium
CACTCAAAATAAATCACACCTCCAATCCAAGAGCATGCCTCCGCCTGCGCGTCCACGGATGCTGCATCCTCCCCGGCGTTTATTGTCGGTGTTTAGATGCGGGTTCTCGCCGGCGCCAACACCAAGGTGAGCTGAACGTACTTTGAGTCACCGGCAAGTCGTCGCTCGCTCTTTCTGCCGAAGATCTGATTCTGGAACCACTTAAGCTGAGCTTTTAGATCTGCAATCTCAGAAGCTTGCTTCGCGAGAAGAGAGCTCTGCTTCGTCACGAGATCGACCAGCTCCGTATGCGATAGGCACTCAACGTTCGTCACGCTAATGTTGTATCTAAACTCGCCGAAAGTTCCATCTCTATTTCGCTACTTTCTTCGACAAATCCCATCAAAAAGTAGCTCTAATTCGCGATAGTTCAAAAAGTTCTTCGATACCTCGAATCTTCCACGCTCTAAGCGTTTCCCAACCACACACCACCCCGTCCGATCCCAGAACAGAATCTTCATGATACTCTTCGAACGGTTCACAAATAGAAACAGGACCCCTGACAACGCGTCCTCTTGCGTAACCTGTGAGGCTATCGCGTGGAGCCCGTCAAAGCTCTTTCGCATATCAACCGGATGCTCGTACACCAACACCCTCGGCGCTTGTCGTCCAAAGAGCATTAGCCTCGAATCCTCAAAACCGTGCCATCAGCGAAAGACAACTCGACAATTGTAGCGCGCGGCGGCGAAACTTCAATAAAACCTCCCGCGTCCCTCTTCGGCGCTCTCATCCAACTCTGGATCGTCTGTCGCGAAATACCTTCTGCCGCCGCTATCTCAGCTATCGGTCGTCCGCTCGTGAGCGTTCGCGCGATTATCGCTTGTCGCTCTTCTTCTGTGTGTCGGGGTTTTCTCATTTTTGAGTCTCCTTCAGTTTTGAAGACTCAAAGGTACGAGACTCATGTCTCGGGTGCTAGGACGCCGGAGAATGGACGGTTACGCAAAGCCAGCGAATCTCCAGATGAAAGAGAACGACCATTGAGCGGATGCGAAGTTCTCCACCCCATTTGAAAGCTTTGGAGCCAACAAGTGCCCGTAGCATATCTGCTTGCCCGCCCTTGGCATTCGCTCCGTATAAAAGAGGATGACGATTAAAGAGTCGTCGCAACCCCTGACTCAGGAAAAATTAGCCCCAGAGCAGTTTCTTTAACCTAGCAAATGGTTCACCAGCAGTTGCGACCGAGGCCTTTGTAAAGAACTTCCAACGTTTTTCAATAGCTGCCATCGCGTCATTATTTTGGTTGATGTAGTCATTGAATTTAGTGTCTTTGAAGAAGTTCTGTTTTTGATCTGACCCATGGCGTCGTTCAATAGACTCAGCTCCGTAGGCAGCTGCCTGTCGAAGTTGTCGAAGGGCCGCGTCTATGGACATCGACGGATGATTATTCAGGAAGTCTGTGCGGTCATTATGAAACCAGTAGGGCTTATGGTCAGTAAGAAACTTATGTAGGACTCCGGCCCATGCAACTCCAGCCTCCATCGGTCCGGCATCCTTTAACTCTCGAGTAATCTCTTTGAACATAGCGTTGAACTTGCGATCATGTAAAAATTGCAAGCCTTTTTGAATTCCATAGTTGATACCCAAGCCGACTGGCACCCAAAAAACAAGGCCGATTGGCGCAGTAGCAGCAAAAAAACCAATTGTCCCCATGGCTACGCCCCAAGAAGCCCACATGCCCGCGCGGCATACCGCAAAGTGTTTTGAACCAAAATTCAACAGGCCCCTAGGTTGGGTTTCTGTGTTTTGGGGGTCTTTCCACACCCCTACTTTTCGTAGTTTCGCCAATTCTTCATCAAATCTAAGTTTTTCATCTTGACTTGAGGGGTTTAGGAGTCCCGATTTTTCTATCCAGTCACTAAGATTAAATTTCTCATTATCTATTAGCTCGCTGAAATAACTCGTGCGATGTTTGCAGAGATTCCGTGCCTCAACAGTTTCAGCTTTGATGATCTTTTCGGCTTCGGTTCTAATATGCTTCTCTACCTCTTGGGAGAGCCGAGCAGATAGATATGCCTGAGCGTGCGCTCGCGTAGCATCAATTGATAGACCAGGTTCTTCTGCACGGGTTGCTATTGGAACTTGGTATTTTTCAAAGAGGGCTTTATACTCAAGGTCTGCTACTGTCTTGTCGCTGCTTAAAAGTTCGGCCTTTTGCGCTTCGATGAGAGCTGACACTCTCTGATCTCTGTCCGCAGGTGAGACAGAATTCCCTGTGCCCATGATAGCATTGAATCCTCTGGCAACCTGGCCATCAGTCTCGACCAATTGGTTGTTAATTGTCAGAGTCAGATCCGGGCTTTTGAGTTTTCTTTTCAACGCGATTATTTGTTCTTTAATGCTATTTTCGATCGTGTCTCTAAGGTGGTTTAGAACTTGTGTCGAGCCATCTTGTGGCCGACAATCACTTGGATTGAGAGTAGTTGATGTGCTACCTGACGGATGCGTTCTTGGCTGAGATTGGCTGGGCATAGCGGCCTTATATTATATCATTATTATGAGACTTGCTTAGCAATTCCTCACTGCGTTATGCCCTGCGTTATGAGAGAGAAAGAGGAATGTGTGTCATATTTTTCCCGGTGTCTGGGCAGCGATTAGGGTTGTTTAAGCTCTCGTAAATATCTGAAAGTATTTGTTTTCAATGGTACGGACATCTTTGTTTGGAGATGTCTAACCTGTTGATATGATTGGCTTTGCGCTCGTGGTTCTTGTTCCTTTTCGGCGATTGTTCACCACCGATACTTCAGGGATTGAAATGTAAAAAAATGCTTGGAAAAGCCGACTAAAAACACAATCGTTGCCCAGTCTTCTGAGCTCGGATCGAGCACGACGCGCTCGCCACTCTCAACTTGCATGGCGGTAGCGAAATCTTCTGGAAGATCGCGATAGTCAAGCTAAAAGATGCCATTCCTCGGCTTCTAAATATATCTCACCGACTGAATAGAAAGAGTTTCTTTTTATTTGGTTGTAGAGGCACCGGCAAGACGTCGCTGATTCAAGCGAGCCTAGCCGATCTTTCTCGGTACGATCTTGTCCAAAGCTGTAGCGTGCCTACGTATATCCTGACCAAGTAATCATGTAATATGCAGGCCTCGTTTAATCGTATTGATACGTAAGTATTACACGTGTAATATATTCATATCGAGTTAATTATCTGAGGACAGATAGTTACAGGCATGAAAAGCGTCAGAAAACTCAAAAAATTAAGGGCGCCGAGCTTCTCCACAGCGGATGCGCGCCGAGTAGGGGTTTCCGCCCGGATGCTCACCTATTTGGTGAATCGGGGGGAAATAGAGCGACGAGCTCACGGCCTTTACTGTTTCCCTGGTCACATTGACGACCTTGATTTGCATGGCATTCTTGAAGGACTTCGCCAGATCGTCCCGGATGCCATCGTCGGTCTTGAGACCGCTCTTCAGCTTTACAATCTTACCGATGAGCCTACCAGAACGATCCACTTAATCGTCAGTCAAAGTAATGCGCCTACTCGCAAACTCCCAGACGTTCGTTTCTTCCGCGTGAGAATGCCGCTCTCTCAATTCAGTACTCAAAAGATCAAGGGATCGAGGGTTACGACAATTGAGCAAACGATGGTGGATCTGTTGAGGGCGGGTCACTCGATTTCTGAGATGGTCAAGATATTTCATGGTGCGCAGAGTCGAAGGATGGCCGTTGACCTCTCACAGTTGAAGAAACTTGGTGAGCGGTTCCATGTTAAGGGTAAAGTAGAGCGAGTTATCGAAGCGGTGTGTTGAGTGAAGGAGCAATAATTACGCATCTGGATGCTAATTCAGACAGGAGTTGATGCGCAGATTCTGAGAGAGGCAATCCGAGGGTGTTTTTCGAATAGAGGGACCACTTTCTCCCTTCCGGTAATCCGCGAAATCCTCACCGATGCTCTCTTTCAGGATAGACTTGAGACGCATAAAAAGCGCCATTTCGCCGAGCTGGATGTTCCAGATATCGAGACGGTATTAAAGGATATTTTGGCTCTGGTAGGTTCTTTGAAGATGCAGAGTATCAGGAGTTAGAAATCCTTCATACCGTCCATGCGCTGGTGCCCTGTGCCAGCCCCTGCACTCCACACGTAAAGCCAAAACAGAGGCAGGTGGCGGAGAGTTAGCGAATTTCGTCACGCCTACTGATACAACTCAATCTCATTCACGTGCACGAAGTTATCGCGTGATTTGCGCAGGGTCTGCACGAGTATCTTATTGGCTGTGACTGGAGCTGGGAACACGATCGTTGCCCAGTCGCCTTCAGGGATCGGATCGAGCACGACGCGCTCGCCACCATCAACTTGGATAGCGATAGCAAAATCTGAATACGTTGAACGAACACGGATCGCTTTAATTTTTGTGGCTGTGGTAAAGGTAATCGTTGTGTCAAGTGGGTTGATCTCTGGGGTTCGAACGAGCGAGTCATCTGCGCCGTCGAAGAGGTTATCTAACGCCGCACCTGGAACGTTACTTGATACCGTAGCTTGATTAGAGGCGGTTAGGTTCAGGACATCGAGACGCTTCGAGCCCGCGGGAAGTGATGTTGCCCCTTCATACGGCTTTCCTGGCGCAAGGGTACCGAGAGGCTTCGGCGCGTCACGCTTTTGTTCCTTCTTCGTCTCACTCTCGGGAGCGTTCTCCTCTTCGTCGACAGAAACCTCTCGCTCTCCCTTCGCCGGTTCGTCTTTGAACTCGTATTCACACGCGGTCAGGGTTGTGAAGGTGAAAGCGGAGATGAGTCCAAATCGAAGGAGTGATGATCGCATACGTATAACCAAAAAACGGCACCGCGTTGGGCGGGCGAGGGGTTAGTGCCTAGCAGGGTGGTGAAAAATGATTTCCTGTTGCGCATTTCGATAGTTTGACTGCAACTTCGTTGGAGGCGCCGAAAAAATCCTCAACGTCTCTCAGTGGATACGCCTCCGGTTTTTTCGTCGTCTCCGCCTCGTTTCGTCAAAACTCGCAAAATGCTCACGACGGAACCATTTTTCACCGCCCTGCTAGAGAGATTAGGATGGAAATGGGGGAAGGGCTAGGGGGGACGTAAAGGATAAGGGGGGGGGCATTTCGTGATGGGCAAATCCGGAGGGCCCGTGAGGACAGGGGCCCTATCGGGGTTTGGGTTACTCGGCGCGTAACACCTTCGCAATCATCTCCGCCACCCTGCGCCCCTGCGACCGGAAGGTGGTGTACTTGGTGCTCAGGACCTCAATGTATCCGTCACGTTCGTGAATTCGCTCATGCGCAAGAGGCTGGGGGCCGCTGGGGGATGTCCGGTCCATCGGAAGTATTCCGACATCGATGTGAACGATGTCGTGTTTGGTTATGCCTGCCTCGGGGAGGCTCGCGTTGAAGGCGTTGATACATTGGGCTATCTCGTGTTCAGAGACCGATGGCGCAACCGAGATGTCGGGGTGGGGAAGGTACCAAGTGCCGATCGCGGTTCCCGTTCCGCGAGGGACGTAGAAGAAGAGTCGTCCATCAGCGCTTTGAACGCCGATGCCGTAGGTTGGATCAAGCTGTTGTTTGATAACAAGGTTAAAGCCTTTGCACCAACGGGGGCGATACCCAGCGTGCTTGTTCGGTGTCTGTACGGTACCGAGCCAGGGGCCGAGCGTGTTCACGACACAGCGAGCTGCCATCGTCCCTCCATTGGCGGTATGAACGGTGAAGTTGTTCCTCTGTCCTTCTATCCGCTCTACGGGTGAGCACTCACGAATGACACCCCCCGCCGTTGTAATTTGAGTCACAAGGTGGCGGGTAATCGCGTTGGGTTCGGTCATCACACCGTCGTACCAACACAGCGCGCCATAGAGAGCTTTTGAGCGCAGTGTCGTTACCGTCGAGTGGAGCATTTCGGGCGAGATGATATGCGGAGCTGGAAGGGGGGACGAATTCGCGCGCATGAGAGCGCCGTAGAGCAAAGTCGCGCAGGTAACGGGAAGCCGACTCTTCATCCCAAAGCGGGTGAGGGGCATAAGGCAGGGAAGGGGAGAAACCGCTCCAGGCACCTCATTGATGAGTGCGGTCTGATCGTTCAACGATCTGATAACGCGAGGGAGATCGAAGTGCTGCAGGTAGCGGAATCCGCCGTGAATGATCCTAAGGGTATTGTTCGACGTGGCGTTGCCGCAGGTGCCCGCCTCGAGCACGAGCGTTGAGCGTCCAGCGGACGAGACCTCACGGGCTACGCCGAGTCCCGAGATTCCACCGCCGAGGATGATGACGTCGAATGCTTCCACGGAGATGTTGTAGCGTGAAGGGATGGGATTGTCATGGGGGTGGGGTTCATGTCTCCTCACGGGCCGAAACCCGCGACTAAACTCTCGTTCAACGCCGGCCCACCGGATCGATGTCGTCCTTCCCTAACAGGGTGGTGAAAAATGATTTCCTGTTGCGCATTTCGATAGTTTGACTGCAACTTCGTTGGAGCCGCCGAAAAAATCCTCAACGTATCTCGGTGGATACGCCTCCGGTTTTTTCGT
>JBDLRS010000098.1:0-17862 GCA_039799965.1 Pseudomonadota bacterium
TACTCGAAAATCATTACTTAACAGGGTGCCGAACCTTTTGAGAATTACCTGCTGAACCTTTTGATAATTAGGGGTGCCGAACCTTTTGAGAATAGGGTGCCGAACCTTTTGATTGCGGACAGTAGGCAACCAAACGCTTCGTGAGTGCCTCCTAAATGTTTGATCCTATGGCGTTTTTCAAAAGTCCAACGCGATATAGCGGATTTTGGGAAACGCTATCGATTCGCGGACGCGAATCAAAAAAAATTGCCCCTTCCGGCTCTACTGCGGGGTATGCGGGATATAGCGGGGTACGGTTCTTATGAACCGGCGGCGGGGTATCGCCGATCCGTTATCATCGGCGAATAGGTGCGGGTTGTGGTCGGTGTTAACATACCTCAAGATATCAGACACAACGTGCTATCAGGTTCCTCCGATCGGTCGCACCGGAAGCGTCTACTGATACAATCGTAGGTGAACAGGAGTCTGAGCGTCGACCCGAGGTAAGCCTACAGAAAAACGGGTCTTCGTGAAATAGAGTGGGTAAGGCTCGGTGTTATCACGACGTGAACGTGCTCGTGCACGTTCACGTGGAAAGGGCGCTATTTATGACCCAAAACAAGAGTTTACGCAACCTCTGTGCTCGTTGGCACCCACTCCATTCCACGATGAGCCAAAATTATTCGCTCCGCGCGAATAGATTTGGCTTCCACAACTCACATGCCCAGACAAGAGCGGTCATCGATAAAGCCAGCAACGAGATTAGTAACACTCCGAACATAACCCGTGGCATATCGTATAGTCCGCCAGCGGATAGGATGTAGTGACCGAGTCCAGCCTCAGAGCTAACAAATTCCCCTATAAAAGCTCCCACTAGGGCCAGTCCTATATTGATCTTGAATCCTGCAGCGACCCAACGTAGAGCGCCTGGAACGATAATTTTCTTGAGCATGCGCAAGCGTGGTGCGTTGAGAGTCAGCGCATACTGGGTATATTCGCGCGAACAAAATCTAGCGCCATCGTAGGCTTGACCAAGAGCGACAAAGAAGACAGAAAAAGCAGACATTACTACCTTTGAAAGAGTGCCGGTTCCAAACCAGATGATCAACATCGGCGCGATCGCAAATATAGGTATCGCCCCTACAATTACGATGTAGGGGCGTGCGACTCTCGCGATTCGATCATCTGCCCACATAAGTAGGCCGATGAGGCTGCCGACCAACGATCCTACCAAGAGCCCGACGATCGCTTCGATTGCCGTTACCGACAGATCGATTAGAATAGTCCCAGCGAGCACCTCCTGCTGGGCAACTGCAGCAATTTTTGATGGAGAGGCGAAGAGAAACTCCAAGCGTGCGACTCCGTGTACCGAAAGTTCCCATAGCCCAAGTATCATGAGGCCTGGTAGTAGAGTTACTACGCAGAGTCTGGTGGAGCGTGAGACGGGATGGCCTGAATAGATCATGCTATCTCGCCTTCTCTGAGGGCTTTAAGGAGTCCACTCTGGACTGTAGCGAAAGCTTCCTCCCGATTAATTCCTTGCGTGCCATCTACGGAAACTTGTGCATCCCTCAAAACAAAACGCTCGCTGACACGGGCCGGCCTTAGACTGAGTGTGAGGACCGAGTCGGATATAAAAACGGCCTCCTCAACTGAGTGTGTAACTAACAGTGCAGCCGCATCTGTTGCACGGACATAACCCCGTATTATAGAGGCCAGCTCCTGTCTGGCTACGATATCAAGCTGTCCAAGAGGCTCGTCAAGCAGAAGCAGCGCAGGCCTAGAAACGAGTGCTCGAGCCAGCAGAATCCTCTGAGTCATTCCACCTGATATTTGACGAGGGAACCACTCCGCATAGTCAGCAAGCCCTACACTGGAGAGCGCCTGCAGCGAAGCCAGAGAAGCCTCACCTTTGGATACTCCAAGTAATTCTAGGCCAAGCGATACATTACCGAGCAGTGTCCTCCATGGAAGAAGACGATCGCCCTGCCTGACAAAACCGACTTGCGGCCCAGGTAAATCTACCAATGCCTTTATAGAGCCGGAGTCTACAAAATCAAGGCCTGCGAGAATACGAAGTAACGTAGTCTTGCCGCACCCACTAGCTCCGAGAAGGGAAGTTACTGTCCCTGCCTCGAGATCGAAGCTAACGCCCCCGAGGACATAAACGTCGCATCCGGAATGATCACGGAATGTCTTACGAATATCTCGGGCCTCTAGCACCTTGTTAGGCACGACTCTAAGCGTCCTTATCAGCGACCAGAGCCTTTTCAGCGAATCGATTGTCGACAGTAAAGTCAGTTGTCTGAGGTCTTTTAAGTTCACCTGAGTCCAGTCTTGTTTTTAGTGTCCTCTGCCAAAACGAGTCCTCAATCTTCACGCTGCGCGGAAAAATGTCCCCGGCATACATCCTTTTAAGGGCGTTATGAATCACTGATTCTGATAGGTTGGGAAAGAGATTCTTGGCTACCCTCACACGTGTTTCCGGGCTGGAGTGAGCAAGGGTCAGACCCTCCTGCAATGCAGTCACTACTTTTTGCACAAGGTCGGGCCTATTCTGAATAGTACTCTCAAGGGTCGAAATGCCGGTAATTGCTTGCGGTTCTGTAAAACTATCAAGAGCAAAGTTCACGCGATATCCACGACTCTCTGCTATCGACACGGCCGGCTCCAAATCCACGGCTACATCAATTTGACCAGCCTCTAAAGCGGCAAGTTGGGCTCCGATGGCTGCTTGTACGATTGTAGTTTTACGTTGGTCCAGCCTATTGCTCCTCACAAACTCGCGGAGGAGCGTGTATGTCGTCGATGGGGCTGGAAGTGACCCTAGCCGTAGCCCTTTTGCATCATCAGGGACGGTGATATCTGGCACCGTGGCCTTATTGGTATACCCGGACAATCCAAGTTTTGTAACCAGCATCGCCACTATCTTACCGGGGCCTCCCTTCTCCCGCGAGATGGCCGCAAAGACCGGGTCACCCACACCAAAGCTTGCAGCACCGCTTATGACGGTGGCAAATATCTGATCATCGTTGCCTACAAATCGCAGATCGACTTCAAGGCCCTGCTTTGAGAAGAGGCCCTCCTCGATGGCGACATAAAGCGGCAAGTAAAGCAGAAACTTCTCTTTACCGAATTGAGCTATTACCACACGCTCCTTTTGGGTCTCGGCGTGAAGGTTCGCGGTAGGTACAACCGCTACCGCATACAACACAAGGATGACGTTGAGGAACTTCAAAAGGAGATTCATAGTAACTGCCTGTGCAAAAGTCCGTCGAAAATTGAGCTTTTTATAACCCCGCAGTGGTTACTATCCTCTCCGCGTGCGTTATACAAGGGTATTTTCGGCAACTCCCACTGGAATCGGAGGTCCTCTCTGGAGTGATAGGTCTGAAAGGCAGCGAGGTTTACGGAGCTCGTCTCCTGATCTGCTGAAGCTTCGCCATTGCCATCTCCCACGAGTAGCGCCACCTTGCGGTGCCCGTTCGGGCTCGACCTGAGCGTTACGCACCTGAAGCCCGGCGAGCCTATCCCGGTCCTCGAGGCTAAAGATAGCTTGTCACTTCGCAACAGCCAGATCGCTCTCAAAGGTCCGCTCACAAGTCGGTACGGATTAATCATCGGCGCATGATCAGCTCACGCTTCTCGTCGCTTTGTCTTGAAGTCTGTTCAACATATCGTCACGACGCTCCGACAATCCGGGATCTGGGCCCTTGATCAAGAATGCGAGGTTGGATGTAACCACATCAGGCCCCGGCTGCCCCCAGCTCACATGATATAGGAACGGATACGCAGCCAAATATCGCCTCGTTTCGTCAACCGCAGATGCTACGGCGTGCAATCGTGGTGGCTTGTAAAAGTCATCTATGAGCACGACTCCGCCTGTAGTCAGCACATCCCATGCCTTCAAGAGATCAGACCTCACCGCATATAGCTCATGGTTGCCATCCACTACAACGAGGTCGCACCGGTCTCGCAAAGCCTCAAAGAGCCAGGCGCTGTGCTGATGAGTGGAATCACCTAGAAAACCCAAGATACGCTTTCCGAGTTCTCCGCTTCCTGTGCGCCACTTCTCGCCGATTTGGTCGTCGGAATGTCGCACATACGACGCGTTGATTTGATTGGGGCACCGCACACCCGATATGCCATACATCGATTTAGGTAGATCCATCGTAACAAAGACACAATCCTGTGGCGCCTGCTGTGCCAGATACTCAGTTAATATCCCTTTGTGCTCACCAATTATCAAAACAATTCGAGGCTGAAGTGCCTTCACAATAGCTCCAGCATATGCGGTCTCTACACCCGGCATCGTTCCGTAATTCTCTGCCTCCTTGCTGATCAAGACTCTACGCTGCACCTCCTCATCGCTGGGCTTCTCGAATTTGGAAAATATTCGGGAAATATGGCTGGGGCCAACGATCACCGGCCCCTCGTGGTGGTAATCTATACCGTTATAGATAAATTGATGTGGCGTCTGTGAAAGATCTAGGGCAACAGGTAGATTAATCTCCCTTAGGCCTCGAATCCGGTCGAGCCATTGCATTAGGTCTTCCTTGAGCTGCATGGCACCTTCGTTGACACTAATAGCAGGAAGACTGTAGAACCCGTTAGGATCTGTGACAGCAAAAGGTCGAAGGTAACTCCTTATCTGAGTGATGGCAGGCGGCGTATCTGCGGCGGTAAAGCCTGTAGCGTCTGGCATCGAAATACCTCGCCAAGTCGTTCTAGTCCTCAGATCATAATACGAATCAAACCCACTCCTTTTGAAGTTGAAGTACTCCTTGAAGTACTCCAGGGCTGGGAACGCAACCCGATCGACAAAACCACTAGCACCTTCAGGCGATGAAAAGCCTAAACTACCAACGACATCGCCTGGGACAAAGGAATCTGACAGGGTAGTGGTATTCCAGTCAAGCGGATGCCTAACCCGGGCACCGTTTATCAGGTTAAATAGATTCGGCGTTAATTGACCTCTCTCATCCAGCTCGCAGAGAAGGAGCCCCTTTTTATCAACAACGGTCTCAAGGGGACTTTTCATCATCTGCTTCAATTGTCTTGCTCGCGGACTATTATCGTTCGGGCCTACGAGCCGGTCTTCCGCATGGGCAAGTGATAAGATTGACCGATCCTCAAGATCATCAAGACCTATCGAATAGACACCTCCGAAGATTAACTGCCCGGAGTTAGTATGCATGTGCATTTGGAACCCAACGCCTGACAATTCAACGCCATTGAGCGAAACACCAAGGGGTTTAAAGTAATTGTGTATGAAGGGCGGAAGATCATTCTCCACCTTAAGCGTGCTCCATATATTAGGGAGGTAGTTTAATCCGTCAAAACTCTCAGGATAGAAGATCTTACCGCCGGAAGTGATAATCTCTTGATCCCCTGCTAGCAGGCATACCTCCCCTGCCAACTTTGATAAGATCTTTTCTTTAATCCTCGACTGTGCAGAAGCTCTCGGAGCTAGGCGAGGAGGTCCCTCTCCAGCGAAACTTTCAGTTGCGCTCCGAATGTCCCCGGAAGAACTAAGGTGCGGGGCCTCCTCTGAACCGAGCAAAACTTTGCTAAAATCTATATAACTTGAGGGAAGCATCAGATGCTCGCCATCCTGGGTAATACGACGCGCAAGTATTGCATGCCTCTTACCGTCTACTGTCGTTTGAAGCGCGTAGCCAACACCCACATTAGAGAGCTCAAGGCCGTTGCTCATTATTGACGAGCAACCAATCCCCTTTGGTAGCCACAATCTTCGATTAATCTCGACATCACTGCGCCTTTGGGCCATCTGATCAAAGCCTTCAAGCTGGCGAGTTGTTGTAAGCTCAAGGCGACCGTTCATGATCTTGACCAGCATCGGTCTATTTAGAAACGCAGCGCCATCTGAGACTTCAATAACAACGGCCTGATCATGATTGGCTAGACCTTGCACAAGTGGATTGGAAAGAGCCGAGTTAGGGTTTCTGTTCGAAGTAAATAACATGCGATAAGACTTGTTTGATCAATCTTGTGAGTTGATGCAGTGCTGCTACTCTTTAACCCAGCCGGCAGTATTCTTAGGCGATAGTAAAGCTCCCCTATGGCTACGATACAAATAAATTAGTTAAAAGGATTGTCTGTTGCGCATTGCAACAGTTCGATTGCAACTTCGTTGGCGCTGCCAAAAAATCCTCAACGTATCTCAGACCTCGACGAGCTCAGTCGAGTCGTTGATACGCCTCTAGTTTATTCATCATCTCCGCCTCGTTTCGTCAAAACTCTCAAAATGATCACGACGGAACCTTTTTTACTACCCTGCTTAAGCTCACTACGCGGCTTCTCGCGTGCCGATCTGCCACCGTTTGTAGAACGTCTCAAGAACGCCAGGGTACTTCTGCTCTACTTTGTCGATAATCATTCCAAGGACGCACTGCTGGTCCTCGTGAAGGTTAGCTGGATTGGGAAGCTGCGCGATGATGCTATAGGCGATCTCCTGCTCATGCACGAGGCACCGAGCGGCGACTGAAAACTTCGACGCGAGGTCAAGGATATCGAACACCACGTTGTGTTCCACCGCGGTTTGAAAGGATGACGCGAGCAAGCGGATAACGCGATGCACCACCTGAGCCGATACCTCACCAGGATAGTTGGTGATTCCGAAACACCATCCATCCATCTCGATCTGAAACACTTCATCGTATCGATTTAGCACAGGAAACATACGTATTACTCACGCTACACGCTTAACAGTAATTCCATCGGATTAACATCAATCGGGGAGATCCCCTCGTAAGGGCTAACAACCGAGCGAGGAAACTCAATCGTGCGCCTCTTCTTTCGCGCGCTCTCGTCGTCGTCATCACCGGCTATCTCCGACGGAGACGCAACATCCATGAGACTTCTCGTCACATACACAAGTGCCATCGTGCGAATATCATCAACTACCTTCAACTCGCGAGCCTCGCTCAGGGAGTCAGGGAGACGGGTCAACATGCCCAACTTCTCGTACGAAGCGGCCATCTGTCGAATCAGTTCAACCTGAATGTCCATGCGCTCTGACGGCTCAATCCCCAGACGGTCGGGATCAACGACCCTTTTCTGATGCGCGGCGATGAATTGCCACAAGACATCGATCCATCGATTCCCAGCGATGATCTCATGATGAAGTTGTTGAACGGGGCCTGTCGGTCGAGCGACCTCCTGGTTTCCGGCGAATGACAAGGATTCCATCTTCGCGGTCGCGGCGTTGAGCTCAGGTGCGACCTGCCGTCGAGCGAGCGTTGGTTCCGCTCCGGCGAGATCACCGTTCGAAACCACGAGGCCGTTATCGGGAACCTTACCCTCTTTAGAAAGATTGCGAGATTGGAAGGCGAGGTCCTTACCCATCTCACCATCGCCTCCCTTCAGACGCTCTCGAATGCGCTCCTCGCCCTTCACGTAGAGCTCTTCACTCAACCGAGTGAGGAAATCCTCGAGAACCTTAGATGTTTGAGACTTTGGAGGAGCAAGCTTGTTAGCAGCTAAGTTAGTGATGTACTGCGTCCACGTGAGGTCGTCGCGCAACGCCGCGTCGTGCTGCTGTTCATGCTGGTGCTGCTGATGCGCTTTGTTCTGCTCCATACCGCTCACATTCACCATCGAGTAAAGCGCCCCAGCCACAGACATGGAGCCGACCTACCATCGAACGGATCTAGTGGAGTTATGCGCGCACTATTTCCGCCTGTAGCCTAACGATCGAGACTTTCCCGTAGGCCCTCAAGCTTTCCTTGCCAGGATCCGATACTACCCGTATCTTGTTCAGGAATATCGGGGTGTAGCTCAGCCCGGCTAGAGCGCACGGTTCGGGACCGTGAGGTCGAAGGTTCAAATCCTTTCACCCCGATTCACCCTCCTGTTACCCCTGTGCGTATTCTCCCTTTCCCTTCCCCCCAGATATCGTGATAACTTGCTCAAAAGAGGTAGGAATTTCTTGTGCGGCATCCACCACGTGTTTTTTCACGTACACATGTCGCTTACCGGAGGAGGCGCGTGCATTTTTGCCTCCTATGGCGTTGAAAACACTATAGAAATCACTTAGGCCGGTCGCATGAACGCTCCGTCGGCAGGTGAAAAATTTTTGAACGGAGCACTCGTAGGAACCCGTGTGAAGATCCTTAAATTCGGTGGCTCATCTGTTGGCACCCCAGAACGCATAGCCTCAGTCATTGCGCTCGTTACAGACACGAACCGATACCCCCCAGGGGAGGTTCGAGGGGTCGTAGTTTCAGCCTTTCAAGGGGTCACCGATACCCTCATTACCCTCGCGCACCAAGCGGCCAAAGGGGAGGATTACAAGACCACCTTTCAAGCCGTCGAGAGACGTCACCTCGACGCCATTGAGGCCCTCATTCCTGTCTCGCGCAGGAGTGCCATCCTCGCGACCGCCAAGGTCATCCTGAACGAACTCGGAGACCTCCTTCACGGAATCACCCTCGTCAGCGAGTGTAGCGCTCGCACCCTTGATCTCATCATGAGCTTTGGAGAGCGCCTTTCAGCGTTCATCGTTTCGGAGGCGTTCGTCTCTCGCGGACACGAGGCGGAGATGCTCGACGCGCGAGAGATCGTGTGGACCAACGAGATGTTTGGGAACGCCCGTCCGGATAAGGAGAGAACTGAGGCAGCGACTCGCGCGTATTTCACCTCCCATTCGAAATTGCAGATCATAACCGGATTTATCGGTACATCAACTACCGAATTAACGACGACGCTCGGTCGTGGAGGATCTGATTATACCGCCTCCATCATCGGCGCAGCGCTCAACGCTGATCAGATCGAGATATGGACCGATGTGGATGGGATGTTGACCGCAGACCCACGAAAAGTTCCAAAGGCTTTCCCGATACCCGAGATCACCTTTGAAGAGGCGATGGAGCTTTGTCACTTTGGCGCGAAGGTCATCTATCCGCCAACGATGCAGCCCGCCATCGACGCGCATATTCCACTGGTCATCAAGAATACCTTTAAGCCCGATAGTTTAGGCACGAGGATCGTTGAGAATGCGGCGATCCTCCCCTATCCGATCACCGGAGTATCCTCCATAAGCTCGATTGCGCTCATCCGACTTGAGGGAAGTGGCATGGTGGGAGTAGCTGGAACCGCGGCGCGGCTTTTTAAGGCGCTTGCGGCCGCCCGCATCAATATCATTCTCATCACGCAGGCCTCCTCCGAGCACACGATCTGTTGCGCGATCGACCCGAACTCAATTGAGTCCGCGCGTGCCGCGGTGCATGAGGAGTTTGCGCTAGAGATGCAAGCCGGTATGATCTCCCCCCTCGTCGTGGAGGACGATCTCGCGATCGTTTCAATCGTAGGCGAGCGGATGCGACAGACCCCAGGCATCTCCGCCCGCATATTCTCCGCGCTTGGATCGAACGCGATCAACGTGGTTGCGGTCGCACAAGGTTCGTCGGAGATCAACGTATCGGCGGTAATCTCGCACGAGGATGAAACGAAGGCGCTCAACGCGCTTCATGACGAATTCTTCGCCAACCGCTCAAAGACGATTAATCTCTGGATAATCGGCACCGGACTGATCGGTGGTACCCTCCTCAAACAACTCGAGGCTCAACGAGAGGTGCTGCGAGAGTCTCTCTCACTCGATCTTCAACTAAGAGGCCTCGCGAACAGCAAAAAGATGATGCTCGCCAAAGAGAGCGATGACGCGCTCGACTTTACCATCGAGCTCTCGGACTCATCTCCAGCTTTGGACATCTCGGACTTCATCGACCATATTCGGACGGCGCACCTGCCGAACTGCGTCTTCGTCGATTGCACAGCAAGCGAACAGGTACCACAGCACTATCCGCAGCTTCTCCGCAAAAACATCGCGGTCGTGACCCCAAACAAACGTGGAATATCCTCAGGAATCGACCTCTACAATCAGATCATCTCTGCGGCTCATGATCGTCGCACACCGTTTCTTCATGAGACCTGTGTTGGAGCCGCTTTGCCAGTGCTTAGTACGCTCCGAGATCTCGTACGAAGCGGTGACAAAGTTCATCGCATAGAGGCGGTGCTCTCAGGAACTTTAAGCTTCATCTTTAATTCGATGGCTGAGGGGCGTTCCTTCAGTGACGCTGTCCGTGAGGCCAAGCAACTCGGCTACACTGAGCCTGATCCGCGGGATGATCTCTCCGGCGCCGACGTCGCTCGAAAGGTTCTCATCCTGGCTCGAAACGCGGGACTACCATTCGATATATCTCAAGTGACGATAAATCCAATCCTTCCACCAGAGTCCACCTCCTGGTCAGTGGATGAGTTTATGGAACGTCTCCCGAGCCTAGACGCCCACTTTGAGGCCCAAGTGAATCAAGCGAAGGAGCATGGCAAGCGACTCTTCTTCGGAGCGCTCATAGATTGTATGGAACGACGCGCCGAGATCGGACTCCGAGCTGTGCCGCTCACCCATCCATTCTGCGCGCTCTCGGGAAGCGACAATATCGTAGCCTTTTCAACTCGACGCTATTCACCGAACGCCCTCGTCGTGAAGGGACCAGGAGCCGGCGCTGAGGTCACGGCAGCCGGAGTTTTTGCTGACATTATTAGAATAGCAAGCTGATACATGGCATATATGCGATCAGTCACTGTCTTTGCACCCGCCACAGTCGCCAACGTCGGCTCCGCCTTTGATGTCCTCGGTTTCGCCGTCGCCGCCCCTGGCGATACGGTTACTGTGCGACGCGCGACTACACCAGGTGTCACCATCTCCGACATCACGGGTGACAACGGGATCCTCACCACGGACTCGAGTAAGAACACCGCGGGAGTATCGGTCCTCGCGCTCCTCAAACACCTTGAGTCCAAGGACCGGCGTGCGTTCGGAGATATCGGCGTGGAGATATCCCTCACGAAGGGCTTACCGATCGGAAGTGGTCTCGGCTCAAGTTCAGCCAGCACCGTCGCCGCGGTTGTCGCCGCGAACGAGCTGTGTGGCGCGCCCCTCTCACGAGAAGAACTCCTTCGCTTCGCGATGGAGGGGGAACGGGTCGCATGCGGGGCTGCCCACGCTGATAACGTAGCGCCAGCGCTCCTGGGGGGATTCGTCCTTATTCGAAGCTACGATCCACTCGACATCGTGCACCTGCCAACACCATCGAACGCCTGGGTCACCGTACTCTCTCCAAGTCTCGAACTAAAAACCCAGGACGCTCGCAAGGTATTAAAGAGATCCGTCTCCCTTGAGTCAGCGATTTCCCAGTGGGGTAACGTGGCTGCCCTCGTTGCAGGTATTTACCAGAACGACATAGCCCTCATGGGACGAGCTCTTGAGGACAAGATCGTCGAGCCAGAGCGCGCTCAACTCATTCCAGGATACGCCGCAGCCAAACGAGCCGCGCTTGAGGCGGGAGCATCCGGATGCTCCATATCAGGATCTGGACCATCCCTCTTCGCGCTCGCGCAATCTGAGGATATCGCGCATCGAGTTGGCGCGGCGATGCGGAAGGCCTTCGCCGCTCTTGATATATCATCCATACCCTACGTGTCTCAGATCAATTCATCTGGAGCGGTCGTTACGCACAAGGAGTAACTCGTGAAGCTTTTCTCAACTAAGGACAACTCGATTCGCCATCGATGGTCAGACGGTGTTCTTCGGGGACTCGCTCCCGATGGTGGTCTCTACCTCCCTGCAGAGCTCCCGCATCTCTCGGGCGCTACTCTGGCGCAACTCGCCGATCTTTCCTTCCCTCACCTCGCCTACGAACTCGCGAGGCGTTTTCTCTCTGAAGAGGTTCCTGACGCCGCGCTCAAGGATATCTGCTCCTCCGCGTTCACCTTTGATGTTCCTCTGCGACAGATCTCGGAGCGCACCCACATCCTTGAGCTCTTCCACGGACCAACGTGCGCGTTCAAGGACTTCGGAGCCCGCTTCATGGCGAGGCTATTTCGCTATTTCCTCGGAACTCCCGACCGTCCCCTCACCGTGCTTGTCGCTACGTCTGGAGATACCGGCAGCGCGGTAGCCAACGCGTTCTATGATAGCTCAGAGTCACCACCAATACGGGTGGTGATCCTCTTTCCGAAGGGAAAGGTCAGCCTTGTGCAAGAGAAACAGATGACCACGCTCGGGTACAACGTTACAACATACGAGGTCGATGGAACCTTCGATGATTGCCAATCGCTGGTGAAGCAGGCGCTCGCTGACCAAGACCTAACATCATACCACGCCCTTACCTCGGCGAACTCGATTAACATCGCGCGGCTCCTCCCCCAGATGTTCTACTATGTATACGCGTCCCTCAAGATAACCCCTTTAGGCGCCCCTATCTTCTCAGTCCCTAGCGGCAACCTTGGAAATCTTACAGGTGGTATTATCGGACACCTTATGGGGATGCCTGCATCTCACTTTATCGCCGCGTGTAATATCAACGCTCCATTTCCTGAATACCTGCGCTCGGGAGCCTACCTTCCGCACCGCTCTCAGGAAACGGTATCGAATGCCATGGATGTCGGAAATCCGAGCAACTACGACCGCCTCCTCTCCCTGTACGGAAACGAGCTCAGCACGATGCGAGCGTCGATCTCAGGAGATCGTGTAACGGACGATGATACGGTCGCGACCATAGGCCGAACGTACCGTGACACGGGCTACACCCTTGATCCCCACACTGCGGTCGGAGTGCTCGCCCTCGATCGCTACCTCTCTAGCTCTCGTTCGACTCATCCCGGCGTTGTTCTTGCCACCGCACATCCGGCGAAATTTTCTAGTACGGTCTCCCACGCTATCGGCAGGGATCCGGAGATCCCCACGCAATTGGCGGAGGCCCTTATCAGAGAGGGGCATAAGATCCCCCTCGAAAATTCGTATGCCGCGTTAAAGCACCAGTTACACACTACTGAATAATGAACTCGGTGAAATACACCGCGGTTAATGGAGGCTCCTCAAGCCCCACAGCTTCATTGAGGCCCTCGATAAGCTCATCTTTGAGGCGCTCTTTACCGTCAGGGGTCAACACATCTTCAGCCTTCTTTGAAGAGAGAACCCTAAGGATGGTATCTTTGATCTGAACCTCTCGCTTGGCCATGAACTCTGGAAGTGGAGCGGCCCCTGCCTTTTCTCCGCCACCGTGCCCACCACCACCCTCTTCAGCGGCGTGCGCCTCGCCCTCGCCCTCGCCGTGAGACTTCATCTGCTTTTCGACGACTGCGTTGTCAAACTCGATCAAGAGATGAGCTTTGAGGAATGAGGTCGCTTCGGAGAGATTGACCACAAAGGAGCCGAGATCGGCGGTCTCGAGGTGCTTCACCTCCTCATGATGCTCCTCTTCCTCTGGAGCAACGTCTACCTCTTCAGGAGCGCCTCCCAAAAGGAACATCGGCACGCCCGCGCCAGCGATAAGCAGCACGACCCCCAGGGCGATGAAGATCGCCTTCTTGTTCCTCTTTTTCGGAGCGCCCTCTCCTGGAGCTTCCTCTGTTTTAGGTGGATGTTCGTCTGACATACCTTCCCCCGGCATTTCCCTAGACACCGGTACTATCGGCAGCCGCTCAAGGTATCATGAGCGAGATCGTAACATACCAATTCATAGAGCGATTACAGATGATTAAGAGCGCCGCGGGGAACGCTTTGGCCTAGCAGGATGCGAGACAGGAGATCATTTTTCACCACCCTGCTCGTACGCCTCAGCGACCGACCGGACGGAGTCGGCGGAGGTTCTCCTCAAAAGCTAACGACACACACGTGTCACGGTAATCCGTGATGTTATCGCTTCATTGAGACGACCTTCTGGCCGGACGTTCCCTCGGCCACTCGCGCGACCTCAAGTTTGTCACCCACCACATCTATCTTCACGACCGATCCAGCGGGAATCTCATGAGCGATCAGCGAACGAGCGACCTTCGTCTCTAGCTCCCGCTGAATAAATCGCTTGAGAGGTCGAGCGCCATACACCGCATCGTACCCACTTCTCGCGATAAACTCGTTCGCGCCTTGTGACACCTCAAGAGTAACTCCCCGCTCGGCGACCCGCTTTTGCACGTCCTGAATCAAGAGACCGACGATCTTTGTGATCTCACCCAGCGAGAGCGGTTTGAAGAGCACGATCTCGTCGATTCGGTTCAAGAACTCCGGCCTAAAGTGCCCACGCAGCTCTCGCATTACGAGCTCTCGAGCGGATTCCTTAATCTCACCAGATGGGGTCACCCCCTCAAGCAGATGCGGCGAACCGATATTCGATGTGAGGATGATCACGGTGTTTTTGAAATCAACCACGCGCCCCTGTGAGTCGGTTACACGACCATCATCAAGGATTTGGAGGAGCACGTTGAACACATCCTGGTGCGCCTTCTCGATCTCGTCGAACAGGATTACGCTATAAGGTTTCCTTCGTACCTGCTCGGTAAGCTGCCCACCCTCCTCATATCCAACGTATCCTGGAGGAGCGCCGATCAAGCGAGTCACCGCGAACTTCTCCATGTACTCACTCATGTCGATTCGGATGAGGTTCCGCTCACTATCAAAGAGAACCTCAGCCAAGGTCTTTGCAAGTTCCGTCTTTCCAACACCGGTAGGACCTAAGAAGATAAAGGAGCCGATCGGACGACGGGGGTCCTTGATCCCTGCGCGCGCACGAAGCACCGAGTCTGCAACGAACTGCACCGCCTCATCCTGGCCCACAACACGCTCATGAAGGATCTCGTCGAGCTTTAACAGCTTCGCCTTCTCGCCTTCAACCAAGCGCGTGACCGGAATTCCCGTCCATCGAGAGACGATCTCGGAGATCTCCTCCTCGGTTACCTCCTCTCGCAGCAACCTCGTGGCGGTGTCTGACGAGATAGACACCTCCTCTTGGATCAACTGTTTTTCCAAGAGCGGCAACTTCCCGTGCTTCAGCTCCGCTGCCCGGTTGAGATCGTACTGACGCTCAGCGACCTCGATCTCATGACGAACCTGCTCAATCTCCTCTCGAACACCTTGCAGCTTGTGAATAGCATCCTTCTCCCTCTGCCACTGAGAACGCATCTTGTCTGCTTGAGTGCGAGCCTCCGAGAGCTCGTCCACGAGAGCCTTTAACCGATCCTTGCTCCCTTGGTCGCTCTCCTTCTTGAGGGCGGCCTCCTCGATCTCGAGCTGCATTATACGACGAGTGACCTCATCAAGCTCAGCGGGCATTGAGTCGATCTCAGTGCGGATTGTGGCGCACGCCTCATCCACGAGGTCGATCGCTTTGTCCGGGAGAAACCGCTCTGAGATGTACCGATTCGAGAGGGTCGCCGCCGCGACAAGCGCGTTATCCTGAATCCGCACACCGTGATGAATCTCAAACCGCTCCTTAACACCACGAAGGATAGATATCGTGTCCTCAACCGTTGGCTGATCAACCATGACCGGTTGAAACCGACGTTCAAGAGCGGCGTCCTTCTCAAGATGTTGACGGTACTCATCAAGGGTCGTGGCACCGATACAGTGGAGCTCTCCGCGTGCGAGCATCGGCTTGAGCATATTACCAGCGTCCATAGACCCTTCAGCTTTTCCAGCACCGACGATCGTATGGAGCTCATCGATGAAGAGGATTATCCGCCCCTCAGATTTCTTCACCTCCTGAAGAACAGCCTTGAGCCGCTCCTCAAACTCACCCCGATATTTGGCCCCAGCGATGAGAGCGCCCATATCAAGCGCGAATATAGTTTTGTCCTGCAACCCTTCCGGAACGTCACCGCGAACGATACGTTGGGCAAGCCCCTCAACGATGGCGGTTTTACCAACGCCAGGTTCTCCGATCAGCACCGGGTTGTTCTTAGTTTTACGAGAAAGTATCCGAATAACGCGACGGATCTCACCATCACGTCCAATCACCGGATCGAGTTTTCCTTTACTCGCTTCCTTGACCAGGTCTCGACCGTACCGCTCCAACGCCTCGTAGGTCTCCTCAGGATTATCACTCGTGACACGTTGATTTCCACGCACCACAGTAAGGGCGGCGAAAAAGCGATCACGGGTCAGGTTAAAGGTCGCGCAGATCCGTCGAAACGTTCCCTTCGGATCGCTCTCAAGTGCGGCAAGCATCAGATGCTCGACGGAGACATACTCATCTTTAAGACGCTTCGCCTCCTCCTCTGCCTTGACGAAGAGCTGCCCCAACTTTGGCGTAAGGTAAACCTTCCCAGGTTCAATACCGGGACCTGAGACCTTCGGTCGTTTGTCGAGCTCCTTCTCAACCTCAGCCAGGAACGGCTCCACAGGCAGCTCCATCTTCTCGAAGAGCCGAGGCACGAGTCCGTTATGTTGCTTAAGCAAACTCACCACGAGATGCTCCACATCAACCTCCGTATTGCCACGACGAACAGCCTGAGACTGCGCGTGTTGAAGAGCTTCTTGAGATTTTTGAGTGACTCTGTTTAGATCCATATCGGCTATTTTTCCTTAGTGTTACCCCTGCCCTCTACGTGTAGCAGGGTGGTGAAAAATGGTCTCCTGGTGCGCATTTCGATAGTTTTTCTTCCCCCTTCGCCACGGCTTCGGAGGACAGGGCAACTTCGTTGGAGCTGCTTAAAAAAATCCTCAACGTATCGCTGATTTTCTCTCTACCCTTCTCGTAATCACTATCATCTCCTTTTTCGACGCCCTACGCGGCACTTCGCGGATTAAATCGTGATACACTCGCTAACTTCTCGAAGATCTCTCGCTCAGAGTCGGACAACGAGGTGGGCACGACCACTTTAATCTCCGCCAGCACATCTCCTCGATTACCACCCTTTTTCGGCAAGCCCCGACCTCGAACGCGCAACTTGCCACCACTCTGTGATCCAGGGGGCACCGAGAGCTTGATGCTCCCATCGGGGAGTTGAAGATCTACCTTTGCGCCTAACGCCGCTTCCCAGGGAGTGACCGGAAGACGAACGATAAGATCATGATCAACCACCGAGTAACGAGGATGCTGCGCGAGGCGCACCTTGAGATACACATCCGCTTCCCCCTTTTTACCGGCGAGCTTCATGGTTGTGCTATCGGTTGTGCCCGCCGGAATCTTCACGGTAATACCACGCGTCTTGCCGCTCTCATCACGAAGCTGAATCTGCTTGGTCGCCCCGATAACGGCATCCTCAATTGAGATCTCAAATTCGGCCTCAACGGGCTCAGGGCCCCGGCGCATTCGCGGCCCACTACCTCCAAATCCGGACTGCCCCGTGAAACCACCTGCGCCACCGAAACCACCGGTCCCTCCAAAGGGGGAACCACCGCCGAAAAATGCCTCGAAGAAGTCGCTGAACCCGTTCTGGCCACCGCCACCAAAGTCGAATCGAGCGGCCTGTTCCCACCCGGGAGGTGGACGGAACTCCTGTCCCGCCTTCCAATTCTCTCCAAGGGTGTCATACCTCTTTCGCTTCTCGGGATCGCTCAACACCTCGTTAGCCTCGTTGATCTCCTTGAAGCGGTCCTCAGCCTCCTTCGTTTTATTGAGATCGGGATGGTACTTTCGAGCGAGTTTGCGGTAGGACCTCTGAATCTCCCCAGCGGAAGCTATCCGCGATACGCCGAGCACCTCGTAGTAATCTCTGAATTTCACTTGTTTGACCGTGAGTAAGACATACACCGGGAACGCTCACCGTCCCCATCACTTTAGAATGTAAGCACGTTAGGTACTCATTCCAAGGATGTTTATCCTACCCCGCGCACCAATTCTCCTCTAACCCATTGAAATGTAGAGCCAGCCATTCGGACGCCCCCCATCCCAGGAACGTTACATGACCCCGAAATCTGCGCGAACCAGCCTAAACGAGAGAAAAAATCGGAACCGCGCTCATCTAACAGGGTGGTGAAAAATGGTTCCGTCGTGAGCATTTTGAGAGTTTTGACGAAACGAGGCGGAGACGACGAAAAAACCGGAGGCGTATCCACTGAGATACGTTGAGGATTTTTTCGGC
>JBDLRS010000099.1:0-5428 GCA_039799965.1 Pseudomonadota bacterium
CTAATCTTTCACTTGGATACCCGACAAACGGCCAAGTGGAAGATTAGTAATAGCCCGCGGAGGCGGGCTAAAATCATAATACTAATTTTTCAGTGTCCGGCATGCCGGTGGAAAATTAGTAAACTATCGAAATGCGCAACAGGAAATCATTTTTCACCACCCTGCTAGAGTATGACAACACTCGAATATCCTACGCAAGTCGTGCATGATTTAATCGTATTTCTGAGTCATTTTTGCTCGTTCGTTGCAGGGAACCGCGAAAACGGTCGCCGCCAAAAAAGGAAGCGGGCGGATCGGATACCTCCGATTAAGTCTCTTGCGTGTGCAGTGTGCTGCGATCACCCGCTCGGGAGGGGCTTATTCTCGTTAGGGAAGCAACGGAACGGATCGTCTGGTTGTGCTCAAAGATCGACCTCTTTTTTGGTCGGAACAGAAGGCTACGTGCGTTCCGAATTCCCCTACCGCGTTGAGTACGCTATGCGATGAGCCTATCTTTTTTTGCCCCGAAGGTTGAGAAGATGAACGCTCCTATGGCACCCTGAGGAGCTGTCATTTTTCAACGAAGTACACTCTATGTCGCTGGGTGCAGGCGCAGAAGCCACCTCAAAGAGCCATTGTTCGCCTGCCGGTGAAGCGCTGGCTATGCCGGCGACCGACCACAAAACCCTAGGGCCGTCTCGACCACTCAGTCATGAACAGAACGTCGTGATTTTAGACCTCGGTGCTCCTGCAACTTACGATCCAGCGGTAGGGGATCGGTCTGTTGCACCGGTTCGAGTTAATTTTCAACTGTGGCCCGTTCCTATAATCGTCATAGGTCACAACACGCAAAGCTACGCGATGCACGCTCAGATGAGCGACCCTACCGTTGCCGTAGTAACGGACTATTTACAGCAGGCCACTTCAAGCGGCGAGCAGACCATCTCGGCCCACAGCACTTCTCCTCGAGACTCTGTCATATCCGTCCTCAAAGGGGATGACTGTATCATAGTGATCAAGGATGAGAGTCCTCACGTCGCACTCAATGACCCCGAAGCGGTGCAGGCTCGCGTGAACTGCTACAAAGTCGCCATACAAAGGGCGCAACGAGGAGTGAGCGGCTCTGGTGGCACGGTATATATCGCCCCAGTGGGGGAGTATGGGAGGGTAATCGCTGGCCACTTGCGCGACATATGCGCGGAGGCATTACAAGGAGATCCGCTGCCGGAGATGCTCACCGACGTACATTCGGGCCGCTCTACCAACGATATCGTGGGTTTAATCCAAGATAGCACGGTGGCCGGCTTCCAAATCGGGGACGGGATATCAGTGCGACTGGAGGGGATCTCTCTTACAGACCCAGCTCGTCGAGAAGAGATTCTGGCTCAGTACCGCCTTGCTATTCGCATGGCTGAGTGTGCAGCTAGGCGAACCGGCGGAAAGGTAACGGTTAATCCTTGCGGAAAAGAGGGGCTCCAGATAGCGATGATGCTTGGCGAGCTTCACCGGGTCGACGCTTCAAACCGAGAAGGGGTGCAACTTATTAAAAGATCTACTCAGATAATTCCGGGGATTGGCCTCTTCCTCTGCTCGTTGACTGGCACAAGGTACAAGACGATTACTCAACTTCGAAAGGACCTCTTCGAACCAGATCGATGCCAGGATCCGGATATAGATTCCCCTGCTCGTTACGAGACACGAGAAGCATGCCTCTCGTTCCTTCAAAGTCTCATCGAAATTATCGATCCCAACCGACGGAACTCTACCGGGCAGACTCGGGAGGCGCAGCTCCTGTTCGTTGATCTAAAAACCCAACAGGTGAGTGAATCACCAATGTTTGATCATACTGTGAGAAACAACTTGCAGTTGCTTCATGATTCTCTTGCAGAGGATTTCAACCAAGATGTGTGGCCATTACAAAAAGATGAGATCCGTCGTCGTATATCATCTTTTATCGATTCCCTCCTAGTTAAGTGTCATCCGATCGCTCACGTTGATGACCCCTCCAACCAAAAGCAAGTTGCCCTTTACGCAGCGCTCCTACGGGGTGAGGGTTGCGACATTAACCTCGTCGAGGGACACGACACCCCGGAAACACCGGTAAACCTCGGTAGATTCGTTACTGATGAAAAAAACGGCGAGCGGCACTTTCGCTATAGTGACGATGTTGATGATGCTACGCGACGCTCGGCTGAAGATATCTTTCGCCTGTATCCCAAGGCACGGGAATCTGCGTGGTTCTGCATGTGCGTGCCGACGAGGAGGCTAACGGAAGATTTTCATCTGCCGGGATACCGCCAGGCGTTTGGTGACCCGGAGGATACGAGTGTCATCGTTCTCTTTGGTACTCCAGGCGGGGATCAGTATGAGGTGGTGACTAGAGTTGATCCCTTCAATCCGGATTCGTGGAAGGATCGGAGGTCGGAGCGTGTTAAAGAGCTATTAACAAAGTTTACCCCTGAAGTTCTTACCGAGTTGGTGCACTTCGCGAAAGGGTGGCAGGTAAGGTTGTACAACCGCCTTTTACAGGCCGCAGGGATGGAAGGATTTAATCCGGAAGCGGGAAGGGATATTCCGCCCTTTGAGTCCCACGGACGGGTAGAGACACGACGATATATCTTAGGAAAACGTCTCGACCGAATCCGGCGTGATACCTTAACTATGGAACAGGTAAAGGCATTCCTGCGGCTTTTGGGACCCGTCTCGGTAGCTAACTTCTTGGCGCAACGACCGTCTTTTCCACTACGCGAGATCCTCCTGGTCGAGAGTGATGCTGCGCGGGTTCCATCCGTAATCATGCCAATCGGTACTTCAGAGACATTTTGCGATAGCGCCCGTTCTGAGAAAAGCTCACAGAGGTATCTCTTACAAATTGCACCACTTTACGCGGCGCACATTGCATCATGGATTGTAGCCTTTGAGTACGGCTCCTGTGGTCACAGCCTCTCCGAACCAGAAAAGCTTGATTGCGCTAATGAATTAATTGCAATCTGGCGTCGGTCGTTCCTGACCTCTTACAACCGAGCTGTAGCTGGACGTAGTGACATCTCCAATGACTTTGATGCCATTCGCTCCTCTGAGCGTAAACTTATCGCATCCCATAGTGAAATCCCGACGGAATTCAGTTTAGCGCAGCACCTCCCCCTGACGGAACGTCTCACCGACTTAACCGAATATGAGATTAACAACGTAGCGGACACACTGAGCACGTGTGCCAAGACCTACCTCTCAAAATTTCGACATCTTCTGAAACCTCCTGACAACTTCACGGATTATTCAAAGGTTGATGAACTCAATCAAGTGATTCTGGGCGTGATCAGCGACCACCTCCTTACGAGGTTAAAACTACTTACCTGCTATATTGAGGGCTGGGCAATCGACTTCTCTCGTTTCTCAATACAAGAGAGAATTTGGTTGTGGAACCTTGTCGATGTATGCGTCTGGTTCTCAGAGGTGATCAGGGATAAAGAACTACTGAAGGGTATAGTGCAAAAGCTATTTGTAGCTGCAGTTGCTAATAATGGCTCTGTCTCGACTGTAATTCAGGCCACAGAGGGGTTAGAACCACCCATGCGACCTGGTCTCGCTAGGGTAGAGAAGTTTTACGCTGCCGTCCAAGGGCTCACGTATTGCTGTCTAACAGAGCCTGACCCGGAACGACGAAACCAATACATCCTCGCCGTAAAGAGAGCCTCATTCAACTTGCTGAACTTCCGGGAGAGGCCTGCTAGCACCTCTGACTAGTTAGGGCGACGCGGAGATCAACGACCGAGCCGATTCAATCGCATGAACTAAGGGGCGATACAAAGGGGACAAACTCATGCCGAGCAGGGTGTGTGAAAAATACTACCAAACGTGCGCCTCTCGTCGTGAGAATCTCGCGGCGAAGGTCGTAGGGTATCTATTTACCGTGCGTCTGTAATGAGTTAGCTTTCAATCTCATGGCGCTTCAGCAAGCTACACACCAGCTTCATGTCCGGTTTCATCAGTCTATACGGGAGTTTCCCCGTTATAATCGGTTTCTAGATAGACCGAATGACCTTGATATCTCGCTGGCGGCCTCGCATTGCCTGGTAGAGGTAGGAGCTACGGCCTCTCTGCAACTAGCTTCACTGGTGGCTTCGATCGGCCTTGAACAGAGCGTGGTTTCTAAGATGGTAGCCTCACTACTTCGCGCAAGGCTTGTCGCGAGCATGCCTGATGTTACCGACAAACGCGCTCGTGTACTTTCGTTGACCAGGAGAGGGCAGCTATTGCTCAATTCAATTGATGAGCTCAGTAATGCACGTCTTACTCAATTTGATCGCGCATCTGGGATAAAGGACGTTGAGCTGCGCGAGCTCTCAGAGACGTTCCATGAACTATCCGATGCACTGAATGTCGCGGATACTGCTCGACGAAACAAGGAGCATCAACTACGGTCCGGAATTCGGCGTATGACCCGCGCCTTTGGTCTGCTCGGTCGCCGAGCTTTGGGTTCTGAATTAAATACGCTTGAGTGGCAAACGCTTCTCAGCGTCGCCGAGAATCCATATTCGTATAGACCAACGGAGCTAGCCCTCTATCAAGGGGTGCACAAATCAACCATGGCTATAGCACTAGCCGAGCTTGAGAGGCGCGGCTTTATTGCAAGGGTTGCCGATAAAAAAGATGGCCGCGCAACCTACCTCAGTGCAACGAAGGCTGGCTATCGCCAAATTACAAGTATTGAAACGAGGACCGCGCGGCGCTTCTCAGCCTGGCAAGGTGTTACCACCCGGCAAGTGGAACTGTTAGAGCGGTGGATGCGCGGTGCCGCCTCGGTGTATCATCTAGACGACAAGGGGCTTACCATTGAACCCCTACTGGACGAGAGCGCAATCACGCAGGCGCGGCACGCAACCGCCGCGTTCTATCTTTCGAGTCCGCTAAGTTTGACGATCCCGGCAGAGCTTTTTAGCCTCAGGAATAACCTTTACGGTCTCTATCGAGGTGGCGAGTTGGTCGCTGCGGCAGAACTTAGTAAGGCGAGACGTCCGCGGATCGTTAATCTTTGTTTTAAAGACCAACTGCCGCTCGAGGCGTTGTACGCTTTCTTAGCCCGAGCCGCTGACCCCACATTCATGACCCCGATCGAGATCGGCGACGAGCAGACCAGGGCGATTCTGCAACCCGACCGCCCGGTAGTCACGGCGCTCGGGCGATTGTTTTTTAGCTAAGTGCCTCGGTCCGCATAATTGCGGCTCATCGTGGAATGGAGTGGGTGCCAACGAGCACAGAGGTAACGTAAACCCTTGTTTTGGCTCATACATAGCGCCCTTTGCACGTGAACGTGCTCGTGCACGTAAACGTGAACGTACCCGAACGAGCAACTTTATCTCTTCGCTGCCGAACTAGAGCAGTATGCTCGACTATGAAAAACTAGACGTCTATCGAACGGCGCTTGAGTTCGTCATCACTACGATTGAGA